>NZ_ANBF01000272.1 GCF_000341025.1 Nocardiopsis salina YIM 90010 | reverse complement strand
GAAGGTGAAGTTGCCGTGTTCGAAGGTCTCGCCCAGAGCGTGTGCGGTCTCGCCCTCCTGGGCAACCTCATCGGCCACTTCGGCATCCGCATCCGTGGTGGTGTCCTCGATGGTGTGCGTGTCGTTATCAGTACCGACGACAGCGGCCATGCACCCGCCCATAAGCAGGAGCAGACCCGAGGGGATCGCGCACCCGAACAGGGCGACCTTCTTCCCGGTCGACATGCCCTGCTTGGGGGCGGGGCCACCGACGGGGTTCGGGGGATAGGTCATGACAAGCTCCGGTCTCGTGAAAAAGGGGATGGAGCGGCGGAGCGGGAGCCGCGAGTCACGCCGTGCGTGAGCGGGGGTGCGCGGTCGTGGGATGACCATAGCTCAGACGGAGTCTCAGGTGGAACGGTTCCCCGATAGTGCCTTCTTCTGGGGCGGCCTTGAGAAGCTACTACCCGTCGCACGATGGTTATTGGTAAGGTCACTCTGACCTCGCATCACCCGCGTAGCACGGCTGTCAGTGAACGTACTACATTGAGTAG
>NZ_ANBF01000271.1 GCF_000341025.1 Nocardiopsis salina YIM 90010 | reverse complement strand
GCCTCGACCATGGCGCGCTCGATCATCTCCCGCTCCTCCTCCTCGGAGAGGCCGGCATCCTCGGCACGCATCTCTAGGTTCTTGACGATGCGGAACACGGCGCCCGTGTAGGGGGAGGTCACCTCCTCGGTCGTCTCGTCGGTCTCGTCGTCGGGTGATGTGGCGCCGAGGTCGCTGGCGATTCCGGGGTAGCCGGCGGCGGCGCACAGGTCGGCGATGATGCCGCGGTACTCGTCTGTGGGGTTGGCCTCCAACAGTGCGGCGGTCAGGGACCGTAGGGCGTCGTAGCCGGGGCGGTGGCCGCCGGATGTCCAGCGGCTCATCTGGGATCGGCTGATGCCCGCAAGGGTTGCGAGGTCGGATGCGCTGTATCCGCGATCTCGGAGGCGCCATAGCGCGTCGGCGAGGGCGGGGGCGTCCCACGCCGATGGGGAAGTGCTGTGCATGCACCGCACACTATCGCGAAGTTGATTCGCACGTATCAACTCGAACCACATTGTGGCTGAGGGATTACACGCGGCTTACCTTCTGTGCATGCACCGCAA
>NZ_ANBF01000270.1 GCF_000341025.1 Nocardiopsis salina YIM 90010 | reverse complement strand
GGACTTGGCGCCCACCGGCCCGCTCAGGCGCCGGTGGGAGGCCATGGTGCGGGTGGGCACCCACACCACCTGCTGGCCGGCCCCCAGCAGGGCATCGGCCACCGCCCGGCCCAGCCCGGGGCCGCCCTCGATCGCCCAGAGCACCGGCCCGCCCCGGGCCAGGGCCCGGGCCCAGTCCAGGAGCTTGTGCACCGCTTGGGGCCCGGAGGCGGTGGCCAGGGGTTTGCCCAGGCGGGTGCCGTCCTGGGCCAGGGCGACGGCTTGGTGCATGTGCTTGTGCGGGTCGATACCCACTGTCACCATGACAGGGTCCTGTTCTTCCTCGAGTGAGGACGGGACGAGTGCCAGGGCCCTGCCCTTGGGGGACAGATCTACTGTGAGTGAACTGTGCACAGGCTTCTATGAGGTCACTCCCAGGGGCGGGGCTTTGGCCTGCGAGCGCTGGTGGACAGGTCCCACGTCAGGTCCGTGACGGACAGATCTTGCTTGAGTCACCCCAGCGTCGCGGTCAGGGCGGCTCCCGTCGAAACCCTCCCCGACACTCACCATGATCCCCAGTAGATCTTGCTAC
>NZ_ANBF01000269.1 GCF_000341025.1 Nocardiopsis salina YIM 90010 | reverse complement strand
GCACTCGGTGAACTTTCTGCCCACAGGTGCCGTCTTCCCCCACGGAGTGATGACCGACCGCAACGGCGCGGTCTCCGAAACAGCACCCCCGTTCGGACGGAGCCCCCGTGAAGTTCGATCTGGATCCCCCGGAACACGACGAGACCGGCGTGGACGGGGCCACCACCCCTGCCCCCGTCGGTTCCGCGGCCGCCGAGGCCCCCGAGGAGCCCGGGCTCAGACGCCGGTACCGCCGCGCCGTCGACGACACCCGGTCCAGCCTGGAACAGCTGCGCGCCCACGCCTGGGACCACCACCTGCGGAACGAGTCTCAGATCCACGGCGCGACCGCGCGCGACGGCTCTGACCACGCGGACAACCCGGAGGCCTGGAACGGCGAAGGCTCGGACGGAGCCCTGTTCCGCCCCGACCGGCTCTCCGGCAAGGCCCGAAGGACCGGGGGTGAGCGGTGAGCACCTGGAAGATCGACGTCTACGGCGTCAACGGGGTGCTGAACGTCTACGACGGCCAGCTCGGCACCGAGGGCGGAGGGCTGTCCGAGGTGATCGACTCCACCTCGAGCGGGCTCGACATGGCGCTGGAGAACGCCAAGAGCCCGCCCGTGGAGACCGCTCTGGCCGGGTTCTTCGAGAACTACGCCGAGCGCACCGAGTCCATGTTCCTCAAGGGGC
>NZ_ANBF01000268.1 GCF_000341025.1 Nocardiopsis salina YIM 90010 | reverse complement strand
GGCGGTGGCCCGAGCGGCCCTGGCCGAGCCCGACCTGGCCGTGCACCGCATCGACCCGGCCGTGCGCCAGGTGCGCGTGCTGGTGGACCTGCGCGAGGACTTGGTCCAGCGCCGGGTGGCCCTGGCCAACCGCCTCATGGCGATGCTGCACCTGGAGGCGGGCCTGAGCCCCGGAAAGGGGCGTTTGTCCACCCGCACCTCTTTGGACCGGCTCGAGCACCGGATCGCCCGGGCCGGCCTGGAGGGGGCCGTGGGCTTCGTGCTGGCCGACCAGATCCGGGAGCTGCGGGTGCTGATCGACCGGATCGCTGAGTGCGAGCGGGCGTTGAAGGAGCGCCTCAGGCCGTTGGCGCCGGGCCTGTTGGCGATCCCGGGGATCGGTGTGGTCTGGGCGGCGGTGCTGATCTCGCAGGTGGCCGATGTGTCGCGGTTTTCTAGTTCGGCGAAGTTGGCCCGGTGGGCGGGGTGCGCGCCGATCCCGGTGTTCTCCTCGGGTCGGCAGCGCCACCGGTTGCACCGGGGTGGCAACCGTCAGATCAACCGGGCGTTCCACTCGATCGCGATGGTCCAGGCCCGGGTGGAGGGGCCGGCTCGGGAGTTCGTGCGGGCCAAGGAAGCAGACAAGGGCAAGAAGGGTGCCTACCGGGCGTTGAAGCGCCATCTGGTCGATGTGGTGTATCGGACGATGGTCGCTGATCAACAGCAGCGGCAGGCCCGAGAAGTCGGGCAGAGGGCTTACGGGCCCGCCGCTTGACATAGAAGCGTCCC
>NZ_ANBF01000267.1 GCF_000341025.1 Nocardiopsis salina YIM 90010 | reverse complement strand
CGGGTAGGGGGCCGGTACCAGCGCGGCATGCGGTACCGGCCCCGTGGGCCGCGGTTGACCACACTCGGCCCAGTGCCCTCGCGTGTGGCGGAGCGACGAAGGTGCGAGGACACGGCATCAATAAAGCAGACCTGTTTCCTCTCGCCGTCCAGTGACACGGCCGTGGGGTCAGGAGGGGTTGTGGCCCCCTCGGGGGAGGAGCCGTGTCCTGCCCACGGCATGGAGCGGCCGTTGGGTCGACGGCATCCTCATGACTCTGGGGACACGCACAGAAGGGCTCCCCGCCAAGTGGTGGGGCGCCCTCGTTGTCAGCCCAGAATCAGGCGTCGTCCTCACCTGCGGTTGCGGATGTCTGGCTGCGGCGCGCTATCCAGAGGGCAGCACCACCCGCACTGGTCGAGACCAAAGCAGCGAGCACGAGACCGGTCAGGGCGCCGCCGGTGACCGGAAGCGACC
This sequence comes from Nocardiopsis salina YIM 90010, assembly GCF_000341025.1. GTDB lineage: Bacteria > Actinomycetota > Actinomycetes > Streptosporangiales > Streptosporangiaceae > Nocardiopsis > Nocardiopsis salina. The sequence continues at coordinate 528 of NZ_ANBF01000267.1, read as the reverse complement.
GATCGGAGGCGTTGGCCTCGCCCCTGTCCGCGGGCGGGGGCGGGCTTGTCGTTGCGTCCGGGGGTGCGGAGGAAACGACGCCCGAACGGAGCAAGGTGTCCCGGAGCCCGGCTGAGCAAGGCCCTGGGGCGCTCCAGCTGTGCCGCTGATCGACGATGCCGTCGCGGATTTTCTGCTCGCACCCGTTCGCGTCGCTGGATTGTGCTGTGCAGTCAGCGATCTGATCCTCGACCGAGGGCACCTCCATGTCTTCGTTGGGGGATCGTTCGCCGGGATGCTGGGCGGGTTGGTGCCCGGTTCATGCTCTGGTTCGGGCTCTGCGTCCGACACCTCGGGCGCGCCGCATGGGACTCAAGGCCTCCATGTCGTCACTATGAGTGACATGGAACGCAAAACTGATCAGCAGAGTGTGACGGTATGGCTGGTCAACGGCCCGTGGGACGGACTCGAAATCGCCGGCGTGTACGACCCAGGAGAGATCTTCGAGGTCGACCCCGCTGACCTCGGCGCATTCATGCCCGAACCGGG
>NZ_ANBF01000266.1 GCF_000341025.1 Nocardiopsis salina YIM 90010 | reverse complement strand
GTGGATGTTGCCACGCCAGTGGTGACGGAGGCGTTGGTGAAATACCACTCTGACTGTTTCGGGCATCTAACCTTGGGCCGTGATCCGGTTCGGGGACAGTGTCTGGTGGGTAGTTTAACTGGGGCGGTTGCCTCCTAAAGAGTAACGGAGGCGCCCAAAGGTTCCCTCAGCCTGGTTGGTAATCAGGTGTTGAGTGTAAGTGCACAAGGGAGCTTGACTGTGAGACGGACGTGTCGAGCAGGAGCGAAAGCTGGGACTAGTGATCCGGCACCGGCGTGTGGAAGCGGTGTCGCTCAACGGCTAAAAGGTACCCCGGGGATAACAGGCTGATCTTCCCCAAGAGTCCGTATCGACGGGATGGTTTGGCACCTCGATGTCGGCTCGTCGCATCCTGGGGCTGGAGTTGGTCCCAAGGGTTGGGCTGTTCGCCCATTAAAGCGGCACGCGAGCTGGGTTTAGAACGTCGTGAGACAGTTCGGTCCCTATCCGCTGTGCGCGTTGGAGACTTGAGAAGGGCTGTCCCTAGTACGAGAGGACCGGGACGGACGAACCTCTGGTGTGCCAGTTGTCCTGCCAAGGGCATGGCTGGTTGGCTACGTTCGGGAGAGATAACCGCTGAAAGCATCTAAGCGGGAAGCTTGCTTCGAGATGAGGTCTCCTGCCTCCGTGAGAGGGTAAGACTCCCTGTAGATGACGGGGTTGATAGGCTGGATGTGGAAGCCCTGTGAGGGGTGGAGCTGACCGGTACTAATAGGTCGAGGGCTTGTCCGCTGCAGATAATTGGGTGTTCGCGCATATTCTGTTCACACGGTTTTCCTGTGCTCGGGTGGGGTTTTCCTGTTCGGGTGTGGGTGTTTGGTTTCCGTGGTGGTTATGGTGGGAGGGTCACACCCGGTCTCATTTCGAACCCGGTCGTTAAGTCTCCTTGCGCTGATGGTACTGCCCTGTGGTGGGGTGGGAGAGTAGGTTGCTGCCACGGTTTTTCTTGGGAGGGGTCCTGTTTTGCGGGGCCCCTCTTTTTT
>NZ_ANBF01000265.1 GCF_000341025.1 Nocardiopsis salina YIM 90010 | reverse complement strand
CCCTCAGTCTGCCATGGCCTCCTGCGCCCTGTCCGCTCCCGCTGTTGAACAGGCCGACCCCCGCCACCGCCGCGGGCGACGCCACCACCTGGGCTGCATCATCCTGATCAGCCTGTGCGCGGTACTGGCCGGAGCCCGCTCCCTGGCCGCGATCGGCCAATGGGCAGCCAACGCACCCCAACACACCCTGGCCCGGCTGGACGCCCGCCTGACCCACCCCGCCCTCGGCCTGCGCCAGGCACCCAGCACCGCCACCATCCGACGCGTGCTCACCAGCACCGACCCCACCCTGCTCACCCGCATGAGCACCGCCGCCGACCTGGCCGTACTGATCGTTGACGGCAAGAGCGCCCGAGGCTCACACACCCGCCAAAGCAGGGCGGTGCACCTGCTGGCCGCCATGACCCCCGCCGGCCAGGTCGCAGCCCAGACCCGCGTGGCCGACACAACCAACGAGATCAGCGCCCTGGCCGACCTGCTGGCCGGCCTGGACATCGAAGGCAGCGTGGTCTCAGCCGACGCGCTGCACACCCGGAACGAGACCGCCCGGCACCTGGTCCAAGAGCGCAGAGCCCACTACGTCTTCACCGTCAAGGCCAACCAACCCACCCTGTTCAGACAGATCAAAGCACTCCCGTGGGCCCAGGCGCCCCGGCTGTTCACCGAGGCCTCACGCGCACACGGGCGCGAAGAAAGACGCACCGTCAAGGTGCTGACCGCACCCGGGCTCGCGTTCGCCCACGCCAAGCAGGTGGTGCGGGTGCACCGGTGGGTCAAGGAGCTGGCTACGGGCAAGGTGCGGCGCACCTACGCCTACGTGGTCACCAGCCTCGCTGCTGAGCAGGCCGACGTCGGACGGCTGGCGGGTCTGGTCCGGGGCCATTGGCAGATCGAGGCGCTGCACCATGTCCGGGACGTGAGCTTTGGAGAGGATGCCTCGCGGGTGCGGTCCGGGCACGGGGCGCAGAACATGGCGATGCTGCGCAACCTGGCGATCGGGTTGTTGGCCGGGCTGGATCGGAGCAGTATCCCCGCAGCTATCCGCTGGGTGTCCTATGAGGCCTTCACCAGACCACTCGACCTCCTCGGGCTCGCGTGACCAGCGCCGATACCGACCTCCCCCGACTTTGAAACAGCCCTG
>NZ_ANBF01000264.1 GCF_000341025.1 Nocardiopsis salina YIM 90010 | reverse complement strand
GATCCGGGACGGCACACCCCGCAGCAGGTGCGCGACGAGGTCGCCGCCGGACGCGCGGACGAGCTGTTCGACCCCGCCGCCGCCGACCCGCACTGGATCGAACGCAACATCAACAGGTCCAACCAGCTGCGTACCGCCGGGCGGCTGGCGTACAAGGTCTTCATCGGCGCCACCGGCTCAGTGCACCGCTCGTTGTTCGACCGTGCCGGGGGTCTGGACCCGGAGCTCGTGCTCGGGGGTGACACCGAGTTCGCCTTCCGCCTCCACCAGCAGGGCGCGGTCTTCGTTCCCGACCTCGACACCAGCAGCTGGCACCTGGGCCGCACCCAGATGCAGACACGGCGCGAGGCAGGCTCCCGGTTCCGATCGCCGTACGTGTCCAACCGCGTCCCCGATTTCCACCTGCGGCGAAAGCGCCCCGACCGCCTCTGGGAGGTGCCCTACGTCGACGTGGTCGTGGGTGTGGACGGCCAGACCCTGGAGGCGGTGGACACCACCGCCTCCGCCCTGCTCGACGGGACCACCCCGGACCTGCGGATGTGGCTCGTCGGCCCGTGGTCGGAGCTGGGGGACGGGCGCCGTTCCCCGCTCGACGAGGACCGCCTCGACCTGCGGCTCGTGCAGGAGACCTTCCGCGGCGACCCCCGTGTGCGCTTCGTCGAGTCGCTCCCCGAACGGGATCCGCGGGTGCCGTTCCGCCTCGATGCCCCGGCCGGTTCCCACCCGACCCGCACGGCCGTGGTCGACATGGTGCGCGTGCTCGACCGCAGGGGCGCCGGACTGATGTGCACGCCCCTGCCCGGCGCAACCCGGGCCGGCGGCGGGCTCCTGCGGATGGAACGCGCCAGTTCCTTCGCCCGCGCGCTCCACCTGGAGCCCGACGCCCACGGCACCGACCTGGACCGGGTCGTGGAGAAGGTGGCCGGAACCCACTGGACCCCCGGTGCAGACTTCGTGATCGACGAGGAGGACGGGGGAGAGGAGGCGCCCGCGACCGAGGGCGGATCCGGGAGGCGTGAGAAGTCGGCGGAGCGCAAGGACGCCAAGAGGTCGGAGCGCCGGGAACTCGAGAGGATGAACGCCGAGGAACTGCGCCGCGAACTGGAGCGTGCGCGGAACGAGACCGAACGGCTGGAGGCCCGCGCGCGGCGGGCCGAACGCAAGCTCCGTTGGTCCGCCCCGGGGTTCGGGCGCCGCCTCCTGGGGCGGGTGCTGCGTTGATGGCGGCCGCTGCGGGCCCCTGAGCGGGACGGACCGACCGGTCCTGCCCTTAGGCCTGCCTCAGGTGGCGGACCGCCCCTCGGTGTGCGACACGCATTCAAGTCAACACTCTGGGTGATGGTGTTGGTTACTCTGAGTCCGCGTCAGTACACACGATCCCCGGGAGGCCCCCGTGACCACCGACGTTCCCGGCACCGAGGCCCCCGGAGCGCGGGTCCCCGGGACCGACACCCGGATCAGAAAATCCCCCGGCCCCTACGAGGTCGGGCGCCCTTGGGTGGTGCGCAACGACTATGCCTCCGTCGAGGTCCCGGTTCTGGGGGAGTG
>NZ_ANBF01000263.1 GCF_000341025.1 Nocardiopsis salina YIM 90010 | reverse complement strand
GGTGCAGTGGCTGCCACGACCGTGCAGTCCTCAGGAGGCTGGACGCCCACCACCGTTCAGCCGTCCGAGGTCGAGGACCGGACCGGGGCCGCGCCCTCCCCGGATGCCGCTACAAGCGTCGGCGTCGACCGCACGCGGATGGAGGCCTCCGCCCCCGAACAGGTGCCCGGAACCAGGGTCGCCCCGTCACCGAAGGCCGACCCAACCCGCGCCTACACGCGCATGGCCGGGGCCGATGAACAGGCCCGACACCAGGCCCCGCCGTCCACGCCTGCCGACCCGGGCACGTACGGACAGGGTCAGCCCTCCGGTGGGTACGGTGTCCCCTCCGGTTCCGGGGCATGGATCCACCGTGGCGGGGTTCCCCCGTACCACTTCCTCGGGGTGCGCCACGAGGACCCCGGTACACTCGCCGAGGCCATGCAGCAGAACTGGACCGAGGCGGTGCGGGTCTTCTCCGACACCGGCGAGCGCGATGCCCTCGGCGCCTGGCTCACGGACGATGTCGGCGACACCCGTGTCGACCGGGCCCTGTTCCGGCGCAAGGTGACCGACGCGAACCTGGCCCTGGCAACCTTCGTCGCGCAGACGCGGCCCGACCTGCCGCCGGTCTTCCGCGGCCGCACGGTCACCTTCGACCACCTGACCGACCTGTTCTCGGACCCCGCGCCGGTGCTGACCGGCGCCCCGCAGGCCAACGAGATGGCGCTGCTGGCCCGGCCCGTGGTCCTGCGCACCATGGGGCTGCACCACAGCGGCCGCCCGGGCGAGCACCAGCATCTGGCCGACCGGCTCGACGCCGCCGAGCGCGCGGGCATCGCGTTCCAGAAAGAGCTCTCCGACGCGCTCAACGGCTGGAGCGACGTGCGCTCCGGCGTCAATCCCGCCCTCGTACTGGCCTTCCTGCTCGGTCCGGACACCCCGCCCCGGCCGGAGAGCAAGGACCCCGGTGTGCGGGAGTGGATCGACATCCTGTGGACCAAGGTCGCCACGGCCGCACAGCCGGCCGCGGCGGGGTACGCGGCGGCCGTGCACGGGTCCGTGCCCACTCTGGTCACGCTGGCTCAGCAGCGGCGCGAGTGGGAGGGGCGCTACGCCACCGTCTCCGCCGAGCACGAAGCACTGAGCAACGCCGCTCGAAGGCAGCTCTACCTCGAGCGCGTCAAGAAGGTCTCCAAGTGGGGCCTGCTCGCGCTCGTGGTCCAGTTCATCGCCGAGAACGCGTACTACCCGCTCGTCTCCGCGCTCGCCGCAGTGGTCTCCTTCGCCGCGGTGATCGGCCTGCTCATCAGCGGGCCCGCGCTGCGCCTGATCTACGGCACCCCCGGGCGACGCGCACACCGCAACATCGAACTGCAGAACCGTACCGACCATCTCCTCCAGTTGAGGGGCGGTGTGGAACGCATCCGCACAGATCTGGACACGGCCCGCCGCCTCACCTCGGGCTGACCCGGCCCTTCGCCCCCCTTGAACCCCCGACACGGAAATGAGGACCCCCGTGGTACGACCCGGCCAGGCACTGGGCGGCTTCCGAATCGACCGCTCACTGGGACGCGGCGGTTTCGGCGAGGTCTACCTGGCCGAGGACGGGGGTGGTCGGCGCGCGGCGGTCAAGGTGCTGCACGCGAGCTGGGCCGGAGACACCGAGATGCGGCGGAGGTTCGCCACGGAGGTGGATCAGGCGCGGCGGGTGAG
>NZ_ANBF01000262.1 GCF_000341025.1 Nocardiopsis salina YIM 90010 | reverse complement strand
GCGCCCTCGACTTTGGCGGTTTTCGGAACTATGCCCGCTTCTGCGTGCTATGGCATGAACCTGGACAGCACACCAACCCAGACATGACAAAGGGAGCATCAACCAAACCCGCCTAAAGGTCGACTGATGCTCCCGAACGCCACCGTACCCCCAAACCTGCAACGCCTGCTCAACCATTTCTGGCCCTGCTTCACCCGACCCACCTTCGCCACCTTCACCGCCCTGCTCACCGGGCTGATCACCCACACCGGCCCGCGCACCGTCTGCGGCATGCTCACCGGCTCCGGACTGGCCCGCCTGTGGCCCCACCACCGCGCCCACACCTTCTTCTCCCACCGCCGATGGGACCCCCACCACCTGGGCCGGACCATGGCCCGCCTGATCGCGGCCACCTGCACCCCACCCGGCCAGGACCTGACCCTGATCGTCGATGACACCCTCATCAAACGCCAAGGCGCACGTGTCTTCGGCCGCTACCGCCAACACGACGGGGCCGGCCCCGCAGACCAACCCATGAACTGGGGCGTGTGCTACGTCGTCACCGCCCTGGCCGCCCACCTGCCCGGCAAAACCAAAGCCCTGGCCCTGCCCACCCTGATCAGCTGCTGGCGGCCCGCCCGCACCCACCGCCCAGCAGGCCGGGCCCGCAAACAGGGCCATGCCCCCCACCCCCACACCGCCCACCTGTCGGCCACCGCCGCCACCGCCCGCGTACTGGACCACGCCCGGGCCCGCTACACCCAGGCCCGCAACGGCCTGGCCATGCGCCTGGACCAAGAAGCCGCCCTGCCTGCGGGCCACCGCCTGCCCGGCCCCGACCCCAAAACCGCCCTGAAGGCCCGCCTGGACCAACGCGAACACGAACTGGACAGAGCCCGCACCGACCACGACCAAGCCCTGGAGCGGGTCCTGCAACAGTCCCGCCCCGCCCCGGGCCCCGCCCCGGGCCCTGACGAACCGGACAGGCCCACCAAAACCGAAACCGCGATCGCTCTGGCCACCCAACAAGCCCGCCTGTTCGCCGACCGGACAGTGCACGTGGTGGCCGATGCCGCCTACCACAGCCCCGCCCTGCGCGCCCTGCCCGCCAACCTGACCTGGACCTTCCGGCTCATGAGCAGCGCGGTCCTGTCCCAGCCGCCCCCACCGGCCCGGCCCGGCTCCCCGACCCGGCCCGGCCGGCCCGCCCACGCCGGCCCCAGACTGGGCACCGCTGCCCAGATCGCGGCCCAGGCGGCCTCCACCCCGGCCGGCAACGGCACCGGTCAACAGATCGCCGTCCTCGAGTGCCGGTGGCCCCGCAGCCTGGGCCCGCTCCCGCTGCGCTTGGTCCTGGTCCGCCACGCCCGCAGCCGCAAGAGCTACGACCTGGCGCTACTGACCACCGACACCACCAGCACCGCCGAAGAGATCGTGCAGCGCTACACCGACCGGTGGCCCATCGAGGTGTGCTTCCAGGACAGCCGCGCCCACCTGGGGCTGGAACAGGCCCGCAACCGCACCCGGGCCGCCGTCGAGCGCACGGTCCCCTTCCAGCTGCTGGCCTACAGCCTGGTCGTGCTCTGGTACCTGCACCACGGCAACAGCCGAGCCGACGTCGCCGCCCGCCGCCGCGACCAGCCCTGGTACCGGTCCAAGACCGAGCCGGCCTTCTCCGACATGATCGCCGCGCTCAGAGAGCAGGTGATCGAACACCGAATATCCTGCAGGGTCCCTGACCTGGGCGTGACGCAGTTAATCCGAGAGATCGTGCAAGGCCGGATCGATACCGCAGCCTGAGCCGGGCTCCTTTGAACCAGACACAACTCCAAAAACCGCGAAACACGAG
>NZ_ANBF01000261.1 GCF_000341025.1 Nocardiopsis salina YIM 90010 | reverse complement strand
CTATCTGTGTGGCGGGCGGAGCGTGGCCGTACTTTCTCCCGTTCCAGAATACTGATTTTTGATTAGGTGTTTGACGGAATGGGACAGGGGTCCAATCCGACTGATCGGATGAATCCCCGCAGCAATCTCGGCTGTTGCTGGACCGAGCGCAGATGGGACCGCAGCACCTTCTCCAACTCCCCCACGCTGCGAAAGGCCTGGTTCGCCAGACGCGCCTTCAGATGCGCCCACAGTGTCTCGACCGGGTTCAGATCCGGGGCGTACTTGGGCAGGTGCACCACGCTCAGCCACGCCCGGTCGGCCAACTCCCGGCTCACCCACCGGGCGGTGTGCGAGCAATGGTGGTCCCACACCAGCACCACCGGCGCCCCCCAACCCGGCATGGACCCTGGAGACCAGATCGGGCAGATCGTGCTGGGTGATGGCCTCGTGCTGGGCCCCGTAGACCAGGCGCACCCGCCCGTCAGCGGGGTTGACGCACAGCCACCCGTGGGCGTTGAGGCGCCGGCGGTGGCTGCGCGAGAGGGCGATCAGCGGGCTCTGGCCACGCCGGCCCCAGGTGCGCCGCACGCCAGGACCGGTACTCGCACCGGTCTCATCAGCGAAGACGATCCACGCCCCGTACCGGAGAGCTTCCTCTTTTGACTCGCGGCCACACCTGGGTGCGCCAAGCCGCGATGACCTCCTCATCCCTCTGGGTGGCCCGCACCGCGGGCACCTGCCAGGACAGCCCGAGACGGTCCAGCATCCGCCAGACGCCGGAGGGGTCGGCGTAGCAGCGTCCGAAGCGCTCCTTCATCAGGCGGTTGATCCGGGCCAGGGTCCACTGCTGGTCCGGCCAGCCGTGCAGGCCCGGGCCCTGCTCGATCAGGGTGATCAGCTCGCGTTCCTGCTCGGCCTCCAGCAGGGTGTCAGCTCCCTGCCGGCCCGGGGCCAGTGCTTGGATGCCGCGGTCGCTCCAGGCCTTGTGCCACTGGTGGACGGCCTGGCGGGAGACACCGAGCAGGCGGGCGATCTGGGCTTAGGGCGGCGGCGAGCATCCGACGCTCGTGGAGTTCTTCAAGGGTGTGAGGGTTTCCGGGGACTCCATGCCTTATGGCACGACAGGTACCCGGATCAGTCAAGACCCACCTCAAAGATCAGTACCCCGCAAAACCATCGCCGTGGAGTTACCCACAAGACCATTTCCTGCGGTGAACAGGGCGCCCGCAATTCAGGCCAATCGAGGGTTCCGAGTCCGTAATGGGTAAGGGTTCTGTGGCCTTTGGGAC
>NZ_ANBF01000260.1 GCF_000341025.1 Nocardiopsis salina YIM 90010 | reverse complement strand
TTCACGGGGCCCCTCGGCTCACTCGGTCGGCTTGTACAGGACGGCGTCCACCTCGATGGCGAAGCCCGGCAGGTCGGCCTGCAGCGTCGTGCGGACCGGCGGCTCGGTGCCGAAGTACTCCGCGAAGAGCGAGTTCATCTCGGCGAAGTCGTCGAGGTCGCGCAGGTACACCCCGACCCGGACCGCGTCACGGAGGCTCGACCCGGCGGCCTCGGCGACCGTGGCGAGGTTGGTGAAGGTCGCATGTGCCTCGTCCGCGAAGGAACCCTTGACCAGGGACCGGTCGGTCCGGTGGGGGGTGGCCCCGGCGAGGTAGATGAAATCGCCGGCCACGACGGCGTGGGAGTAGGGGCCTCCGGGCGGGGCTGCCTCGGGCGTGTTCACGATCTTCTTGGACATGGGACCCTCCTTGTTCTGTGTTCTCGTTCCGTCTCGGTGTCAGAAGACGGTGCGTACTGCGTCCACGACGTGGCCCTGGGCGTCCAGGACCGGGACCAAGGGCCACTTGTCGAAGACGGTGCAGGCGTGGGACAGCCCGAACTCGACCACGTCCCCGACCTCGACCTGCACGGACACGTCCTCGTCCAGGTCGAGGAAGCCGTGGTGGTCGTTGAGCTCCACCACCCGCGCCCCAGCCTCGACGGGGATGCGGCGGCCCCCGCGCAGCACCGCGCGGGGGACGGGCAGGTCGATGTCGAAGGACAGGTCGCGCTTGCCCGCCCCGAAGAGCGCCCGCCCCGGTTCGGGGCAGGAGAGCACCCGCGCGTAGCACGAGAGGGCGGGCCGCAGGGGGTCGGTGTCGGCCTCCGAGCGCAGCGGCGAGGCGCGTTCCATGAAGAGGTCGTCGTGGGTGATGTAGCACCCCGAGCGCACGATCGGCCGCACGGGCAGGGACAGCCCGCCGAGACCGGAGAACGCGTCGGCGACCAGGTCCGGGTAGCTGCTGCCGCCGGCGGTCACGACGATCTCGTCGGCGCCGGCGAACAGGCCCTTGGAGTCGGCGCGGCGGACGAACTCGGGGAGCCGGCCCAGCCAGGTGCGGGTGCGGTCGGGCGAGTCGTCGTCGCGGCGCTGCGGGAAGACCCCCTCGAACCCTTCGACCCCGGCCAGGCACACGCGCTCGCTGCGCGCCACCCGTTCGGCGAGGACGAGCGCGTCCTCGAGTGTGCGGACGCCGGTGCGCCGGCCCGGGACCCCCAGTTCCACGAGGACCGGGAGACGACGCGGCGCCCCGCGCAGGGCGTGCTCCATCAGTTCCAGGCCGGCGGCGGAGTCCACCAGGCACATCGGCTCGAAGTCCGGGTCGGCCAGGGTCTCGGCGAGCCAGGCCAGCTGCGCCGTCTCCGTCACCTCGTTGGCGATGATGATCCTGGTGACGCCGGACCTGTACATGATGCGTGCCTGCGCGACGGTGGCCGCGGTGAGCCCCCATGCGCCCCCGGCCAACTGGGCCGCCCAGAGCTGGGGTGCCATCGTCGTCTTGGCGTGCGGGGCCAGGTCGAGACCGCGTTCGGCACACCAGCGGGCGAAGCGGTCGAGGTTGTGGTCCAGGGCCTCGCGGTGGAGCGTCACCGCCGGCAGCCACAGGTCGCTCAGCCGGAGACCGGCGCTGCGGACCTCGGCGGGGGTCGCGGGGCTCTGGGGCAGGGAACGCGCCTCGACGGGGACGTTCTCCAGGTGGTGTGCGGGGTTCATGCTCTGGCTCCGTGGCGTGGGAAGGGTTCGTCGAAGTCCTCGGGATCGGTCAGGTACTGCACCGCACCCCGGGTGCGCTGCTGCCTCCCGTGCTCCGCGCGTTCCTGTGCGGGGCTGAGCGGCACCCACGGGGGCGGGGCCTCGGCGGCGCTGGGCGGGAGCAGCCGGCCCGCGACATAGGTGGCCGCGTTGTGCAGCTTCACCGGCGCGTGCCGCACGTCGCCGTGCACGTCCGGGAGCGGGAACGGCCCCTCCTCCACGTCGAAGACGGCGATGTCGGCCGGTGCACCGGGGGCGAGGGTCCCGGCGTCGAGGCCGAACGTGCGGGCAGGCCGGACCGTGGCGGCCCCGACGGCCTCGTTCAGGCTGAGCCCGGCGGCCATC
>NZ_ANBF01000259.1 GCF_000341025.1 Nocardiopsis salina YIM 90010 | reverse complement strand
CGCTGATGTCGATGCTCAAGATCTGGGGCGGCGTCTTCTGGGGCAAGCGTCCCGATCCCCAGCAGGACTCCGAGGCCCAGACCGAGACCCGGGCCGATGAAGGGTCCGTGGCCACGGCTGTGGCCCCCCCGAGGGTCCGCCCTGCGCTGTACATGCCCGCTCTCGTTCTCACGGTGACGACCCTGTGCATGGGCCTGGGCGCTCAGGCCGTGCTGGATCTGAGCGCCACGGCAGCAGGGAACCTCCTGGACACGTCCAACTACGTCGAGGCGGTGCTCGGCCGATGAGTTACGTGAAGTGGGTGCTGCGCACCCTCTGGTTCCCCGTGTACTACAGCGCCGAGGTCATCAAGACCTCCGCGCAGGTACTGGGGGACGTCCTGACCCCCGGCAGCTCCTCCGCCCCGGCCTTCGTCGAGGTGCCCACGCGCTGCCGGACCGATTTCGAGACGACGATGCTCGCCAACATGATCTCCCTGACCCCGGGGACCATCACGGTCGCCGTCGGTGAGGAGCGGCCCGCCGTCCTGTGGGTCCATGGCCTGTACGTCGACGACCGTGCATCCTTCCGTGCCGGCATCGACCGCATGGAGGACCGTCTGCTGGCCGCGACCCGGCCACGCGAAGGGGCTCCGAGCCGCACCTCCGAGAAGGACGAGACCGCAGGAGGTGAGCGCTGATGCAGCCCATCGACATCGGCATCGTGGCCGTCGCCCTGGGCATGGCCGTCGCTGCGTACCGCATCCTGAGGGGGCCCTCGAGTTCGGACCGGGGTGCCGGCGCCGACGTGGTCTTCTTCGGGTTCGTGGGGCTGGTCGCCTTCCTGGGGTTCCGGCTCAACACGGATCTCGTCGTGGACATCGTTCTGGTGTGCACGCTCGTCGGTTTCCTGTCCGCCCTGTCCGTCGCCCGTCTGATCTCCGGAGGTAAACGATGACGCCGTTGGAGATCGCCAGCATGGCGTTCATGATCGCCGGCGGCCTGGTGTTCCTGGGCGGAGCGCTCGGTCTGCTGCGGCTGCGTGATTTCTACGCTCGGCTGAGCGGGGTCACCATCTGCGGCGGGCTCGCCCCGGCGCTCATTCTGCTGGGCCTGTTCCTGGACTACCCCACGTGGGAGAACGCCTGGAAGATCGTCCTGGCTCTGCTGATCCAGCTCTCCACCGCCGCGATCGGCGGCAACGCGCTGGTCCGGGCCGGGTACCTGACCGGGACGGCGCCCACGGAGTCGACCGCCTTCGACGACCTCGAGGAAGCCGGCGAGCGCCGTTCCGGGGAGGACGGAAAGGCCTGAGGGGCCGGTCAGCCCCGAACGCTCGACCCCTTGTCACCCGCGGGTGACAAGGGGTCGTTCCTTTCCGGGCCCCGCCCGCCTGGGCGGATCACAGAGCCCGCTGTTCCCCGGGCGCGGCGCCACCGCAGAGCAGCGACGACGGTGAACGATCACAAGGGACCGACGTGCCGGACACCGCCGGCGCGGACGTCGCCGATCTGCACACGACCGTCTCCGGAGGTGCCCGATGACCATCGTCGGCAGCGACGCTGACACCGAGGGTGCCCTATGAGCCCCGCCCTCCTCCCTCTCCTGGTGGGCATGCCGCTGGCCGTGGCCGGGCTCATCACCGTGCTCACCCCGTCCATGCGGATACGCAGTGCCCTCACGATGGTGCCCAGCGGTGTGGGGCTCATGGTCGCAACCCTGTTGCTGTGGCAGACCCGGGGCGGCGGGGTCGTCGCCCACAACGTGGCCCTGTGGGACGACGGAATCGCCATCCCGTTCGTCGTCGACACCTTCAGCGCCCTCATGATCTGGACCAGTTCACTTCTGGTGCTGGTGTGTTCGGCCTTCGCCGCGGCGACCCACGAGGACCAGCGCCCCTTCTTCCCGGCTCTGGTCCTGATCCTGTACGCGGGTGTGACCGGTGCCCTGATGACCGGGGACCTGTTCAACCTGTTCGTGTTCATCGAGGTCACGCTTCTGCCCTCTTACGGGCTGTTGGCGATGATGGGGACCTTCGGGAGGCTCCGGGCGGGGCGGATCTTCGTCAGCGTCAACCTGCTGACCTCGGTGACCTTCCTCGCCGGTGTCGCGTTGGTCTACGGTGTGGCCGGAACCGTGCACGTGGGTGAGCTGGCCGGGGCGGCTGCCGAGT
>NZ_ANBF01000258.1 GCF_000341025.1 Nocardiopsis salina YIM 90010 | reverse complement strand
GCTCCCCGGGTGCTTCCTGCCGCTACGGATCGGCAGGAGACGGAAACCGGCATCCGCGTAGGCGAAGGCAGCTTTCAGGGCGTCGGCGTCGGGGGCGAGTTCAGGAATGTGCGGAGTATTCACGTTGCCCCCTCCTCGCCGTGGTCGCATTCGAGGAGGGACGTACTGCACCAGGACTGGAGCGCTCGCGCCACGGGATCCTGTGCAACGGCTTGGTCGCAGAGGTGGCACTCGCCGGGGGCGACGATCTTCGGCGCCTGGTGGTTGCAGTCGATGCGGAGTCGGACGCCGACGGTGTCGATCCTTACGCTCTCCACCATCTGGTGTGCGAGGTCAGTGCAAAAGGCGCACTGGTCGTCGTAGTGCAAGTCGACTACGCTGGTGGGAGCTTGCTCGTTCATGTGAGCTTCTGTTCGACCCTCGGCCCTGCCCGGCCGGGGGTCGTTTTTGTGCGTGCTCATGCGGCCGCACCTCCCTGCGCGTTCGCGTCGAGCCACTTCTCGACGTCGGCCCACCGGTAGCGCACGTGGCGCCCCAGCTTGATCCACGCAGGCCCTTCCCCCTTCCAACGCCAGTTGGCCAGGGTCTGCGCAGGGATATCGGTGCACTCTGAGAGTTCCGTCGGGCTGACCAGACGCATCTGATCCACGGCCTTGGTCATAGCCACCCTTCCATGTAGTGAGCTCTTCCCGACGGGACTGTACCACCGACAGGGGTGAGCCACCAGCCTTGACGAGACTGACTCATATGTGAGTAAGCTTTGACGCCAACATCCCACCGCGTCACGATGGATCCCATGAGAATCACAGGCACCGTGCCCCAACGTGAGAACCCGATCATCGACCTTGGCCACAACCTCCGGGTCCCTACCTTCATCGATGTCCAAGGGACGGACGTGAACGGCTACGACCTCACGATGAAAGTCGAGTACACCCCTAGCAGCGGCCGGTACGAGTGCCGAACCCTCACTCTCACGACGCCGGACGCTGAGATCACGGGCGAGAGCCTGCGCTCGATCCCTGTTCAGAACATCCTCAAGGACGGGGTCGTTTCCGCCCTCAGCGCCGTAACCGCTCTCAACATGGGCGTGATCCCCCAGGACGTCACTGAAGGCGGCCCCACCACAAGCGCCCTTAGCTGGGTGTCCTATGTCTACCGGGTCGCATTGATCCTGGGTGAATCGCCTGTCCAAGGCGTCGCCGGGGCTCTGAACCTTCCGAAGTCCACTGCGAACCGATGGATCACCCGAGCGCGGGACCGAGGGCTCCTAGACGTACAAGACAAGCGCGGCCGTCGAGACAGAGAGGACTCTGACACGTGACCCGTGTATGGATCGACGACATGTCGACCAGAGCCAACTACCGCGAACGGGCGACAGCGGCGAGGAAGGCCAAGCGCACCCCACCTGGCCGCTGGAAGGTCCGCTACTACGATCCCGCCGGCCGGGAACGCGCCGAGACGTTCCAGAAGGAACCCCAAGCGCAGGCGAGGCGCGCCGAACTGGAAACCCAGCTCGGCCAAGGCACTTACCGTGATCCTCGCTCCGGTCGGGTCAAGTTCGCCGACGTCGCCGAAACCTGGTTCGCCGCACAGCACGACCTCAAACGGTCCACGAAAAACGGGTACCGGGACCACCTCGACCTGTACGTACTCCCCCAGTGGGGTGGGGTAGCGGTTGCCGACATCCGGCGTGATGACGTGGTTGCGTGGGTCGGGGAGTTGATCGACTCCCCCGGCGTGAATGGCGGAGGGCTCGGATCCTCCCAGGTTCGCAGGATCCACGGCGTTCTGTCCCTGGTTCTCGGGGCGGCCGTCGAGTCGAACAAGATCGCCGTGAACCCCGCGAAGGGCGTGAAGCTCCCGCGACTCCCAGAGAAGGACCACATCTACCTCAAGGACAACGAGGTGGAGGCCTTGGCTACAGCGGCGGGGGAGTACCGCCCGTTCGTCCTCCTGTTGGCTTACACGGGTCTGCGCTACGGCGAGGCGGCGGCAGTCCGGGTGCGCAGCGTGGACTTGGAGAGGCGCCGTGTGCGCGTCATCGAGTCGTTCGGTAGGGACGGCGGAGAGGTGTACGTCGACACACCCAAGACGCACGAACGCCGCACGGTCCCGATCCCACCGTTCCTCGTGGAGGAACTCGGCGCACTGGTGGCCAGCAGGTCCCCCGACTCGTGGGTGTTTACCTCACCGCAGGGTGGGCCCTTGAGGTACGACAACTTCCGGCGTCGGGTGTTCGGGCCTGCCGTAGTTGCCGCTGGCCTTGCCGCACAGGGTGTGACAGCGCACAAGCTGCGGCACACGGCGGCGTCATTGGCGATCGCGTCGGGTGCGGACGTGAAGGTGGTTCAGACGATGCTCGGGCACAAGACAGCGACGATGACGCTCGACACCTACGGGCACCTGTTCCCGGACCGGCTCGACGACGTCGCGGAGAAGATGAGCGCCCGTCGGACGGCCGCGCTCCGAGAGGCGGCGTGACCCGTGTCGTCTGAACCCATCCGGTCTGAATCCGGTTCAGGCCCCGGAAACAGAGAACGGGGACCCCGTTCGGGAGCCCCCGCCACTACGTCTGATCTGCTGTTTTCGTCTGGTGGAGCCAAGGGGAGTCGAACCCCTGACCTCTGGTATGCAAA
>NZ_ANBF01000257.1 GCF_000341025.1 Nocardiopsis salina YIM 90010 | reverse complement strand
TTTTGCGGGGCCCCTCTTTTTTGTGTCTGCACTTGTGAACACGTGAAGGCACAACGCAGCGACCGATGGGCGGGGCACACCGGTGGGGTGGTTGCAGCCCGCACCGAACCGCGGCAGGCGCTGCCTCCCCGGGGAAGGCCCGCGGAAGGTCCAGGGGTGTCTGTGCTCGCCGGGAACAGCCGGCGCGAGGTCAGTCCTCGTCGACCTCCGGGTGCTCGACGAGCTGCCGCAGCAGCGCAACGAAGTCCTCGTCACTCATGGCCGACCAGTCAACATGCTCGTTCATGTTGTGCGGATTCCCCGGACCGGGCAGGCATAAGCCTCCGAGGTGTGCTTTGGCCGGAGAACAGTGTGTTAAATCCATGCTCTCGCAGGTCGCGGGGGTTGCGAGGGACATGTGTGGCCGCATCCGGACGAAGCATGGACTTCCTGGCGTCTGTGCGGTAGTCGGTCCGCCTGCTCCGTCCGGAACGTGCAGGGCCCTCAGACGCGTTGGCGAAGCGCGCTTCGGCACTCCGGGCAACGGCAGCGTTTGTTGTAGCCGGTGACCGTGCCGTGGGGAAGCGAGGGGTCGCGCTGTTCGATGAGGGTGGCATCGAGCTGCTCAGCGAAGGGAACGAGGACGCGTGCGGTCGAGAAGACCAGCTTCGGGCTGATGTCCAGCTCGGCGGCTGCTTCGTCGATGTGCTTCCCCATGCGGAGTTTCGCGATGAGTCGTGATCGGGTGCTCGGCGGCATCCGGGCCTCTGCGTTCGCGATGAGTTGCTCGGCGTCGTCGATGGGGTAGCTCATGGGTTTCCTCTACGTGTGCGGGCACGCCCGCCGTAGCGGGCACCTCAAGCATCGTACGTGGTTTCTTCCCGCTGGTAGCAGTGTGAGACGCACGGAGCACATACGGATCATTCGGAGGTGGTCGGCGAGGGGGCGGGCCACCTGTTGACGGACGACCCCGAGCGCGCTCGCGGAAGCCCGGGACTCCGCCCCACGATTGTGACCACAGAGGCGCATGTGGGGCAGGAAAACGGCAGTGTTCTTCCGGGGTTTCTGTGGCTCCTCTTCTGTGACTGTAGTGACTTGATGTGGCAAAGGGGGAGTTTTTGCGGCCGGAGATCCCGGATGATCGGATCTCTTCCGGGTGATGACGTCGGAAAGGTGCTGTGTTTTCTAGAAACGCATTGCTAGAAGCTAGGTGCCGTGTTTCGCTGGTGGGACACCCTCACCACCCTGTGTCATTGGATCAGTGATATGACCAGCCCCACGGTTCGCCGACGGCGTCTGTCCTCCGAACTCCGCCGCCGCCGTATGCAGGCAGGATTGACTCTCAGCGACGTGGCGGAGGAACTCGAGTGGTCGCCGGCCAAACTCGGTCACATCGAGACCGGGATCCGGAAATGGCCCTCCGTCATGGAGATCTCTGCGTTGCTGCGTCTGTACGGGGTAACCGGCGGCCAGCGCGAGGCTGTGCTGACCCTGGTTCGGGAATCCCGTCTCAGGCCCTGGTGGACCGAATACGAGGATGTGATCTCCTCCGCCTACGTGGGCAACGAGGCCGGCGCCGAGGCCGTGCAGACCTACGCAGGGATCCTCGTGCCCGACCTCCTGCAGGTCCCTGACTACACCGCACGGGTGGCACGGTCCCTCGGGCACGGCGAGCACAGCGTCGAACGCATGGTGGCGGCCCACCTCAAACGCCAGGAGAGCCTCGACGCCGGGGGGATCGGCCGCTACCACGCGGTGCTGGAGGAGGACGCCCTCCAGCGTGTCTCTGGCGATCTGGAGCTTCTGAGGGCACAGACGGAACGGATCGTGGAGCTTGCCACCGAGTCCGACGCCGTGACCGTCCAGTTGCTGCCGACGTCCGCCGGCCCACACCCCGGGTTCTCCGGGCCCTTCTCCGTGCTCGAGTTCGATGACGACGAGGCCGCGCTCGCCTACGTCGAGTCAGCCCGGGGAGGGGCCATCGTCGAGTCCGAGGACGGCGTCCGTTCGTGTCGGCGCGTTTGGGACTCGCTCACGTCCGCTGCGGCCTCACCCGAGGCCAGCGTGGGTATTCTGCGCCGCATGGCCCTGCTGACCTGAAGCCGTCCCGGAGCCTCTGTCCAGTGCGGATGCAGACCGTTGGTGTGAAACGGTCCACCGTGGCCGGGAGTGCCCGGGATGGCTTGCTAGTCTGCTTGGTGACAACCTCATAAAGTTCTCTGTGGAGGGTCGGGCTCCGGGCTCGGTCCCCTGCACGAACCGGACCAAAGAAAGGGTGCAGACAGTGAAGAAGATCATCGTTCTGGCGCTGGTGGCCCTCGGTGCTTTCGCCGTCTACCGCAAGATCCAGGCCGACCGCGCCGAGCTGGACCTCTGGACCGAGGCAACGGCGGCCAGCGAGAGCTGATCGCTCGGACGCCAGGGCGGCGTCCCTGACGCCGTCATGAGGGTTCCGCCGGGCAACCGCGGGCAGGCACAGACTGTGTGCCGCCCCGGAACGCCCGACGGCGACACGAAGGCGTGGGTGGGCTGACGACCCCGGGGTGCGACCCACGGCTTTGTGCTGCGTCCGGCCCCGGACGTGGCTCCGCGGTATCCGGTTCGGTCCGAGTGACCGGGGCAGCCTTCGATCGAAGGTATGCTCTGTGTGGTGACCGGGACCGTCCCCGGGTCCAGGGGCCATAGCTCAGCTGGCAGAGCGCTGGTTTTGCATACCAGAGGTCAGGGGTTCGACTCCCCTTGGCTCCACCAGA
>NZ_ANBF01000256.1 GCF_000341025.1 Nocardiopsis salina YIM 90010 | reverse complement strand
CCTATCCTACACAAACCATCCCAAACACCAATGTCAAGCTATAGTGAAGGTCCCGGGGTCTTTCCGTCCTGCTGCGCGAAACGAGCATCTTTACTCGTAGTGCAATTTCACCGGGCCCATGGTTGAGACAGTGGGGAAGTCGTTACGCCATTCGTGCAGGTCGGAACTTACCCGACAAGGAATTTCGCTACCTTAGGATGGTTATAGTTACCACCGCCGTTTACTGGCGCTTAGATTCCCAGCTTCGCAGGACGAACCCGCTAACCAGTCCTCTTAACGTTCCAGCACCGGGCAGGCGTCAGTCCGTATACAGCGTCTTACGACTTCGCACGGACCTGTGTTTTTAATAAACAGTCGCTTCCCCCCGCTATCTGCGACCCCACCCAGCTCCAGAAGCACGTTCCTTCACCAGACAGGGCTCCCCTTCTCCCAAAGTTACGGGGACAATTTGCCGAGTTCCTTAACCATGGTTCACCCGAACGCCTCGGTATTCTCTACCTGACCACCTGCGTCGGTTTAGGGTACTGGCCACACACGAACTCGCTAGAGGCTTTTCTCGACAGCACGGGATCACTCACTTCACCAAAAACGGCTCGGCATCACGTCTCAGCCCCACAGTGTGCGGATTTGCCAACACACCGGCCTACACGCTTACCCCCGGACAACCACCGCCGGGTAGAGCTACCCTCCTGCGTCACCCCATCACTTGCCTACTACAAGATCGGTTCCCAGACCGGACACCAATCACCGACCCGAAGGCCGACAAAAGATCCAGCGTGGTTAGCATCACCCGATTCAGCATGGACGCTCGTGCACGGGTACGGGAATATCAACCCGTTATCCATCGACTACGCCTGTCGGCCTCGCCTTAGGTCCAGACTCACCCTGGGCGGATTAACCTGCCCCAGGAACCCTTAGTCAATCGGCGGCAACGTTTCTCACGCTGCTCTCGCTACTCATGCCTGCATTCTCACTCGCACACCCTCCACCGCACGATCACTCGACGACTTCACCGGATGCACGACGCTCCCCTACCAACCCAAAACAAATTTGGGCTCCACAGCTTCGGCGGTGTGCTTCAGCCCCGCTACATTATCGGCGCAGAACCACTTGACCAGTGAGCTATTACGCACTCTTTAAAGGATGGCTGCTTCTAAGCCAACCTCCTGGTTGTCTCAGCAACTCCACAACCTTTACCACTTAGCACACGCTTAGGGGCCTTAGCTGATGATCTGGGCTGTTTCCCTCTCGACATACGAAGCTTATCCCCCGCAGTCTCACTGCCACGCTTCACTTCACCGGCATTCGGAGTTTGTCTGACGTCAGTAACCTGGTCGGGCCCATCAGCCAAACAGTAGCTCTACCTCCAGCAAGAAACACGCGACGCTGCACCTAAATGCATTTCGGGGAGAACCAGCTATCACGGAGTTTGATTGGCCTTTCACCCCTACCCACACCTCATCCCCCAGATTTTCAACTCTGGTGGGTTCGGGCCTCCACGAGGTCTTACCCCCGCTTCACCCTGGACATGGGTAGATCACTCCGCTTCGGGTCCACAGCATGCGACTCCAACGCCCTCTTCAGACTCGGTTTCCCTACGGCTACCCCACCCGGGTTAACCTCGCCACACACCATGACTCGCAGGCTCATTCTTCAAAAGGCACGCCATCACCAGCCACAAGGACCAGCTCTGACGGCTTGACAGCACACGGTTTCAGGTACTATTTCACGACCCCTCACCGGGGCACTTTTCACCTTTCCCTCACGGTACTAGTGCACTATCGGTCACCAGGACGTATTTTGGCTTAGCAGGTGGTCCTGCCAGATTCACACGGAATTCCTCGGGCTCCGCGCTACTCGGGCATGCACCAACACCTGGGCTCTTCCTTCACCTACGGGACTCTCACCCACTCCGGTACCGCTTCCCAACGGATTCAGCTAAAAGAACCACCAGTGCTCCGGGCCGGCAGACCCGAACAGATGCACCCCACAACCCCACACACGCAACGACTACCGTCTCTCACACGCACATGGTTTAGCCTCATTCCCTTTCGCTCACCACTACTCAGGAAATCACTGTTGTTTACTCTTCCTACGGGTACTGAGATGTTTCACTTCCCCGCGTCACCACCAACTGCCCTATACATTCAGACAGCGGCAACCCGACACAACTCGGGCTAGGTTCCCCCATTCGGACACCCACGGATCAAAGCTCGGTTGACAGCTCCCCGCGGCCTATCGCGGCCTCCCACGTCCTTCATCGGCGCCTGGTGCCAAGGCATCCACCGTATGCCACTATCACTTGGCCACTACAGATAATAAGATGCTCGCGCACACTATTCACAAATCAAAACACCAACCACAAACACCCCTACCTCACACCGAAAGAGCCAGCCACCAACAGGCAACCAACCCCACGGGAGTTCGGGACGGTGGTCCGCGGGAACCAACACACAGGTTGCTTCCTCAGACACCCAACAGCACGCCCCCAGAGCCTCCTAGACACCCCGGGGTCAAGTTCGATTCTCCAACAACCATCCCAAGTAACCACAAGGGCTCTTGAGTCCACTCTCGAGTCCGACCAACCATAGACAACGGCTGGCCTGAAAAAGACTCCTTAGAAAGGAGGTGATCCAGCCGCACCTTCCGGTACGGCTACCTTGTTACGACTTCGTCCCAATCGCCAGCCCCACCTTCACTCACTCCCTCCCACAAAGGGGTTGGGCCGCAAGTTTCGGGTGTTGCCGACTTTCATGACGTGACGGGCGGTGTGTACAAGGCCCGGGAACGTATTCACCGCGGCGTTGCTGATCCGCGATTACTAGCGACTCCACCTTCATGGGGTCGAGTTGCAGACCCCAATCCGAACTGAGACCGGCTTTTAGGGATTCGCTCCACCTTACGGCATCGCACGCCCACTGTACCGGCCATTGTAGCATGTTTGCAGCCCAAGACATAAGGGGCATGATGACTTGACGTCGTCCCCACCTTCCTCCGAGTTGACCCCGGCAGTCTCCCATGAGTCCCCACCATCACGTGCTGGCAACATGGAACAAGGGTTGCGCTCGTTGCGGGACTTAACCCAACATCTCACGACACGAGCTGACGACAGCCATGCACCACCTGTCACCCGCCAACCAAATGACCCCACATCTCTGCAGGTCCACGGGTGATGTCAAACCTTGGTAAGGTTCTTCGCGTTGCGTCGAATTAAGCAACATGCTCCGCCGCTTGTGCGGGCCCCCGTCAATTCCTTTGAGTTTTAGCCTTGCGGCCGTACTCCCCAGGCGGGGCGCTTAATGCGTTAGCTACGGCGCGGAAACCGTGGAAAGTCCCCACACCTAGCGCCCATCGTTTACGGCATGGACTACCAGGGTATCTAATCCTGTTCGCTCCCCATGCTTTCGCTCCTCAGCGTCAGGTAAGGCCCAGAGACCCGCCTTCGCCACCGGTGTTCCTCCTGATATCTGCGCATTCCACCGCTACACCAGGAATTCCAGTCTCCCCTACCTACCTCTAGCATGCCCGTATCCACTGCAAAACCGGAGTTAAGCCCCGGTCTTTCACAGCAGACGCGACACGCCGCCTACGAGCTCTTTACGCCCAATAATTCCGGACAACGCTCGGACCCTACGTATTACCGCGGCTGCTGGCACGTAGTTAGCCGGTCCTTATTCCCCACCTACCGTCAACCCCCAGAGAACTGGGAGCCTGCGTGAGTGGTAAAAGGAGTTTACAACCCGAAGGCCGTCATCCCCCACGCGGCGTCGCTGCGTCAGGCTTTCGCCCATTGCGCAAGATTCCCCACTGCTGCCTCCCGCAGGAGTCTGGGCCGTGTCTCAGTCCCAGTGTGGCCGGTCGCCCTCTCAGGCCGGCTACCCGTAATCGCCTTGGTAGGCCTTTACCCCACCAACAAGCTGATAGGCCGCGAGCCCATCCCCAACCGAAAAA
>NZ_ANBF01000255.1 GCF_000341025.1 Nocardiopsis salina YIM 90010 | reverse complement strand
CCGACGAACCACCACCCCCGAGGCAACACCACAGAACAACCATTTCGCCCACCCCCAAGGCAACATCGGCCCGAAAAACCCGGCCCGAAGCAACACCAGACCCCATCCCCGGCAAGCCAGAAGCACCACCACAGAACACCCACCTGATCACCGGCCTCTGCCCTGCCCCGACCAGCGCTCCGCCACCGCCTCTCCACCAGCCGCACTCCCCCGCCCAGTCCGAACCGACCACGGCACCGGATACCGCTATGGTGCTGGACGGGCGCGCCCGGTGCACGGTCGCGCCCGCCGTCGAAGTGAGAGAGAGCGTTGGGATGTCGGCGATCCGGCTTCTGGTCCTGGGTTCGGTGCGCCACCACGGGCGGGCGCACGGGTACCAGGTGCGCGGCGACCTCGAGGCATGGGGCGCGCACGAGTGGTCCACAGCCAAGCCGGGCTCGATCTACCACGCACTCAAGCAGCTGGACCGCCAGGGCCTGTTGGCCGCCCACGAAGCCGAGCCCTCCGCGGCGGGCGGCCCTCCACGAGTGGTCTACAGCATCACCGAGGAGGGCACGCACACCTTCTTCACACTTCTGCGCCGGGCGCTCTCGTCCCCCGGGACCAAACTCGACGTGCTCTCGGCCGGCCTGGGATTCATGGTCGACCTGCCCCGTCACGAGGTGGCCGGGCTGCTCCGGGAACGCCTGGACGGGCTGCGCGCCTGGCACGCGTCGGTCTCGGAGTACTACTCCCCGGACCAGGGCCCCACGTCGCTGGGCCACATCGGCGAGATCATGGATCTGTGGGTGCACACGGCCGATTCCTCAGCTGCGTGGACCCACGGCCTGATCGAGCGGATCGAGGCCGGGGCCCACGTCTTCGCCGGTGAGCGGGGCGACCCCTACGAGGGTGTGTTCACCGAGGAGGCCTGAGTGCCCCTCACCCGCCGCCCTCGGCGAACCAGCGCCGGGTCTCCTCCACTGCGTCCAGATCCCCGGCGGCCTCGGCCCGCTCGTCCTCGGTCAGCTCGATGCCGTCGAGCTCGTCCAGACGCGCCCGGATCACCCCGGGGTCCTCCCCCACCGCGGTGCCCAACTCCACGAGCACCGCAAGCATGCGCGCCCGCTCCACCACCGGGGCGTCGGCACCGTGGCGCTTGAACCCGGACTTGGCGCGGCGGTAGGCGTGCGCGTCGTCGATCTTGTACTCACGGAGGATGCGCACCTCGTCGAGCGACCGGGCGAGCCCCTCGAGCTCAGGTGATCCGCCGTAGTCGAGGTCGGCGGATTCGTCGCGCTGGATGAACAGCAGCGAGTTCCCGTTGGGGTCCACGAGGGTGAAGCGGCTCGCCCCGGGACGGAACCGGGTGATGCGCGGGACCCCGCGTGCGAGCACCTTCCCTCGGTCGGCTCGCATGGCCGCCACGAACGCCGCGTGGTAAGCGGCCACGTCGTCGACCATGACCAGGGCGATCCCGCCTTCCTCCTTCTCCGGGTCGGTGCCTTTGGGCGCGTCCACGAAGTGCATCTGGAACCCGCTCCATGCCAGAGCCAGGTAGAAGTAGGGCCGCCGCTGGTCGTGTTCGACCCCGAAACCGAGCATGCGGTAGAAGTCCACGGTCGCGTCGGCATCCACACAGCCCAGGACCGGAACCACCGCCTCGTTGGCGCGCACGCCCGCCCCCTCGCCGCTCTCCGCCTTCACATCGGCCATGGCCGTGCCACCCTTCGTCACCGCTGATCGGAGCTTCACGCTAAGCGGCCACCCCTGTCTAGTCAAACTTGACTACTTGGCCTCGAAAAGCGCGCCCGGACCTCGTCCGGACGCGCCAGCTCACGCCTCACCCCAGGTCGCGCTGGGGACGGCAGGCTCAGTCCTCGCTGCGGCCCGTCTCCACCACGGTCTCGGTCTCATGCCCCTGCGGACCCGGGTCCGTACCGGGCCCCGGCTCCGGCACTCCGCCGGGCGCAGCGCCCTCGCCGCCCGACCGCAGGCGGACCGGTTCCCACCACCACCAGTGCGAGTCCGGGACCCAGGAGGGCACCTCGTCGTCGGACACGATGCCGGCGTCGACCGCGACCTCGGCCAGGGCGTCGTCGATCCGGGTGATGGCGTCGACGTCGCGGGGGCGCAGGACCACCGACCAGGGCACGAACTCGTCGCCGAGGATCTGCAGCATCGAGCGCCGCCAGCAGGCTGGCCGGTACCCCTCGTGCCGACCGTTCTCCGCGGCCGTCTCGCTGCGCACGACGTACAGGCCCAAGCGGTCGGGGTTGTTGCCCTGGGCCAACAGCTCGGCGAGGTTGCTCACGAACTCGCGGAACCCGGGCGAACTCCGGTGCGCCGGGGTCGTGGCCCGGTACAGGTCGAACAGGGCCGCGAACGCCGAGTCCATGAGGGCGTCGCGGTCCCTGGTGCGCGTGGCACTCTCCGCGAACGCGTCCAACGCCCATCCGGCCAGGCCGGGGAGGTCCCCGCCCGTCTCCGCACTCACCGACACACCGCCTCGTCCAGTTGGATCGCTTTACTCCGAGTTGGTCCGTGCCAACCGGTTCGATGATAAGCCTCCCCGAACCGGGGCGTGCCGTCGGGACCTTCGACCCGGCCCCGGCCCCCGCAGCACCGCCTCTCAGCCCTCCGACCGTCCCGGAAACCTCAGCCTGCGGGGCTGCGTTCCAGCTCCCGTTCGAGCATCGCGGCCCACTGCCGGGCGATGCGGTGGCGCCGGGCGGTGTCGTCGGTGAGCAGGTTGGCCAGGCCCAGTCCGCGCGCCAGGTCGAGGGTGGCCTGCACGGTCTCGCGCACGCCCGGGACGGACTCGTCGGCGCCCAGCACCTCGACGGCTGTGCGGTGGGCCTCGCGTCCCACCCGCTCCTCCAGCGGCACCACCCGGGGATACAGGTCGGGGTCACTGGCCGCGCCGGTCCACAACTGCAACGCGGCCTGGAACCCGGTTCCGCTGAAGACGTCGAAGAGCACGAGCACCATCTCCTCGACCCGGTCCGGCCCCTCGGGCAGGTCGTGCATGAGGCGGCGCAGCTCCACGGTCAGCCCGTCCGCCATGCTGTCGAAGGCGGCCACGAACAGATCCTCGCGCGTCTGGAAGTGGTGCTGGGCCGCCCCGCGTGAGACGCCCGCGCGCTCGGCGACCGCGCCCACCGTCGTGCCCGGAACCCCGCGCTCGGCCAGACAGGCCACCGCCGCCTCCAACAGGCGGGCGCGAGTGGCCCTGCTGCGTTCCTGTCGGGGCTCCTGGCCCCGTCCGGTGTCCACGGGCGCGCCTCCCACATGCGGGGCCGGGCCGGGGCGCAGGTGGGCGCACCCGGCCCGGCCGGTGTCCTCGTTCAGTACGACTTGGGGAGGCCGAGCGACTGCTGCGCCACGTAGTTGAGGATCATCTCCCGGCTGACCGGGGCGATCCTCGACAGCCGCGCGGAGGTGAGGGCGGCGCCCAGTCCATACTCGCTCGCCAAGCCGTTGCCGCCCAGCGTCTGTACGGCCTGGTCGACCGTGCGCACGCAGGCCTCGGCGGCGGCGTACTTGGCCATGTTCGCGGCCTCGCCCGCCCCCGCGTCGTCGCCGGAATCGTAGCGGAGTGCCGCGAACTGGGTCATGAGCCGCGCCTGCTCCATCTCGATCTTCACCTGGGCCAGCGGGTGCGCCAGCCCCTGGTGCGCACCGATGGGGGTGTCGCGCCAGACCACTCGGTCCTGTGCGTAGTCCACCGCCTTGGCGAGTGCGTGCCGGGCGGTACCGGTGGACAGCGACGCCGCCATGATGCGTTCGGGGTTGAGCCCGGCGAAGAGCTGCAGGAGCCCGGCGTCGGGATCACCGATCAGCGCATCCGCGGGCAGGCGCACGTCGTCCAGGAAGAGCTGGAACTGGTGGTCGGGGCTGACCAGGTCCATCTCGATCTGCTGTTTCACGAAGCCGGGGGTGTCGGTTGGCACGGCGAACAGCGCCGCGGACAGGCGGCCGGTGCGCTCGTCCTCGATACGGCCGACCACAAGCACCGCGTCGGCGACGTCCACACCGGAGATGAAGGTCTTGCGCCCGTTGAGCACCCACTCGTCGCCGTCCCTGCGGGCCGTGGTGGTGATGCGGTGGGCGTTGGAGCCTGCGTCGGGTTCGGTGATGCCGAAGGCCATGATCGCCGAGCCGTCGGCCAGGCCGGGCAGCCACCGCTGCTTCTGTTCGGGGGTGCCGAAGCGTGACAGCACGGTCCCGCAGATGGCCGGGGAGACCACCATCATCAGGGTCGGACACCCTGCGGCACTGAGCTCCTCCAGCACAGCGGCCAGGTCGCCGATGCCGCCGCCCCCGCCGCCGTACTCCTCGGGGATGTTGACCCCGAGGTAGCCGAGTTCGCCGGCCCGCTTCCACAGGTCGGTGAGGTAGGGGGCC
>NZ_ANBF01000254.1 GCF_000341025.1 Nocardiopsis salina YIM 90010 | reverse complement strand
GTAGTGACAGTAAGAGCACTAACAACGCCGCAGAACCGGACACCCGTTACTCCGGCCCCACAAGCAACCGGCCCCACGAGCCACCACGAGCCCCGGGCCCGGAGGCCCCCGCACGCCTGCCACCCCCGAGGCAACACCACACAACACCCCCGAAGCTGCACCAGAGAACGTCCCCCGAGGCAACACCAGACCCCACCCCGGCACCCGACGTCCCCCGGAGCAAGATCACACACCCACCCCCGGACTCCGGGCCCCCGGTCCCCCGGACTCCGGACCCCCGAACCGGGCCCACAGAATCCGTCATCGATCCAGAGCCCCCACCACACACGAGTGCCGCGCCGGTCCCCGAGGGGAACCGACACGGCACTCGTCGTTTCGGGGGCGCAGCGGGGCGCCCCGGGGATCAGGAGGAGCCGGGGCGCGGCCCCTCACCGTTGGCGGAGGACGGTCCGCCGGAGGGGCTGCCGTCGGGCACCGGGCCCGCGGTGGCCGAGGTGTCCGGGACCGCGGGGCGCTCCGCCGTGCTGGCTTCCTCAGCGGGGTTCGACCCGGACATCGCCGCCTTGGGGGCCGGCTCGTCGGTCCGCAGCAACCACTGGGGCTGCGGCTCCACGGCCCACTTCAGGGCCTTGCGCACCCACGGCGTGCACAGCAGCAGGGTCACCGCCACGGCGATCGCGGTGGTCAGGGCCAGGCCGACCCAGCCGGTCTCCTCGAAGTACTCGTAGTACGGGCTTGCCTTGAGGATCAGGAAGAACGCACCGTGGCCGAGGTACACGTACAGCGTGTACGCGCCGAGCTTGGTGAACCAGGTCTTCTTCTTCGGTGTGAGAGCCAGGAAGGCGAAGGACATCGCCAGCGCGATCCCCATGAACGTCAGCCGGATCGCCATGCTGGGCAGGATCGGGTCGATGTCGCGGTCGCTGAGGCTCTCGCGCCAGAACAGCCACTCGCGGCTGACCTCCTCGTTGGCGATGAAGAGCGCGAAGACGAACGTCACGGCGAAGATGGCGACCGCACCCACGCGCGCCCACACGCGGTCGAGGAGCTCGAAGTGCTCCTTGCGCAGGCTCAGACCCAGCACGAAGAAGGGCAGGAAGCTCAGGACACGGCCCAGGGACAGGGTCGTGGTCAGGTCGGCGGTGGCGGCGAAGACGGAGATGACCACCGCGATCGTCACGGGCCAGCGCAGGCGCTTCCACACCGGAACGCTCAACCGCCAGAGGAAGAGGGCGACCAGGAACCACAGCGACCAGGTCGGGGTCAGCACCGAAAGGGAGTCGGGCAGGCCGTCCTCGGCAGCGTAGATCGTCTGGTGGATGGCCCAGAAGATGAGGTAGGGGATCGCGAGGGTCAGGACCGCCTTCTCGACGCGGGAGGAGGAAGCGTCGAAGTTCCTGGACAGGTACCCGCTGATCACGATGAACGCGGGCATGTGGAACATGTAGAACCAGTAGTAGACGACCTGGGTGGGGGCGTAGTCCCGCAGCGGTTCGATCGCGTGGCCGAACACGACCAGCGCGATGAGCAGGAACTTTGCGTTGTCCAGGCGTGAGTCGCGTCCAGGGGCCTGGGTGGCCTTCTCGGGACGCGCGGCGGAGCCCGGGGCGCGACTCACGCCGCGCCCTGGATCGGGCTGCGGGGACGCCGGGCTGGTCGTGGATGAGGCCACAGGTGGACTCCGAGGATCGGGATGTCTTGGGCAGGGACGTTCGGAGGATCGGCCGCGGTGCGGGGCCGGGTCTCGTCGAGGGAGATCGAACGCTGTAGCCGGTGCCGCGTGGTGCGCGTGGGGGACACCGGCAGGGTCGCGGGTTCCGTCCACGTCGTGCTCCGTTACCCTACTGTGATGTAGCCGGAGCATCCAGTGGTTCGCCCGAACCGGCGGAAAGTTCCGAGAAAGTCACATACCTGGACGTCCGCGGTGGCGGGTGGCGTGTGACCTGGCCGACGAACGGCACGGGGTCGCTTTCCGTGTGCAGACCCTAACCCATGCCCGCAATGGCTCTGTCCGTCCCGCGGACCCCATGCGGATGCCGCCCGGTACCTCCTCCGCCGTTAAGCTGCGGGGGAGTACAGGTGCCCCCGACAGGCGACTGCCCCAGTCGAGAACGAAGAAGGCGGTGGAAACCGTGCCGCACGCGGTGGACCCCAACCGTGCCGCCCAGCACGGGAGTGTGGTCATGCGACTCCTCGACGAGATCTTCCCGCTCGTCGAGGGGTTCTACGTCGACCTGCACAAGAACCCGGAGCTGTCCCACGCCGAACACCGCACCGCCAGCGGGGTCGCCGAATGGCTCACCCGGACCGGCTACGAGGTGCACAAGGGCATCGGCGGTACGGGTGTCGTCGGCATCCTGCGCAACGGTCCCGGCCCCACTGTCATGCTGCGAGCCGACATGGACGCCCTCCCCCTCGAGGAGAAGACCGGACTGCCCTACGCCAGTACCGCCCGCGTCGACGACGCCGACGGGGCCGAGGTGCCGGTCATGCACGCCTGCGGGCACGACGCGCACACGGCCTGCCTCGTCGGTGCCGCGGACCTGCTCTCGGAGACCCGGGACCAGTGGGCGGGGACCGTCATGATCGTCGCCCAACCGGGTGAGGAGACCCTCAACGGTGCCCAGGGCATGATCGACGACGGCCTGTTCGACCGATTCGGCCGCCCCGACGTCGTGCTGGGCCAGCACCTGGGCCCCCAGCCGGCCGGGCTCATCTCGCACCGCGCCGGGATCATCCTCGGCGCCGCCAACGCCTACCGGATCCGGATCTTCGGCGAGGGCGGCCACGCCTCCCAGCCGCACACCACCGTCGACCCGGTGCTCATCGCCGCCAACGTGGTCTCCCGGCTGCAGGGCGTGGTCTCGCGGGAGATCAGTCCCAGCGAGATGGCCGTGCTGACCGTCGGCCGTATCCAGGCCGGCACCAAGGCCAACATCATCCCGGACGAGGCCTACCTGGAGATCAGCACCCGGGCGCTCAACGACAACGTCGTGCAGCAGCTCGAGGAGGCCATCGAGCGCATCGTGCGCGCCGAGGCAGCGGCCTCGGGTGCGGGCCGCGAACCCGAGGTCGAGCGGTTCCAGGGCAGCGGGGCCACCTTCAACGACCCCGCGAGTACCAACGAGGTCGCCTCCGCGCACCACGCCTACTTCGGCGACGAGTACGTGATCCACCTGCCCGACCCCTCGCCGGCCACCGAGGACTTCTGCGCTTTCGGCCTGCCCGGCGACTCGCAGCCGATCCCGTACGTGTTCTGGTTCGTGGGCGCCACCCCGCACGACGTGTGGGAGTCCGCGCCGGGCAACACGCCCTACGAGAAGATGGGCAACGTCCCCAGCAACCACTCGCCGTTCTTCGCCCCGGCGCGCGAGCCCACGCTGCGGGCCGGTCTGGCCGCGATCACCGTGGCTGCCCTGGCCTACCTGGCCGAGGACAACCCCGACGCCGCGCCGGTGGCCGTGCCGGCGGAGGAGCCGGGGGCGGGCGCGCCCGTGGGCCCGCCCGCCGATGCGCCCGTGGGTGCCGCGGTACCGGGGCCCGCACCGGAGGGTGCTCCGGTCGAGGGCGCCGCGCCGGGCGAGCCGGTTCCCGGGGCCGTGCCCGGTGGGGAGCCCGTTCCGGGCGAGCCCGCGCCGTTCGGCGGACAGCCGCCGGCCTCCGAACCGGTGCCGGGTGAACCCGCGCCTGCCGGTCCGCCGCCCGGCGAGCCGTTCCCGGCGGGGCCGCCGTCCCAGGGGCCGGTGCCGGGTGAACCCGCGCCCGGGGAACCGTCCGCGCCTGAGGAGGCATACGAGAACCCGTTCCTCGCGGCATCCTCCTCATGGAGCGAGGGGCACGGTGAGGCAGGCCCGCCCGCGGGGGGTGACACCGGCGGTCCGCCCACGCAGAGCCCGCCGACCACCCACCCGGCCGACATGGAGCGGTACCTGCAGGACGACGGCGACACCGGCCAGGGCCAGCCGCCCCAGACCCCGCCGTCCGGTCCGGCCTACTCCGGCCCGCCGCCCGAGGGCAGCGCCCACCAGGGCCCGCCCCCGCAGGACGGTGACGACGAGGACCGGATCGACCCCGACCAGCGGTCCTGAACGCGCACGGGGGCCGTCCCGCCCGATGGGGCTGGGGCGACCCCCGCGTGCGCCGACGGCTGCGCCACCCGCACGAGAACACCGTGCTCGCGGTGTGCGTGGCCGTCACCGGGCTGGCCGTCCTCGGGGCGGCCAGCCGTTTCCTGTCCGGGGCGACGGACGAGCCGTTGCTCCTGCTCAGCATCCCCGCGCTGGTCTACTTCGTGCGCGGTTACCTCTACGCGCAGCAACGCGTCAACGGTGTGCGCATCACCGAGGAGCAGTTCCCCGAGGCCCACCGGATGGTCCGCGAGGCGGCCGAGCGCTTCGGCATGCCGCGTGTGCCTGACGCCTACGTCGTGCTCGGGAACGGTGTCGTCAACGCGTTCGCGTCCGGGCACGGAAGGCGGCGCTACGTGGCCGTCAACAGCGACCTGTTCGAGGTCGGCGGACGGCTGCAGGACCCCGATGCGCTGCGGTTCGTCATCGGTCACGAGGTCGGCCACATCGCTGCGGGCCACACGTCCTTCTGGCGCCAGTTCGGTATCTCCGTGGCCAACGTGATCCCCGGTGTCGGCAGCACCCTGGGACGCGCGCAGGAGTACACCGCCGACAACCACGCCTACGCCTTCTGCCCG
This sequence comes from Nocardiopsis salina YIM 90010, assembly GCF_000341025.1. Lineage (GTDB taxonomy): Bacteria > Actinomycetota > Actinomycetes > Streptosporangiales > Streptosporangiaceae > Nocardiopsis > Nocardiopsis salina. Next base: position 285 of record NZ_ANBF01000254.1, on the reverse strand, counting down.
GAGGGGCGCCAGGGGCTGCGGGTGCTGGCGGCCGGCAAGTACCTGTACCCCGACGTGGACTTCGACGACATCGCCCGCCGAGCGCACACCGACACCGGGTTCTTCGTGCTGCTCGTGAACCTGATCTCCAGCCACCCCGTCAACACGTTCCGGTTCGCCGCGCTGCTCGACCGCAGCCGGCCCGGCCGGGTGCTGTGAGGCGCGGGGCTCAGCGCTCGGCCAGGCGGGCCTCCACCCGCGGCGGCAGCGGCTCGTGGCGCACGTACGCGCGTGTGAACGTGCCCG
>NZ_ANBF01000253.1 GCF_000341025.1 Nocardiopsis salina YIM 90010 | reverse complement strand
GGGCAGAGGGCTTACGGGCCCGCCGCTTGACATAGAAGCGTCCCCGGAGAACGGGCCGGGGCACCGGATGAGCGCACCCCTACGCCACCCACCGGTACCGGTGCTCCGGCCTTCCGGTCGACCCGTGCCGCATGGTGAGCGCCGCCCGCCCGTCGGTGCACAGCTGCTCCAGGTACCGCCGCGCCGTCACCCGCGCCACCCCGGTGCGCTCGGCGGTCTCGGTCGCCGACAGGTCCGTCCCCGACTGGCGCAGGGTTTCGGCGACCATCCTTCCGGTCGGCGAGGCCAGGGCCTTGGAGTGCGACCGGTTGCTCGCCGGGCGCAGCAGCCCCACGACCCGGTCCACGTCGTTCTGCGTCGCCTCCCCCGACTGCTCCAGCCGGCTGCGCGCGGCCGCATACCGCTCTAGCTGGTCACGCAGGGACGACAGGCTGAACGGCTTGATCAGGTAGTGCACGGCCCCGTTGTGCAGCGCCTCCCGCACGTGCCCCACGTCCCGGAGCGCGGTGATGACCAGCGCGTCCACGAGCCCGTCCTCGTGCGCACCCCCGTCGTCCTCCGAACCCGTGTCCCCCTTGGACCGTCCGGGCCCGCGCAGGGTCCGCAGCAGCTCCATGCCCGACCGGTCGGGCAGGAACAGGTCGAGCAGGATCAGGTCCGGCCGTTCGCGAGCGATCGACCCCATGGCCGCGCCGGCGGTGTGCGCGACCCCGGTCACCGTGAACCCGGGTGTCTCCTCCACGAGGCACCGGTGGTTGTGGGCCACGCGCGCGTCGTCCTCCACGATCAGGACCTTGATCACCGCACACCTCCTGTCGGGCTCTCCATCTCGGAGCCGTCGTCTCCGTGCCCGGGACCCCTGCCGTTCAGGGGCAGGCACGCACTGAACACGGTCTCACCGGCGCCTCGGCCGCCGTTGCCGCCGTCTTCGCCGACGTCCCCGTCGTCGCGCTCCACGTCGACCCATCCGCCACGCCGCAGGCAGGCCTGACGCACCAGCGCCAGGCCCAACCCGCGCGGACCGTGCCCGGGGCCCAGCTTCGTGGTGGTCCCCGGTGCGAAGAGGTCGTCCCGGACCCCGGGCGCGGGACCGGGGCCGGAGTCGATGACGCGGATCTCCAACATCGCTCCGTCCTCGCTCTCCTGCGCCCCGTACTCGCGCAGCAGCAGCTCGACGCGTCCGCCCTCGCCCAGGGCCTGCAGGGCGTTGTCGACGAGGTTGCCGACGACGAGCAGCACGTCCCTGCGCAGGGTTCCTTCCAGGGGCGAGTCCAGGTTGGACAGCGGTTCCAGCTCGAGCACGGTGCCCTGCTCGTTGGCCTGCGCCGACTTGGCAAGCACGAGCGCGGCGACCGAGGTGTCCCCGATGCGCTGGGCGATGTCGGTGCTGGCACGTGTGTGCGCGGCGGTGAGTTCGGCCAGGTAGGAACGTGCGTGCTCGGCCTCGCCCAGCTCCAGCATCCCGGCGACGGTGTGGATGCGGTTGGCGTACTCGTGGCTCTGCGAACGCAGCGCCCAGGTCGCCGTGCGCACCCCGTCGAGCTCGTCGGACATCCGGCTGAGCTCGGTGTGGTCGCGTACGGTCACCACCGCTCCCCCGTCGGCCTGCCCGACCCGCACCGGGCGCCGGTCGCACACGAGGATGCTCGCGCCGACGGCGATGCAGACCCCGTGGTCGGCGTCGCGTCCGGTGAGCAGGTCCAGGAGCGCGCCTTCGCCGACGTGCTGGTCGGGGCGGTCGCCCACGCACCCCTCGGGCAGCCCGAGCAGTTCCCGGGCGGGGGCGTTGGCGAGGGAGATGCGCCCGTCGGCCCCCACGGCGAGCACCCCTTCCCTGACCGCGTGGAAGAGGGCTTCGCGCCCGTCCAGGAGCTCGGTGATCTCCTCGGGTTCCATGCCGTGGGTCTGGGCGCGGATACGGCGGGAGATGAGCCATGCGCCGCCCGCACCGACCAGGAGCATGCCTGCGGTGGCGGCGACGATGCCGGGCAGGGCGTCGGCGAGCGCGGTGTCGAGCTCGTCCACGAGGATCCCGACGGAGACGAACCCGGCGACCCCGTCCTCGGCCGGGCCCTCGTCTGCCTCCGGGGCGCCACCAGCGGGCGCCGTGACCGGAACCTTGGCGCGCAGCGTCACTCCGGCCGGCCCTTCCTGCACGCCGGTCCAGGTGCGGCCCGCCAACGGTTCGGAGGGGTCGGTGCTGGTGGGGCGGCCGATCTCCGCCTCGTCGGGGTGGGAGTGCCGGATCCCGTCCCGGTCGGCGACCACCACGTAGCGCGCCCCGGTCTCTGCACGGACGTCCGAGGCGGCGCGGGCGATGTCTCCGCCGTTCCCGCGCTCGGCCTCCGCGCCACCCGCCAACGCCTCGCGGATCTCCGGTGCCGCAGCCACGGAGCGTGCGATCGCAAGTGCCCTCTGCTCGTACTGGTACTCGACCTGCGCCCGGTGGTGCAGTGTCCACAACAGGCCGACCACGAGCAGGGCCGACCCGAGCAGAGCCACACTCGCGACGAAGAGTTGGCCGGTCAGGGAGACACGGCGCCGTCGAGCTCTCTCACGCATGACCCCCATGTTGCGGGCAGCCGACGACCGGACCAATGCAGACCGACGCGAACATTACGACCATTAATCCCCGAACGAACACAAGGCCGTGATCCAGGCCATGTAACGCGCATCATGTGACGTAATCCGCAGGAAACACGGGGCGGCACCGACGGTGTCGCCCCGGTGCGTGCCACCCCTCCCCGAAGCAGCCCGCGGAGCCCTGTTCCCGACCCCGCTATCGGAAGTCACCATGCTCAGCATCATCGGATTCGCGGTCATCGCCTCGGTGGCGACGCTGCTGATCCTGGGACGCGTGTCCCCGATCGTCGGTCTGACGCTCATCCCCCTCCTGGGGGCCTTCGCCGCCGGCTTCTCCCCGGCCGAGATCACCGAGTTCTTCGAATCCGGCCTCGGTTCGGTCATGGACGTGGCCGTGATGCTGATCTTCGCGATCCTGTTCTTCGGCGTGCTCAACGACGTGCACATGTTCAACCCGCTGGTGAACGCCATGCTGCGGCTGAGCCGCGGGAACGTCGTGGGCGTGAGCGTGGGCACGGTCCTGCTCGGGGCCGTGTGCCACCTCGACGGGTCCGGTGCCACGACCTTCCTCATCTGCATCCCGGCGCTGTTGCCGCTGTACAAACGCCTGGAGATGAGCCCGTACCTGCTGATGCTGCTGCTCTGCACCAGCGTCGGCATCATGAACATGCTGCCGTGGGGCGGTCCGGTCGGTCGCGCCGCCGCGGTGATCGGCCTGAGCCCGATCGAGCTCTGGCACGGGCTGATCCCTGTGCAGGCCATCGGCCTGGTCCTGCTGGTAGGGATGGCCGCGCTCCTGGGTGTGCGCGAGCGCCGCCGGATCGCCGCCCGCCGGAAGGCCCCTCACATGAGCGGCGTCGGGGGCCGCGGTTCGGACGACGCCGACCGGGCCCCGTCCCCGTCCGGCAGCGGTGACGCGGCCGACGACCCCGCCGACCCCGCCTCCACCGACAGCTCCGACAGCTCCGCACCCGACCTCGCCGAGCGCCCGCACCGCCCGCTGGTCAACTACCTGCTGATCGCGGCGACGGTGGGCGTGCTGGTCGCCGACATCCTGCCCGCGGGCCTGGTCTTCATGATCGCGCTCAGTCTGGCGCTGCTCATCAACTGCCCGAGCGTCTCCGAGCAGATGGAGCGTGTGCGCAAGCACGCCCCCAATGCCCTGGGCACGGGCGGCATCATCCTGGCTGCAGGTGCCTTCCTGGGGATCCTGGAGGAGTCCGGGATGCTCGAGGCCCTGGCCGGGAACATGGTCTCGTTCCTGCCGGAGGTGCTGGTCGAGCAGCTGCACCTGGTCATCGGTTTCCTCGGGATGCCGCTGGAGCTGGTGCTGAGCACCGACGCCTACTACTTCGCGCTGCTTCCGCTGGTGGACAACATCGCCGTGCAGCAGGGGGTGGAGTCCACGACGGTCGCCTACACACTCATCATCGGCAACATCATCGGGACCTACATCAGCCCGTTCAACGCCTCGGTGTGGCTGGCGGTCGGGATGGCCGGCGTGGACCTGGGCAAGCACATCCGGTACTCGTTCATGTGGATGTGGGGCTTCACCCTGGCCCTGCTGGCCGCATCCGCGGCCATCGGCGTCATCGCGATCTGATCCCGCACGGCGATTCCGGGCAGGCAGCCCCCTCGGAAGAGCCGGCCACGACGACAGAACAGCGCCCCGGCCGCCCCGCTCCGTGCGAGGCGGCCGCTCGGGCGATCCGGGGTCAGAGGCGTCGACCGGTCAGCAGTCGCTCTCCGCTTCCTCACCCGCAAATTGCTCGCCCAGCCAGGCGCGCGCGTCGCCGCTGTCGAGGAGGAAGCTGGTGATGTGCGGACCGGACCGGTTCTCGTGCCACTCCAGCGTCGCCCCGGCCTCGCAGTAGGCGTCGCGCATCTCCTCGGCCTGGTCGACCGGGATGACGTCGTCGCCGGTGGAGTGGTACAGGTACAACGGTGCCTCGGGCGCGGTCCCGCCGGGCTTGTTCTCCTCCAGGCGCGCCTGCCACTCGGGGGTGCCGATGAGGTCGATCTCGAGCAGGTCGTCCATGCTCTTGCCGACGCCCAGGGGCAGGGTGTCGACCATGCATCCGTCGGAGACCTTCTCGAACAGGAACTCGCCCCGCGCGTTGAGGTGCTCCTCCAGCGGCAGTTCCGGGTAGGCGGCGTTGTAGCCGTGGGCGGCGAAGGCCAGGAACGTGAAGTACAGGCCCCCGTCGATGTTCTCGGCCACCCGGTCGAGGTCGGCCGGAACCCCGCCTGCTGCCACGCCCTCCAGGGGCAGTTCGGGCGCGTACTCGGGGTGCATCTGCCCCGCCCACACGGCCGCGCCCCCGCCCTGGGAGAAGCCGGTGATGCCCATGGGCGTCTCGCCGGTCAGTTCGTCGGCCTCGTCGAGGTCGGTCGCGGCGCGCAGGGCGTCGAGGACGGCGGCGCCCTGCGAGCTCCCGACCATGTACGTGTGGTCGTCCGGGGTGCCGAGCCCTTCGTAGTCGGGCACGACCAGCGCGTTCCCGTCGTCGACGACCTCCTTCATGAAGGCGGCCTCGTAGTCCAGCCCCTGTTCTAGGCCGACCGAGGGGGCGCAGTGCGAGCCGAGGCCGTGGGTGCCGATGGCGTAGGAGACGAGGGGTCGTTCGCCCTCGCCCTCCCAGTCGGCCTCGGGGACCATGACCGTTCCGGTGACCGCCATGGGCTCGCCGAGGGCGTCGGTGGACAGGTACATCACACGCCAGCTCTCGGCGGGGAACGTGCCGATGCCGAGCGGGTCGACCTTGGGTTCGTAGGGTTCGGCGCGGATCACGTCGCCGGGTTCGCCGTCGGGCAGGGGTTCGGGCGGAACGTAGAACTCGTTGTCGGCCTCGGGGCTGTCGGCCTCGGGTTGTTCGAGCTGTTCCAGGACGTCGTAGGAGGTGTCGGCGTCGTCGAGCTCGAGGTCGAGCCCGGACTCGGCGAGCTGGGCCTCGACCTGGGCGGCTTCACCGGCTCCCTCGGTCCCAGCGGCTCCACCGCCTTCGGCGGCTCCGGCCGCGGTCCCTGTGGTCAGGGTCATGGAGACGAGGAGTGTGCCGGCTGCGGTGGTCGCAACCACCGGCGTGCGCCGTCGTCGCGAGCGGGGGTGTGATCTCACGTGGGCTCCTGATCATGGGGGCCGCCCCGGGGGTGGGGCCGTGCCGTGTCCCACGAGCATCCACGGTTGTGAACCCGGTCACTACTCACGGGTAACCGAAGTTTGACCCGGACTCAACTCAATCCCGCACAGTCACACGCCGCTCACCCGACGACGGCGGCCCGGTGCGGGGCGGCCGAGTCACGCCCGGCCCCGCTCCCTCGACATCCGGTTCACCGTGCCCTCTCACGGATCCTCACGGACCCCCTCCACCGGATCCGCCGCCCCCACTGCCGCCTCCGCCGTCGCCGCCGCCGTCACCGCCACCGGAACCACCGAAGCCCCCGAAGCCGCCTCCACCGTCGCCACCGAACCCTCCGTCTCCCCCGGCGGACCCGCCGGACTCTCCGTCTCCGTCGAAGCCGCCCCCACCACCATCGGCGTCGGCCCCGGCACCGTCGGAACCGTCCCCGTCGTGCTCCACGAGGACCTTGACGCCCGCGACGAACCGGCATTCGAACTCGAAACCGCTCTCCACCGACTCCGCCGTCCACCCGTGCGCGACGGCGACGCCGTGCACGGCCCGCGTTCCGTGCACGGCGACCATGCGCAACAGCAGGTCGGTGTCCTGCGCACCCACGCCCTCGGGGTACCGGGAGCGAACCTCGTCCGCATACCGGTGTCCCGTCTCCGGCGAGTACCGGACCCGGGCCTGTTCCACTTCCCCCGCACCGAGAGGGGTGAGGAACGGAACGCGTACGCGGAGCGCTGCACGGATCTGCCACAGCCCGACCACGGACGCCACGAGCACGAACAGCCCGACCGCGGCATGGAGGAGCAGCGGGACCGACGAAATCCCGGGCATCCGGCTCAAGAACAGGCTGAGGAGGACGGCCCAACCGAACATGACCACACCGATCAGGAAGCCCTTCCGGCCCTCGCGCAGCCCCCTTCGCGCCTGGACCACGGGTCTGGGGTCGTGCACGAGGCCTTTGCCGATGAGGTCCTCGAGCAGCCGTTCGACAGCTCGGCCGCGGGTCAGGCGGGTCAGCAGAGCCCGTACGGACACCGTGTGCTGCACCCTCGCCCCGAACAGCTCCGACCACCCGGACGCCCGGAAAGCCCCGGACGCCAGGCGCAGCATCTCCGCCTGGAGAGGCCCCGTCCGGGCCTCCCGCTCGCCGTCCGGCCGGTCACGTTCATCCTGCAGGACCCGCCCCGTGCCCGCTTCGAGCCGCACGAGCCCGACGGTCACGAGGGAGGCGAACGCGACCCGGAGCGCACGCGGGACCCCTCCGACCAGCGCGCCGAGCTCGACCGGGGTGAGGTCGGCGCGGACGGAGGGCGCCCCGCTCCGGGCCTCCGCGTCGGCCGCCGCCGCCCGTACCTGTCTGCCCAGGTCCCGGACCCTCTTGAGCGTGATCAGGACGATCAACAGACCGGGGAGCGCGAACCCGAGCGAGAGGAGGGTGGGCAGAGCGTGGTTCATGGCGGCACCTCGTGCGTCGGTCATCGGGGGGCGGTAGGTGGGACGGGCCGTGCCCCCGGGTCGGTTCGCTCCGGGCCACCCGCGCTCTCGAGACCGGCCCACCACCCGGTGAGAGGGAAGGAGTTCGGGTGCGGAGGGCATGGAGGCATCACACCTCGGGCTCGGTCCGGATCCCGGAGAGCCGGCCTCCGTCACCGGATGGCACGGGGCCCGCGCCCTCCCGGTTCGGCGCCCCGCGCGAACGGTGAGGAAGGGGGTGCGCGTGTGCCCGGACGGTGTGCCCACCTTCCAGGTCCCGCCTGCGGCTGGGACAGCAGTCTGCGTCCTGTGGAGGGGGACGCCTTGCGCCTTCCACACGACCGGGTCCACGCGCTCATGTGCTGCGGTTCGCCCGCCACAGCAGAAAGGCCGGCCGGGGCCTGCGCCCCGACCGGCCTCACCGGTGTGTCCGCCCTCCGTGGCGTCGCCGGTCTGCCCCGACCCCCCGGTTCCTCCGGTTTCCCACGTCTGCGCGTGGTTTCCCGGACCCCCGGGGCCTCGGTCTCCCCCGGCATCCCGGCTCGCAGTCCGCCGGTTGCCCGGCTTTCCTGCTCCGGCCCGCCGGTTGCCCGGCGTTCCGGATCCCGGTCACCCGGTGTCTCGTGGTCCCTGGAACCCCCCGGTCCCCAGGGCCCGGTCTCTCCGGGTTCCCGTCTCCAGCACCCGGCATCCGGTGTCCCGACCGCTCGGCACCGCCCGAGTTCCGGGTGCGACGGGGTGCGGCCGATCGCTCGGCTTCTCCCCTACGCCTCCGCCGCACCCGTCCCCCGACGGGTGGCCACCTACGGCCACCACCCGAACAACCGGTATCCGTCAACCGGTCGGACCTGCGGGCCCGCCCGGGTCTTGCGACCCGACCGGCCCCCGCCGGTGCAGACCTCCGGGCCGTACGCTCCCCCTTGGACACGCACGGACCGGTCGGCCCGTTCACAGGTGATGTTGTTTCCGTGATCGACCTGTTCCGGGGCCGGTGGGCCCACCTCGGACCTGCAGGTCCGTCGGGGTGCTCGTCCGCCCCCTCTGGTGACACCGACGAGCACCCACGTCTTTCCTCATTCCTCATTCACCCGGCCTCCGTCGGGGGTACGGAACCGATGGGCACTGCGCACGATCCCGGTCCCGCATCTCCGGCGGAGACAAGTACAGCTTGGCACATTCGCACGCAGCCCGCTGCCACTTATGCACCAATTGACCTGCACCTCCTGACTCTTTGGCCGGATTCGGCCACTCTCAGCAATCAGCCTCGGAACCTGATATTGACCCCTTGCAAACCACCACAAAACACGCACACACCCAACCCCTGCCAAACCCCTCACCAGGCCTTCTGCCCAGCCTTTCCACCCAACGGAATTCGAGCCGCCCATAAGGGCGCACAGAATGCACTCCACCGGCGACTCACCAGGACCGGGCACCACCCGGAACACAGGACCTTCGCCTTTCCCCTGTTCAGGACCGCAATTCCCTGTCCCGTCGCCCCGATGGAGGCCGCAGCCCCATACCCCATACACCGCACCCACGGCGCCATCCGGGATACGCCCGGAAAGCATCTGCGGCGACGGCGACGCCCTGACCGCGACCGGTCCAGGGGCTGCGACCCGGCGACCGACCCTCCCGGGCAGTCCTCCACAGCCCTCGCGCCAGGACGCCTGACCAGCCCGCACCCCTTACGCCCCAGCCGTTCCCGCAACCCCACAGACACCCGGAACCACACCGACCACCCTCCGCGCACCACCGAAGCGCCCGCGCACACGGCCGCACGGCACCTGTGCGGACAACGGACGCGCAGGGAAGGCACCGCGGCGGTTGTCCACAGCCCCGGACCGGCCATGGCGCGGTGATGTCGAGCGTGCGAAGATGACACTGTTCCAACTGAATTGGCGTTCTTCCCCAGAACGCTCACGACGCATCCCGCGCCCGATCTGCACGGATGGCGGGAACCTGTTCCACCTGTTTTCTGTGAGGACATTCGGCCCCGTGGACCTGCAAACCCCCTCGCCCGTACTGACGCGTACTCATGAACACCCGCTCCCGTGAACAACCCCTTCCGCGGAGCTGCACGCCCACCGGGCCACGGTGGGTGCAGCCGCCGGGAACCCGGGGTTGCGTTCGGTCTGCTCGCTCCGGCCCGGCTGCCCGGATTTTTCGCATTGCCCGAATTCTCAGAGTTGAGTCGCCGAACCCTGCTGGCCGCCGGCCGAACCGGGACGCGGGCCGGATTTGCGTTCGATGCCGCGGTGGTACCAGGGAACCCGTCCGGGGTGACGGGCTCGACGGGGTCCACCGGGCCGCCACCCCAGAACACGGTCATCTCGGACGCCCTCGGGCCGGGCGGCCCGACCACGACACGGGGTGGCCGGATCCGGCCACGTGGAGAACGGGACGTGTGGTGTGGAAGGAGGGGAAGAACCGGTGATGGTGTCGGTGGACGATCGACGCCCTGAACCGGGCCGCCCCTGGACGCTCCGACGGAGACCGGGGACCCGGGTGGTGACAGCGGGTTCTGGGTTAACGGTTCGGGGAAGTGCCTGGGTGGGTCGGTCGACCGCAGGACTCGGGCCACACGCCACAGGTCACATCCCAGGCCATAGGCGCCGCCCCGACCGCCGTGCACCGGACGCACACGATGGAAGTCTTGTCCCCCTGGAGGAGCCTTTCCCCTATGCCCCCTACGAAGCAGACGACACTCATGCAGAAGTTGAGGTTGCGCGAGCTCTCGCTGAGAGTTCAGCTCGCCCTGATCCCCCCACGCCGGCGAGGCGATCAGGGGGCCAGCATCATCGAGTACGCGGCCGTGATCATCCTGGTCGCAGCCGTGGCAGCGGCGATTTTCGCTATCGGAATCCCGGAGCAGATCCGGAGTGCAGTCAACACGTCGGTCACAGAGATCCTCGGAGGGGCAGGGCTGTTTCAAAGTCGGGGTTGTGAGACATCAGCACTGATC
>NZ_ANBF01000252.1 GCF_000341025.1 Nocardiopsis salina YIM 90010 | reverse complement strand
CATCACCCGCGTAGCACGGCTGTCAGTGAACGTACTACATTGAGTAGTCGTAGATTTCGGAGCAGGTGAGGAGCGTTCTGACGTGGCCGGTGAGAAGGCGTGCGGGTGCGCGATGGGCAGGCGGGGCCTGTTCGGCGCAGCGGGAACGGTCGCGGCCGTGGGCGCGGTGAGCGCGTGCGGGGGTGAACCGCCCGCTCCGCAGGAGGTGCGCCGCGGTCACGTGGTCGGCAGCACCGACGACGTGCCCGAGGGCGGGGGAGCGGTCTTCAGCCACAGCAAGCTCGTGGTGACCCAGCCCGAGGAGGGCGAGTTCAAGGCCTTCAGCGCGGCCTGCACCCACGGCGGCTGCACGGTCCAGGAGGTCCATGACGAGCTCATCCACTGCCTGTGCCACGGCAGCAAGTTCGACTACACCTCCGGTGAACCCGTCCAGGGCCCGGCCGAGGACCCCCTGGAGGCGTTCACCGTGACCGTCGAGGGCAACGACATCGTGCTCGACTAGGACGTGGACGAACGAAACGGGGCGCCCGGAACCGAGAGTTCCGGGTGCCCCGTCACGTGTGCGGGGAACGCGGGGGGTCAGGCCTCTCCGGGGTCGCCGCCCTCGGGGGAGCCGTTCCGCTCGTGTGCCACGGCGCCGGCGCCGGCCCCGGCCCCGACACGGCGGAACGCCGAGGTGGGGAACTGGGAGGCGTAACCGGACTCCTCGGAGGAATCGGCGACGAACTCGGTGCGCTTGCGCGGCAGGGACTTGGGGTAGTTCTCGGCGAGCCAGGAGATCATCTGCTCGCGGATCTCACAGGCGATGAACCACTGGGTGTCGGTGTGGGACGCGGTCGCCACCACACGCACCTGGATCTCGCCGGTCTCGGCGATGTCCACGATCTGGCAGGACCAGCTGCGCCCGTCCCAGTTGTCGCTGGCGGTGATGATGCGGCCGGCCTCCTCGCGCATCTGCGCGATCGGCACCTCCCAGTCGAGCGGGAACTGCACCTTGGCGGTGATGTTGGTGCCCTGCTTGGTCCAGTTCTCGAAGCTGGTGGTGGTGAAGTTGGCGACCGGAACCACGAGGCGGCGCTCGTCCCAGATCTTGATGGTGACGTTGACCAGGCTGAGCTCCTCGACCCGGCCCCACTCGCCCTCGACCACGACGACGTCGCCGATGCGCAGGGCGTCACTGAAGGCGAGCTGGAGCCCGGCGAACAGGTTGCCGAGTGTGGACTGGGCGGCCACACCGGCGACGATGCCCAGTACACCGGCCGAGGCCAGGAGCCCGGCCCCGAGCGCCTGGACCTCTTCGAAGGTGAAGAGGATCGCTGCGACCGCCAGGGTCACGATGACGGAGGTGATGACCCGGCGCAGCAGCCGGACCTGTGTCTGCAGCCGCCGCGCGCGACGGTCGGCGTCACGGCTGCTCAGGTCCAGGCGCGCCAGGATCGAGTCGGTGAAGGCGTAGGCCAGGGTGACGAAGAACGCGGTCAGCGTCGCGATCATCAGGATGACCATCACGTGGTCGATGGTCTGGTAGATCGAGCGGTCGATGAGGTCGGTGCTCGGCATGCCCAGGTTGGCGCCGACCACGGCCGCGGCGGTGTAGGCGGTGACCCTGGTGCGGGCGACGATGAAGTCGGCGAGGTTCCACACCTTGGCGAGCTTGTACTTGAGTACCCAGTGCGCGGCCGCAACCAGGAGGACGGCGACCGCTATGCTCACGCCGAGTGTGATCCAGTCCCCCATTCCTACGTTTTCCACGTCGAATGGCCCCCTTAAGTAGTTCATGTCGGGCTGTTCCTGTGTACCCGACCAAAGTAGAGCATCCAGATACTCAATCGTGACGTTTGTGCGATCGCTCGTTGGTGAACGGGCTGCATCCCGTGCCCCTACGGCGGTCCGGGACGCGGTCACGTCACTGTGACGTCTGCGGCACCGGTGGCCGTATGTCGTGGGGACCGACCAGAATGGGGGCATGGCTGCGACTCCTCACCTGCGTCCCGCCCCCGGAAGCATCCCGACCTCGCCGGGCGTCTACCGGTTCAAGGACGCGTCGAACCACGTGATCTACGTGGGCAAGGCCAAGAACCTGCGCTCGCGGCTGTCCTCCTACTTCCGCGACTTCGCCGGGCTGCACCCGCGCACGCAGCAGATGGTCTCCACCGCCGCCGACGTCGACTGGACCGTGGTCGGCACCGAGGTCGAGGCGCTCCAGCTCGAGTACTCCTGGATCAAGCAGTACGACCCGCGCTTCAACGTCAAGTACCGCGACGACAAGAGCTACCCCTACCTCGCGGTCACGCTCGGCGAGGAGGTCCCGCGCGTGCAGGTCATGCGCGGCGCCAAGCGCAAGGGCGTGCGTTACTTCGGCCCCTACTCCCACGCCTGGGCCATTCGCGAGACCGTCGACCTGCTGCTGCGCGTCTTCCCGGTGCGCACCTGCTCGGCGGGGGTCTTCCGGGGCGCCCGCAGCAGCGGCCGCCCCTGCCTGCTCGGTTACATCGGCAAGTGCGTCGCCCCCTGCGTGGGACGCACCAGTCCCGAGGAGCACCGCCGCCTCGTCGACGACTTCTGTTCCTTCCTCGCCGGCGACACCGGCCGTTTCATCCGCGATCTCGAGAAACAGATGGGCGAGGCGGCCCAGGAGATGGAGTACGAACGCGCCGCCCGCCTGCGCGACGACATCGCCGCCCTGCGCGCCGCCCTCGAGAAGCAGGCGGTCGTCCTGCCCGACTCCACCGACTGCGATGTCATCGCCATGGCCGAGGACCAGCTCGAGGCGGCCGTGCAGATCTTCTACGTGCGCGGCGGACGCATCCGCGGCCAGAGGGGTTATGTCGTCGACCGGGTCACCGATGCCGGAACCGGCGAGCTCATGGAGACCCTCCTGGGCCAGCTCTACGGCGACGGTGAGGGCAGTGCCGACGACCCCGCCGAGGAAGAACCCGGAACAGTGGCGCCGCGCGAGGTCCTGGTCTCGCACGAACCCTCCGACCGCAGCGCCCTCGGCGCCTGGCTCTCGCAGCGCCGCGGTTCCAACGTCGACCTGCGCGTCCCCCAGCGCGGCGACAAGAAGTCGCTCATGGAGACCGTGCAGAAGAACGCCCGCGAGGCCCTGGCCCGGCACAAGACCCACCGCGCCGGCGACCTGAGCACCCGCGGCCGCGCCCTCAACGAGATCCAGGAGGCCCTGGACCTGCCCGAGGCGCCCCTGCGCATCGAGTGCTACGACATCTCCAACCTCCAGGGCGACCACGTGGTCGCCTCCATGGTGGTCTTCGAGGACGGCCTGGCCCGCAAGTCCGAGTACCGGCGCTTCCAGGTGCGCGGCGGCGGACAGAACGACGTGGCCGCCATGCACGAGGTCATCACCCGCCGGTTCAAGCGCTACCTCGAGGAGAGCGCCCGCAGTGGTGAGGTCGCCCGCATGGGTGAGACCGGCGACCACGGGGGACACCAGGGCGAGGACGAGCCGGCGCCGGGCAAGTTCGCCTACCCGCCCAACCTCGTGGTGGTCGACGGGGCCCGCCCCCAGGCCGAGGCCGCCCGGCGCGCCCTGGACGAGCTCGGCATCGAGGACATCGCGGTGTGCGGGCTGGCCAAACGCCTGGAGGAGGTCTGGCTGCCCGACGACGAGGACCCGGTGATCCTGCCGCGCACCGGGGAGGGGCTGTACATGCTGCAGCGGGTCCGTGACGAGGCGCACCGCTCCGCGATCCGCTACCACAGGCAGAAGCGCGCCAAGGCGCTCACCGGCAGCAGCCTGGACGAGCTCGCCGGTCTGGGCCCCTCGCGCCGGGCGGCCCTGATCAAGGAGTTCGGTTCGGTCCGCAGACTGTCCGAGGCCACACCCGAGGAGATCGCGAAGGTGCCGGGGATCGGCCCGAAGATGGCCGAGACCGTGCACGACCACCTGACCGGCGGCGGCAAGGCGAAGACGGACGAGAGCAACGACGGGGGAGGAGACGCATGACGGTCGAACTGGGTGGGGAACTACCGCCGGAGGTGGTGGTCGTCACCGGTATGTCCGGGGCCGGGCGCAGCACCGCGGCACGCGCCCTGGAGGACCTGGACTGGTTCGTGGTGGACAACCTTCCCCCCGGACTGCTGCCCACCATGATCGAGCTGGCCGGGCGCACCCAGGGGGCGGTCCCGCGGGTGGCCGTGGTCGTCGACGTGCGCTCGCTCGCCTTCACCGAGGACCTGTTGTCCACCGTGGAGGAGCTGCGCAAGCGTGACATCGTCGCCCGGGTCCTGTACCTGGAGGCCGGTGACGAGGCGCTCGTGCGGCGCTTCGAGGGCGTGCGGCGTCCCCACCCCCTGCAGGGGGACGGTCGGCTGACCGAGGGCATCGCCCGCGAACGCGAGACCCTGAGCGCGGTGCGCGGCGAGGCCGACCTGGTCATCGACACCTCCCAGCTCAACGTGCACCAGCTCAAGGCCCGGGTGATCGGGTTCTTCGGTGAGAGCGACGAGTCCCGTCCCCGAGCCAACGTGGTCTCCTTCGGGTTCAAGCACGGTCTTCCCGTCGACGCCGACCTGGTGCTGGACTGCCGCTTCCTCCCCAACCCCCACTGGATCCCCGAGCTCAGACCCATGAACGGGCGCGACGAACCGGTGCGCGACTACGTGCTGTCCCAGGACGGTGCCAAGGAGATGCTGGAGGCCTACACCGAGGTCCTCAAGCTCACCACAGCCGGTTACCAGAGGGAGGGGAAGCACTACATGACGTTGGCCGTGGGGTGTACGGGCGGTAAGCACCGCAGCGTGGCCATGGCGGAGCAGTTGGCCGACCGGCTGCGCGGCCAGGGGGTCGAGGTGAACGTGGTCCACAGGGACGTGGGCCGGGAGTAGGATCCCCGTGAACAGCAGCACGGGACGAGGGGGCAGGCCTCGACGATGTCCAGCAACACAGCCGTGGACGGCGACGACGAGCGCCCGCCACGGGTGGTCGCACTCGGAGGAGGGCACGGGCTCCACGCCTCCCTGTCCGCTCTCCGCAGGGTCACCACCGACGTCACGGCCATCGTCACGGTCGCCGACGACGGGGGTTCCAGCGGTCGGCTGCGCCAGGAACTCGGTGTGCTCCCGCCCGGCGACCTGCGTATGGCCCTGGCGGCGCTGTGCGGCGACGACGAATGGGGCCACACCTGGAGCCAAGTGCTCCAGCACCGGTTCCGCAGTGAGGGCGACCTGCACGGGCACGCGGTCGGAAACCTGCTCATCGTGGCCCTGTGGGAGCTGCTCGGGGACTCCGTGGCAGGCCTGGACTGGGTCGGTCAGCTGCTGGGTGCGCACGGGCGGGTCCTGCCGATGTCCTCGGTGCCGCTGGAGATCGTCGCCGAGGTCCAGGGCGCCGACCCCGAGCGCCCCGGGGAACTGCGCACCGTGCGCGGCCAGGTCGCTTGCGCGAGTACCGGCGGTTCGGTGCGGACCATCTCCCTGGTCCCCGAGGCCCCGCCGGCCAGCAAGCAGGCGCTCAAGGCGGTTCGCGAGGCCGACTGGGTGGTCTTCGGCCCCGGTTCGTGGTTCACCAGTGTGCTGCCGCATCTGCTGGTCCCCGAACTCGCCGAGGCGCTCGTTACCACCCGCGCGCGGCGCCTGGTCACCCTCAATCTGTCGCCCCAGCGGGGTGAGACCGACCACTTCCGTCCCGAGACCTATCTCGAGGTGCTGCGCGAGCACGCCCCGAAACTGGGTGTGGACGTCGTGCTGGCCGACCACGGCACCGTCGAGGAACCCCTGCCCCTCGACCAGATGGTGCGCGCGCTCGGCGGGAGCCTCGAACTCGACCGGCTCAGCCGTGACGACGGCACTCCGCGCCATGACACCGAGCTCCTGGCCGCCGCGTTCGAACGGATCCTGGCCAGGTGAAGGGTTCGAGGTGACCAACGTGCGGGCCCCGAGCTGCGGACGCACCCGGAGGTGCTCGCCCCGATCCTGGAGGCGGCCCGCAGGGGCCCGGTCACCCCGCCGTACTCGGCCGAGGACGCCGAACACAACCAGGCCGTGGTGTTGCGCGAACACCTCGAGGAACGCCTGGCCGAGGGCTCCGGGGGCAATTGAGGCACACCGGCACGAAGCCCGACACGCTGCAGGTCAAGCGGGGGTCGGGGATGGGCAACACGCCGTCCAGGGGTCGGCCATCGGCACCTCGTCGCGTAGTGTGCCACGGAGACGGTCGGCCGTGAGGACGTCACGGGCGGCCGGAGCCCGGTGTCGTGTGTGGGGCGCCGGGTCGGTCCAGTTCAAGGGGAGGATCGCGGCGATGGCGATGACCGGCGTGGTGAAGGATGAATTGAGCCGTCTGGCCATTCTGAAGCCATGCTGCCGTAAAGCCGAGGTGTCCACCATTCTCCGGTTCACGGGGGGCCTGCACCTGGTGGGCGGGCGTATCGTCATCGAGGCCGAGCTGGACACCGGCGCGGCCGCGCGGCGACTGCGCAAGGATATCTCGGAGGTCTTCGGCCACGAGTCCGAGGTGGTCGTGCTCTCCCCGAGCGGGCTGCGCAAGGGCAATCGGTACGTGGTCCGGGTGATCAAGGACGGCGAGTCCCTGGCCCGCCAGACCGGCCTGGTCGACAACAACGGCCGCCCCGTGCGGGGGCTGCCCCGCCACGTGGTCGCCGGGGGCGCCTGCGACGCCGAGTCGGCGTGGAGGGGCGCCTTCATCGCACACGGTTCGCTCACAGAACCGGGCCGTTCGATGTCGCTGGAGGTGACCTGCCCCGGTCCCGAGGCCGCCCTGGCACTGGTGGGGGCCGCGCGTCGGCTGAAGGTGCACGCCAAGGCCCGTGAGGTGCGCGGTGTGGACCGTGTGGTGGTGCGCGACGGTGATTCCATTGGTGCGCTGCTCACGCTGCTGGGAGCCCACCAGAGCGTCCTGGCCTGGGAGGAGCGCCGCATGCGCCGCGAGGTGCGCGCGACCGCCAACCGCCTGGCCAACTTCGACGACGCCAACCTGCGCCGCAGCGCTCGTGCCGCGGTGGCCGCGGGCGCGCGTGTGGAACGGGCACTGGAGATCCTGGGCGAGGAGGCTCCAGAACACTTGGTGGCCGCCGGGAAGCTGCGCCTGGCGCACAAGCAGGCCTCGCTCGAGGAGCTGGGCCAGCTGTCGGTCCCGCCGCTGACCAAGGACGCCATAGCAGGACGCATCCGCAGGTTGTTGGCGATGGCCGACAAGCGTGCGGGGGACCTGGGCATCGAGGGTACAGAGGCGAACCTCACTCCGGACATGCTCGTGCCCTGACGCCGACCCGCGGTGTGCATATGTGTGACTCGCACCGGTCACGCCCCGGGCTGCGGTGTGCACCTTTGTTAACTGCGGAAATACGCTGATAACTTCGTTTAATGGTCTAGACCTCTTTGCTTTGCAGTGCCAGGATGGTCGCGGATCCACGAGAGCGAGACCGGTCGGCGGGAGCGGACCGAGAACGGTTCCCCGCCGGTGCTCCGCTAGGCTCTCTGTGAACACCTGATAAGCGTTCACGCTGCTCAACATGGTCGGGTTCCCCGTGCCGGGGTCCGCTGCCGGGCGGCGCCCGAACGCGCGGGTCGACAGTGATGTGCGACATTTGAGGAGAACAGTTCCGTGACTATCCGTGTAGGCGTCAACGGCTTCGGACGGATCGGCCGCAACTTCTGGCGCGCGGTCGCGGCCGGCGGCAGCGACATCGAAATCGTCGCGGTCAACGACCTCACCGACACCAAGACGCTCGCGCACCTGCTCAAGTACGACACCGTGCTCGGCAAACTCGAGGGCGAGCTCGAGGTCGGTGAGGGTCAGATCCGCATCGGCGACAAGACCGTGAAGGTCCTCGCCGAGCGCGACCCCGCCAAGCTCCCGTGGGGAGACCTGGGCGTCGACGTGGTCATCGAGTCCACCGGCATCTTCACCAAGGCCGAGGACGCCAGGAAGCACATCGAGGCCGGCGCCAAGAAGGTCGTCATCTCCGCGCCTGCCAAGGGCGAGGACATCACCGTGGTCCTGGGCGTCAACGACGACCAGTACGACCCGGCCGACCACGACATCGTCTCCAACGCCTCCTGCACCACCAACTGCGTGGCGCCGATGGCCAAGGTCCTCAACGACGCCTTCGGCATCACCCGCGGCCTCATGACCACGGTCCACGCCTACACCAACGACCAGGTCACCCTGGACTTCCCGCACAAGGACCTGCGCCGCGCCCGCGCAGCCGCGGAGAACATCATCCCGACCACCACCGGTGCCGCGAAGGCCACCGCCCTGGTCATCCCCGAGCTCGAGGGCAAGCTCGACGGCATCGCCATGCGCGTTCCCGTCCCGGACGGCTCCGTCACCGACCTGGTCGTCGAGCTGGACCGCGACGTCACCGCCGACGAGGTCAACTCCGCCTTCAAGGCCGCCGCCACCGAGGGCGACCTCAAGGACGTCCTGGTCTACACCGAGGACGAGATCGTCTCCTCCGACATCGTCGGCACCTCGCCCTCCTGCACCTTCGACTCCAAGCTGACCATGGCCTCGGGCAACCAGGTCAAGATCGTCGGCTGGTACGACAACGAGTGGGGTTACTCCAGCCGCCTGGTCGACCTGGCCAAGCTGGTCGGCACCCGCTGAAGAGCCCGGCCGACGCCCTCGGGCGCCCGGAACCCGGACGGCACCCCCTCGCCCCGCGCGAGGGGGTGCCGCCGTGGGCGCGCCCCGGGCACGGCGCGTCCACACAGGGGCCAGCCCCTACTCACCCCACAGAAGGAGCCCGGCCGCGGCCGGGCCGACCACCGAGGAGAACCAGCATGCGGACGATCGACGACCTCGACGTCTCCGGCAAGCGCGTGTTCGTCCGGGCCGACCTCAACGTGCCCCTGGACGGCGACCGGATCACCGACGACGGTCGTATCCGTGCCGCCGTGCCGACCATCCGCGCACTCAGCGAGCGCGGCGCGCGTGTCATCGTCGCCGCCCACCTGGGCCGTCCCAAGGGTGCGCCCGAGCCCCGCTACTCCCTGCGCCCCGTCGCCTCGCGCCTGGGTGAGCTGCTCGGCGCCGAGGTGGCCTTCGCAACCGACACGGCCGGGGAGTCCGCCCGCACCACCAGTGAGGCCCTCACCGACGGCTCCGTCGCGCTCCTGGAGAACGTGCGCTTCGAGCCCGGCGAGACCAGCAAGGACGACGCCGAGCGCGGCGAGCTCGCCGACCGCTTCGCCCAGCTCGCCGACCTGTACGTGGGCGACGCCTTCGGCGCGGTACACCGCAAGCACGCCAGCGTCTACGACCTGCCGGCCCGCCTCCCGCACGCCGTCGGCGGCCTGGTCCTGACCGAGGTCCAGGTCCTCAAGAAGCTCACGAGCGACCCTCAGCGCCCCTACGCGGTCGTGCTCGGAGGCTCGAAGGTCTCCGACAAGCTCGCCGTCATCGACAACCTGCTGGGTACCGCCGACCGGCTGATCATCGGGGGCGGCATGGTCTTCACCTTCCTCAAGGCCAAGGGCTACGAGGTCGGCTCCAGCCTCCTGGAGACCGACCAGATCGAGGCCGTCAAGGGCTACCTCGCCCAAGCCGAGCGCGAAGGCGTGGAGATCGTCCTGCCCGTCGACGTGGTCGCCGCCGAGAAGTTCGCCGCCGACGCCCAGCACGGCGCCGTCGACGTCGACGCGATCCCCGCCGACCGCATGGGGCTGGACATCGGCCCCAAGAGCCGCGCGCTGTTCGCGGAGAAGCTCGCCGACACCCGCACGGTCTTCTGGAACGGCCCCATGGGCGTCTTCGAGATGGAGCCCTACGCCGGCGGCACCCGCGCCCTGGCCCAGGCCCTCATCGACTCCGACGCGTTCACCGTCGTGGGCGGCGGCGACTCCGCCGCGGCAGTACGCGCCCTGGGCTTCGACGAGGCCGCGTTCGGCCACATCTCCACCGGCGGCGGCGCGAGCCTGGAGTACCTCGAGGGCAAGGACCTGCCCGGCATCGACGCCCTCTCCTAGGGCCTGTTCGGCGAAGACCCGCCGCCTGCTGCGCGACGGAAGGCGTCCACCGAGAGGCCCTGGGGTTTCGCCCACTCCTGCCAGACCACCGTGAACAAGAGGGATACCGACCATGTCCAACCGCCTGCCGCTCATCGCCGGCAACTGGAAGATGAACAACAACCACCTGGAGGCCATCGCGCTCGTCCAGAAGTTGGCGTTCGCCCTGGAAGACAAGGACTACGACAGTGCCGAGGTCGTCGTCCTGCCGCCCTTCACCGACCTGCGCAGCGTCCAGACGCTCGTGGACGGAGACAAGCTCCGTGTCGGCTACGGGGCCCAGGACGTCTCCGCCCACGAGAAGGGTGCCTACACCGGCGAGGTCTCCGGCTCGATGCTCGCCAAGCTCGACTGCTCCTACGTGCTCGTGGGCCACTCCGAGCGCCGTGAGTACCACGCCGAGGACGACTCCGTGGTCAACGCCAAGGCCAGGGCCGCCTTCGCCAACGGCGTCGTGCCGATCGTGTGCGTGGGCGAGGGCCTGGACGTACGCAAGTCCGGCAACCAGGTCGAGCACGTCATCGGCCAGATCGACGGCTCCCTGAAGGACATCACCACCGAGCATGCCGAGAAGCTCGTGGTCGCCTACGAGCCCGTCTGGGCCATCGGCACCGGCGAAGTGGCCACCCCCGAGGACGCCCAGGAGGTCTGCTCGGCGATCCGCACCCGCCTGGCCGAGCTCTACTCGCCCGAGGTCGCCGGCGCCGTGCGCCTGCTCTACGGAGGCTCGGTCAAGGGCGACAACGCCGGCGACATCATGGGTCAGGACGACGTCGACGGCGCCCTGGTCGGCGGCGCCAGCCTCAAGGCGGACGACTTCGTCAAGATCATCCGTTTCGGCGACTCCGAGTAGGAGGTCGGGCGGCCCGACGCGGTGATCCCTCAGGCCCCGCCGTGAGCTGCGGTGCGGCCTGAGGGACGCGAGCACCGCGCGTCCGGGCTACACTTCGCTGTGGGGTCCTTCCGTACCTCACGGTGGTCCCTCCCGTGTCACCATGGGCACGGTAAAATCCGAAAACGTCCCCGGCCTCCTCAGCCTCCCGCTCGCCGCCGGGCCGGCGAGTGGCATGCGGGGGTCGTGGTGTCCATCTTTCCCCCCACTGTGGGGTCGAGCTACGGGTGAGCGTGTGATCCTCGGTCTGTCCATCTTCGTGATGCTTCTCAGCGTGCTGCTGATCTTCCTGGTGCTCATGCACAAGGGCAAGGGCGGCGGTCTGTCCGACATGTTCGGCGGCGGCGTCACGTCCTCGCTGGGCGGTTCGTCCGTGGTCGAGCGCAACCTCGACCGCATGACGGTCGCGGTCGCGATCGTCTGGATCCTCGCCATCGTGGTGCTGGGCCTGTTGCTGAACCGGGGCGCCATGTAGTTCCCGGTCTCCCCGGACCGGAGCACCGCCGCCGACCCCACGGCCGGGCGGCAGGCGCCCCCGTTCACCGTCATGTCCGCCGGGGACGCCGGCGGGTCCGCCGAAGGAGTTTTTCGTGGGTATGGGTAGTGGCAGTGCCATCCGTGGCAGCCGGGTCGGAGCCGGCCCCATGGGCGAGGCGGAGCGGGGCGAGTCCGCACCGCGTATCCGCGTCCCGTTCTACTGCGCCAACATGCACAAGGTTGTGCCGAGCTTCGCCAGTGAGGCTGCGGTCCCCGAGGAGTGGGACTGCCCCCGCTGTGGTTTCCCCGCCGGCAAGGATCGAGCCAACCCCCCGGCACCCCCGCGCACCGAGCCGTACAAGACCCACCTGGCGTACGTGAAGGAGCGGCGCAGCGAGGAGGAGGGCAAGCTCATCCTCGACGAGGCGCTGGAAAAGCTGCGCGCCGACCGCGCTGCGGTCGAGGCCTACATGGAGGCCTCCAAGAACTGAGCATTCCCGCGCCCCGCGCGCATCAGGAGACTTCCGCATCGGGGTCCGTCCGGTTTCCGGGCGGGCCCCGATGCGTGTGCGGGGCCGGCCCGGAGGGGTCGGGGCACGTGCCGTAGAACATGAAGGGCCCAGAGGAATTCTCATTCCTGGGACTGGTGTGGCTGGTGAGAAATAAGGTGAGCCGCACATCCCCGATGCCCCCACCCTGGAGGAGATGGTGTCGATGTCCTCGTGCCCGACCGGCGGAGACCACGACTGGGTCCTCGGCGACGACCGGAAGTTCCAGTGCGCCAAGTGCGGGGCTCAGAGCGCCCGGCGGTTCTGAGAGCCCTCCCCGGGACGTACCGTGCCCCGCGCGGTCAGTTCACCCCGGTCCGAGGCCCGCCACGTGACGGGCTCGCCCACGGTCTCGGCCACGCCCTTGGCCCAGCGCTCCAAGGGGGCGAACTGATCGGGACCCTCCCGCAGCACGGTGCGGCCCCGGTAGGAGACACCGTCCAGGACGACGAGCTCCCCGTCGATGCGAAGTTCCGTGTCGTACTCGTGCGTCTTCGGTCTCATGGACGGCAAGCCTAACGTCGTGCAATGTGGACGGACCGTGCTTTCTGGGAATTCCGTCCGCTCCCACGGCACCGAACACGTGTGGGACTTGGAAGAATGGGGGCATGGCTTCCCCCGATCCCACGGACGTTCCCCCTGACCCCACGGGCGCTCCCGAGGGCGCGGACGCCGCGCCCCGGGGCGTGCCCTCGGACCTGACCGCCCGCCCCGGCAGCGTGTCCCACCTGCGGCGGTACGTGAGTCTGCGCGGGCCCAACACCCGCATGTGGATCGCGGTGGCCTACTTCTCGGCCCTGCTGACCGTCGGGTTCCTGGTCGTGCTCGGTTCCCTGGCCTGGGAGGTGCTCGCCGGCCGGGCCACGGCCGGATCCATGTCGCTGTGGGGATCGGCCGCCGTCGTCATGGCCTTCATCGGGCCCGGCAGCAACGTGGTGGTGTTGAGAGGCCTGCCCCAGCGCATCACCCGGCAGGGCATCAGCGCCGACAGCGACGGGATCACGGTGCTGCAGGAACGCAAGTGGTGGTTCCACGGCGAGGGCACCTTCATCGCCTGGCCCGAGATCCGCCGCATCCGCGAGGTGACCGCCGGGTCCCGCCGCCACACATTCATCGAGGTCGTGCTGAACACCCACCGCTCCGACGCGGAACTGCCGAGCTGGGCCGAGAGGGCCGAGCGGCTGGGGCTCGACCCGGCCGATCCCGACACGGCCACCCGGTTCTACGTGCAGGTGCCCCGGGACCACGGCGAGAAGATCCTGCGGATGGTCCAGCGCACCGCGCCCTTGCCGGACTTCGTCGAACGCGATCCCCTGGCCCGCTAGGTGTGGGTGTTCGGGGAACACCTTCCGTCGCTCCGACGGGTACTTCGGCGGTGGTGTCGTTGGTGGCTGGTGGCTGGTGGCGGGGTTGGTTTGTGCTTCTGTGGGCTGTTCTGCGGGGGTGATGGAGGCTCTTGATTCGGGGAGGGCGAGAGGCGCGCCGCATCGAGGAAGTATATCGAGGAAGTATTCCGAAGGGCCGGCTTCTGTGGTGTTGCCTCGGGGGTGGTGGTTCGTCGGGGGTCGGGATCGTAGCCCGGCCGGGCCGCTTCGCAACCCGCGTCGGCGCCACCGCCGGACGCGTTCTCTTGTCGGGACGGTGCGGGTGTGGTGGTGGGTCGGTCCCTGGCGCCTCGGGGTGTGCGTTCCGGCCCTGTTGGCCGGGCTGACCCGACCCGCACCGACGAACCCCTGTTCACCCCCGAGGCCCCCTGGCAGCCCAAGAGAACGGGGGG
>NZ_ANBF01000251.1 GCF_000341025.1 Nocardiopsis salina YIM 90010 | reverse complement strand
CGACCCCCGACGAACTACCACCCCCGAGGCAACACCACACAACACCCCGCCGCCACACCCCAGCCACCCATACACCCAGAGAACTCCCGAGAACCCCGGAGAACCCACCACCACAGAACACCCGGAACCCCACACCCGGAACCCAACACTTCCACGCCCCCTGCCTCTGCTCCACCTCCACCGACGCACAGACATCCTGGTGCTCCACGCATCCCGGCTCATTGCCCGCAGCCGGGCCGTCACCGAAGCCGGGCCCGGGCCGCCATGAGCGCGAAGCCCAGCAGGTTCAGCCCCCGCCAACACCGCGGGTCCCCGACGTCCGGGTCGTCCTCGGCCATGCCGATGCCCCATACCCGGTCACCGGGGCTCGCCTCCACCAGCACGCGCGAGCCGGTACCCAGAAGGAACTCCGACAGTTCCGGGTGGTGTGCGAACTTCGCGACGCTGCCCTCCACGACGATCCCGTAACGCGCGGCGTCCCACGTCCCCTGCGCGAAGCCGGCCACGCCGCGGCCCAACGCCTTGGCGTCCGCCGGGTGCTTCGCTGCGAGGATCCTGCGTTCGCTCTCCGCGTCGCCGAACAGCCGCGCCTTCCCGGCCATCATGTAGTGCTCCGCGGTCCGGTAGGTCTTCCCGTCCACGGTGAAGGGCGCTTCCCACCACTGCGACAGGCAGCTCGCCGACACCCCCGTGGGCGACTTCCGGTGGCCCCGGAAGAACAGGTACTCCGCGGCCGGGGCGTCGGCGGACAGGGACAGCAGGTCGTCGACGGAACGTGCGTCCGCGGGGGTCGTCGGGGACATGCCACGCAGTATCCAGTACGGGAACGCCCGCAGCACAGGGCTTCCACTACGATGCGTGGCGCACCGCCCCACCACCCCGCCCCCACGGATCGAGGTACCTCCCATGCCCGACGGCCCGCAGATCGACACGACCCGCACCCACTCCGCGCGCATCTGGAACTACTGGATGGGCGGCAAGGACCACTACCCCGTCGACCGTGAGGCCGGGGACCAGGTGATCCAGCACTTCCCGGACATCGTCGACCTGGCCCGCAGCAGCCGCGAGTTCCTCATCCGCGCCGTCACCCACCTGACCACCGACGCGGGTGTGCGCCAGTTCCTCGACATCGGGACCGGCATGCCCACAGCGGACAACACCCACGAGGTCGCCCAGTCCATCGCGCCGGAATCCCGCGTGGTCTACGTCGACAACGACCCGCTGGTTCTCGCCCACGCACGTGCACTCCTGGTCGGCACCTCAGAGGGCGCCACCGACTACGTGCACGCCGACGTGCGCGACCCCGACACGATCCTGGAACACGCCTCCCGCACTCTCGACCTCGACCGGCCGGTCGCGCTCATGCTCATGGGGATCCTCGGCCACGTGCCCGACGACGAGGTCCTGCCGATCGTGCGCCGCCTTCTGGACGCCCTGCCCTCCGGCAGCTACCTGGCCAGCTACGACGGCACCAACACGAGTGAGGCCTACAACCGGGCCATCGAGATCGGCAACGAACAGGGCGACGTGCCCTACCTGCTGCGCAGCCCGGAGGCGATCGAGGCGCGCTTCGAGGGGCTGGAGCTCCTCGACCCCGGCGTCGTGCCCTGCCCCCTGTGGCGTCCGCGCCCTGTCGAGGTCGGGCAGCCGCGCGGCATGGACCAGTACTGCGGCGTGGCCCGCAAGCCCTGACCCGGGACGCTGCGGGCGCCCTGCCCGATCCGGGTCCGGGCAGGGCGCGGCAGCCCCTCAGGGGCACGCGGGGCCGTCAGGGCTCCCTCACGGGTAGGCGCACTGCCCGTCGCCGGCCCGGAGGTTGGTGGTGGCGATGTACTCGTTGGCCCGGATCCGGCGGAAGTTGACGTCGCCGTCGCCGCGGTCCTCGTATAGGCGTTCACTGGCCACGATCTCGTCGCCCTCGTAGAGGTGGTGCGAGACGTTGTCCGCGGTCGAGTTGGGCAAGGTACGGACGTTGGCCACGTTCACCGTGACGACGTAGGGGCAGGCCCCGTCGCTCTGGGTGGTCTCCGATGCCTGGGCCGGGACAGCCAGCAGCGCACCGCCGAAGACTGCTGCCGCCCCCAATGCGGCAGCAGTGGTGCCACGCGCGAGGAGGCCGTGTCGATTCCGCATGAAAACCCTCGTTCCGAGTCGGGAGATGTGAGTGGTGTGCGGGCCCGCTGATGTGTCTCGGTGCCGTCGAGTGATCAGTTCGCCGGCGCCGGTTCGAAGATAGCCCGGATCCGGGCTGTCCATGCTGGTCAGGCCACATGCGGCCATCGGACGTCCGAATGCGGTCACGGGGTAAGGCGAATTCTCATTCTTTGGCCCAATTGTGTATTTCGTGTTCTGTGTTCGACGTGTTCGGGGGGAACATGCTTTCCGATCCCGCCCCACCGGGGTGCATTCGCCACCGGAACCCCTTGGTGCGAACACACGAACGCCCCCGGTCGGCCCGCTTGGCGCATCCCACCAACCCCGGCCCGCGACCCGGAATCTTCACGCCGGGTCCTTCCCCCGGACATCGGAGGGCGGCATGATGTGCGGGCCCGCTGACCCCCACGCACTTGGAAGTGACGAAGGCGTGCCACGAGCGTTCCCCGACCCCCGCAGACCCCTGACCGCCTCCCTGTCGGCCGCAGCTGCGCTGGCTCTCGGCGCCGGGCTCACAGCGGCTCTGCCCGCCTCTGCCGAGAACGGCGCGGCGCCCCCGCCCGAGGTCGGGGGCGTGTACGGCGCCTCCTCCGACCCCATCGGACCCGGCGACGTGCGGATCCACGACATCCAGGGCAGCACTCGGCAGTCCCCGCTCGTCGGCGAGCTCGTCGACGGGGTACCGGGTGTGGTCACCGCGGTCGCCGAGTTCGGCAGCGCCCGCGGGTTCTGGTTCCAGGACACCGAGGGCGACGGCAACCCGCGTACCAGTGAGGGCCTGTTCGTCTTCACGGGCGAGGACACCCCCAGGTCCGGGTCGGCGACGAGATCCTCGCGTCCGGCCGCGTGAGCGAGTACCGCCCCGACGAGGGCGCGCAGAGCATCACCCAGCTCGACCAGGGCAGCTGGACCATCGTCTCGGAGGGCAACGACCTGCCCGAGGCGGTCCTGCTGGAGGAGGACACCCTCCCCGAGGAGTACGCCCCCGAACCCGACGGCGACATCACCGACCGCGAGCTCGAGCCCGACGCCTACGCGCTCGACTTCTGGGCCGCGCACGAACACATGCGCGTCCGAATGGAGGACGCCCCCGTGGTCGCGCCCACCGACGCGCATGACGCGTTCTGGGTCACGACCCGCCCCGACGACAACCCCTCGGTCAACGGCGGGACGGTCTACTCCTCCTACGACGACCCCAACTCGGGCCGGGTGAAGGTCGAGTCACTCATCGACCACGACGAGGAACCGTTCCCCGAGGTGAACGTCGGCGACACCATGTCCGGCGCGATCGAGGGTCCGGTCTACTACAGCGAGTTCGGCGGCTACCTGGTGCGCGCCACCGGGATGGGCGAGCACGTGCCCGGTGACCTGGAGCGCGAGCCGGTCCGCGGGGCCGGACCGCACGAGGTCTCCGTGGCCACCTACAACGTCGAGAACCTGGGTGGCGCCGACGACCAGGAGGACTTCGACCGCCTAGCCGAGGGGTTCGTCGGCAACCTCGGCGACCCCGCGATCGTCGGTCTGGAGGAGATCCAGGACAACAGCAGCGAGGCCGACGACGGCACCGTCGACGCCGACCTCACCCTCGACCGCCTGGTGGAGGCCATCGCCGACCAGGGCGGGCCCGAGTACGAATGGCGCCAGATCAACCCGGAGGACAACGCGGACGGCGGTGTGCCCGGCGGCAATATCCGCAACGCGTTCCTGTTCGACCCCGAACGTGCGGACTTCGTCGACGCCGAGGGAGGTGACGCCACGACCCCCGTCGAGGTGGCCGAGGGCGGCAGCGGCGCGGAACTGAGCGTCTCCCCGGGCCGCATCGACCCGCAGCACGAGGCGTGGGACGAGACCCGCAAGCCGCTGGCCGGCCACTTCCGCGCGCAGAGCCAGGATCTGTACGTGGTCACCAACCACTTCAGTTCCAAGGGCCCCGACGAGCCGCTGCACGGTGTGAACCAGCCGCCGGAACGGGTCACCGAACCGCAGCGCAACGACCAGGCCGAGGTCGTGCGCGACTTCGCCGACGAGCTGCTGGGCGTGGATCCGGACGCGAACCTCGTCGTCATGGGCGACCTCAACGACTTCCAGTTCTCCCGGACGCTGGAGATCCTCACCGACGACGGGCCGATGTACAACCCGATGGACGACCTGGACGCCGGCGAGCAGTACAACTACGTGTTCGACGGCAACTCGCAGGCGCTGGACCACATCCTCGTCGCAGACGGCCTCGCCGACCGCGTGGAATCGTGCGCATCAACTCCGAGTTCCACGACCAGGTGAGCGACCACGACCCGCAGGTGCTGTGGTTGGACACCCGGGACTGAACCGTCCCTGAACCGACGGCCCCGGCGGTCCCCGTTCCGCCGGGGCCGCTGTGCTTCAGGCCCTGGGGGCGACCGCGAGGTAGACGGAGTTGCCGGACTCCCCGCCCTGGATCGGGTTGGGGAAGCTGACGACCTCGGCCCACGCGCGGTCGAAGACGCTGCCGAGGAGTTCGGTGAAGCCCTCGTCCGGTGCGTCGTTGGACCACAGGGCGAAGACCCCGCCGGGCACGAGCAGGTGGTCGCGCAGGTGGCGCAGCCCCTCGGGTGTGTAGAGGCCGGCGTGGCCGGGGTCGAGCACGTGAGTGGGGGAGTGGTCGATGTCGACGATCACCGCGTGGAACGGTTCCGGCTCCGGTTCGGGCGCGGGGCCCGACCCCGCGCCGACCATCGCGAAGAAGTCGCCGTGCACCAGGCGGCAGCGGGGGTCCTCGGTGAGCGTCGGCCCGAGCGGGATCAGCCCTTCCCGGTGCCAGTCGATGACCTCGGCCATCGCCTCGACCACGACGAGGGACCCAACGGTGTTGTCCTCCAGCACTGCCTCGGCGGTGTACCCGAGGCCCAGCCCGCCGACGGCCACCCGCAGGTCCGTGCCCCGGGTCTGCGCCAGCGCCAGCCGGGACATCTCGATCTCGGCCGCCGTGAACAGGCTCGACATCAGGAACTCGTCCCCGAGTTTGATCTCGTGGACCTTCGACCGGAACAGCGGGTCGTAGCGGCGGCGGAGGCTGAGTTCCCCCATCGGGGTCTGCCGCCAGTCGAGTTCCTGGAAGCGGGCGCTCATGTCGTCTCCTGCGGTCGGTCGTGCGGTCCGCCCTGACCGTAGCGCGGGGCCGCGGCCCCGCGTGCGTGCCGCGGTGGTCAGGACCCGGAACCCGGGTCGGCGTCCTGTCGGGCGCGGCGTTCCTCCAGCTCGCGCTGCTCGTGTGCGTGCTGCCGCAGTGCCGCCAGCACCCCGCCCTTGACCACGTGGTGGGCGGCGTAGAGCGCGAGGGCGATGAGAACGGCGGAGAGGGCCAGGAAGGAGACAGCATCGGAGGGCATGGCCCCACCCTACTGCTCGCCTCTCTCTGCGGACATACCTCGGAGGTATGCCCGGCCCTACCCCGGAACGGTGTTCTCGGGTAGTGCCGGGTGCCCTCCGAACCCGTAGCGTTCTCGGTACCAGTGGAAAATACGGACCATTTCCCCTTCGAGGACGGTGGAACTCCCTCATGGATTCGGTTGTGATGTCCGGTGTCGGTCGCAGGTACGGCGAGGGTGAAACCGCGGTCGACGCTCTGAGTGGTGTGAGCTGGGAGTTCGTCGAGGGTTCTTTCACTGCGGTGATGGGCCCCTCGGGTTCGGGGAAGAGCACCCTGATCACGTGCGCAGCCGGGCTCGTGCGTCCGAGCGAGGGCACCGTGTTTCTCGGCGGAACCGCGATTCACGAACTGTCCGAGAACGAACTCGCGGTCGTGCGCAGAGAACGTGTCGGTTTCGTATTCCAGGAATTCAACCTGGTCCCCGCATTGACCGCGAGGGAGAACATCGAACTCCCACTGCGCCTGGCAGGCCTCCCCGCGGACACGGAGNCCCCGCGCCCGCCTCTCCCACCGTCCCGACCAGCTCTCCGGCGGCCAGCAACAGCGCGTCGCCCTCTGCCGCGCCCTCATCACGAAGCCCGATCTCATCTGTGCGGACGAACCCACCGGCGCCCTCGACAGCGGGTCGAGCCGCCGGGTCATGGCCATGCTCAGGGAGGCGGTCGACGACTTCGGGCAGACGCTGGTGGTGGTCACACACGACCCGCTCGCCGCGAGCTATGCAGACCGCGTGCTGTTCCTCGTGGACGGGGAGATCGCCGACACCCTGGATGCGCCGACGTCCCGGAACGTCGCCGAGCGCATGGCCGACCTGGCGGGTGTCTCATGATCCCCATCGCCTGGCGCATCCTCCGCCGCCGGCCGGGCACGCTCGCCGGGGCCCTGGTCATGACCGCCCTGGGCGCCGCCCTGCTGAGCGCGTTCCTCGTGTTGCAGGACTCGATCGACCGGACCCGCGCGCCCGTGGAACGCTACGCCGGCGCCGATGTCGTGGTGGCTGGGGAGGACGGCATCCTCACCACCGAGCAGGTCGGATCCCTGGCCGACCTGCCCGGCGTCGACGAGACGGTCCCCGAGCTCTCCTTCCCCGCCTCGGTCCTGGACGCCGACGGCGCTCCGCTCATCGCCCAGGAGGAACGCCCCCAGTCCGGCCACGCCTGGACCAGCGCGGCCCTCACCCCGATGCAGGTCGACGAGGGTACCGGCCCCAGGACGGACGGCGCGGTCGTCGTCGACCGCGCGCTCGGCGAAACCGCCGGTGCCGGGGTCGGCGACGAGCTCACCGTCGACGTCGCGGGCACGGCCCGCACCTACGAACTCGCGGGCCTGGTCACCGGCCCCGGTGGGCGGGGCCCGGACCACCAGCACACGTTGTACTTCCACCCCGAGGAGGCCGAGCGCCTCGCCGAGCGCGGGGACGGTCGGGTCGACGCCGCCGGACTGACCCTTGAACCCGGCGCCGAAGCCACGGAAACGGCGGCGCACGTCCACGAGCTGATTTCCGACGGGTCGGCCGGCGACGCACCGGTACCGACCGGCTCCGAGCCCTTCCACGTGGCTGTCGGTGCCGACCGCGGCGAGCTCGAGGGCACCTGGCCCGACCACAGCGCGACCGCGGCGGCCCTGACGATGCTGGTGTGGATCGTGGCGTTCATGGCGGCCGCGGTGGTCTCCGGCGCGCTCGTCACGTCCGTACGGCGCAGGGCCGAGCAGTTCGCCCTGTTGCGCGCGGTCGGTGCGACGCCCCGGCAGATCCGGCGGCTGTGCCACGGCGAGGCGCTGCTGCTCTCGCTCGCGGCGGCGGGCGTGGGCTGCGTGCTCGGTGTAGTGCTCGCGCAGGCCATGGTGGGGGCCTTCCGTGAGCTCGGCCTCGTCAGCTCCGTCCTGACCCTGCAGGTCGGTGCCGTACCCCTGCTCGCCTCCGCCGCGGTGACCGTCCTGGTCGCTCAGGCCGCGTCGTGGGCGGCCTCGCGTTCGGCCCTGCGTATCCGCCCGGGCGACGCCCTGGGCGGGACACCGGTGCGCGGGCGTGGTCCGTGGCGCACCCGGATCCAGGTGGGATCGGGCCTGCTTCTGCTCGGGGCCGCCGGATCCCTCCAGGCCCTCGGGATGGCGGGGCTGGTCCCACCCGCCCTCTACGCGAGCTACGGCATGATCGCCGCGGGTCTGATCATCGTCGGTATCGGCCTGCTCGGAGCCTGGATCATCCACGCCTTCGCTCGCGTGCTCCGCCGACCGGTCTCGGCGGTTCCCGGTGTGGGCGGACACCTGGCCGCGGCCAATGTTCGCTTCCACTTCCGCCGGTACGCCGGGGTCGCCGCACCCCTGGCCGTCGGCGTCGCGATCGCGGGGTGGGCGCTCAGCGGGCTGCCCCTGTTCGTGCTGAGCAACGCCGACGAGGTCGCGGAACGCTTCGACGCCGACCGCGTCCTTCATGTCCCCGTCGTGCGCGACCAGCCCCTCGGGATCTCCGAGGAGACACGGAACCGCGTCGCCGCCGCCGACGGTGTCACCGCGACCGCCGGCCTGCGGGAGACCTGGGGGCACGTTCGCGCGGTCGACGCCGATGCGCCGGCCCGGGCGGGGGAGGCCACACGCCTGACCCTGGTCGAGGGGGAAGCGGGCGAGCTGCTGGACCTCGGTGCGGTCGACGGCGACCTGGCGCGCGCAGAGGCGGGCGAGGGCGTGGCCGTCGGTGCGTCCCACGCGAGGAACCGCGACCTTGACCTCGGTGACGAGGTCGAGCTCCGGATCTCCGGCGCCGACGAGGTCTCGGCACACCCTGTGGTGGCGGTCTACGAACGCGACGGCGGCGGGCAGGACGGGCTGCTGGCCTCCACCTCCGCGCTGCAGGGACAGGTCGCCGGCGGCCGGTACGACTTCGTGCTCGCCGCCCAGGACCGGGCCGCGTCCGCGGCGCCCGTCACCGGTGAGGCCAGGGCCGAGGACCCGGAACGCTTCCACACGACCTACGTGCACGAGCGCGAGGGTGCGATCGACAACCTCGGGACCGTCGCCACCGCGCTCGTCGGGCTCTTCCTCGTCCTCGCGGCGGTCAACGCGTTGGCGGTATCGGCCTCCGACCGCAGGTCCGAACTGGCCTCGATGCGAAGACTCAACCTGACCGAACGGCAGATCAACGCCATGGTCGGGTGGGAGGTGGCACTGACCGTGGTCCCCGCCTGGCTGCTCGGAACCGCGGCGACCGCCTGGATGGCCCTTGCGATGGCAGGCGGCGACGTCGGCGCGGCCCTGTGGGCGTTCCCGTGGGCGGTGCTGCCCGCAGTGGGCGCGCTCGGCCTGGCGGTCGCGGTGGCGGGCGCGCGGGCCGCGACCCGAGGGCTGCTGCGTTCCCTCGACCGGTGAGCGGGACCGGGCGCACCGGGCGTCCGCGCCCCTACCGCGCCTCCACCACGCCCCGCGCGTCCCCGTCCCCGGCACGGTCCCGCCCGTGGCAGGGCTCACCGCCCGGGCAGGCCGGGGCGCGTCCTATGCTGGGGGCGTCCGCGGGCCGCACACACCCGACACCGCGCCCGCACCCGGCCACGAGCGAGGGGACCAACGATGAACGTGCTGCTCACCGGAGGTGCCGGCTACATCGGTACCCACACGGCAGTCGAGCTCCTCGAGGCCGGACACGACGTCATCGTCGCCGACTCCTTCGTCAACAGCCATGAGGAGGCCCTGCGCCGCGTCGAGCGCATCACCGGCCGGGACGTCGCCTTCCACCGCGTCGACTGCACCGATCCCGACGCCCTCCGGGGGGTGTTCTCCTCGCACGACATCGACGCCGTCGTGCACCTGGCCGGGCTCAAGGCCGTGGGGGAGTCGGTCCACCAGCCCCTGCGCTACTACCGCAACAACCTCGACGCGCTCCTCACGCTGGCCGAGGTCATGAACGAGTCCGGGGTGCGCGACCTCGTCTTCAGCTCCTCGGCCACCGTCTACGGCGACCCCGACACCGTCCCGATCCCCGAGTCCGCCGGGCTGGAGACCACCAACCCCTACGGCACCACCAAGCTCTTCATCGAGCAGATGCTCCGCGACCTGGCCGAGGCCGACCCGTCGCTGCGCATCATCTCCCTGCGCTACTTCAACCCGATCGGCGCCCACGCCAGCGGCCTCATCGGCGAGGACCCGCAGGGGGTACCCAACAATCTCTTCCCCTACATCGCGCAGGTGGCCGCCGGACGCCGCGACCACCTCAGCGTCTTCGGCGACGACTACGACACCCCCGACGGGACCGGGGTCCGCGACTACCTCCACGTCGTCGACCTCGCCCGCGGCCACGCCGCCGCCCTCGACC
This sequence comes from Nocardiopsis salina YIM 90010, assembly GCF_000341025.1. Classification (GTDB taxonomy): domain Bacteria; phylum Actinomycetota; class Actinomycetes; order Streptosporangiales; family Streptosporangiaceae; genus Nocardiopsis; species Nocardiopsis salina. The sequence continues at coordinate 10,079 of NZ_ANBF01000251.1, read as the reverse complement.
ACCTCGCCGACCGCGAGGGGGGGTACCGCGTCTACAACCTCGGCACCGGACGCGGGACCTCGGTGCTGGAGTGCGTGCGCCTGTTCGAGGAAGCCACCGGCGTGCACGTGCCTCACCGGGTCGTCGACCGCCGCCCCGGCGACATCGCGGTCTGTTACGCAGACCCCACCGCAGCCGCCCGCGACCTCGGTTGGAAGGCCCAGTTCACGGTCGCCGACGCCTGCGCCGACACCTGGCGCTGGCAGGACGGCAACCCCCACGGGTTCGCCGGGACGCCCGCCGAGGGCTGAGCCGGAGCGCACACCCCGGAGCGGCCCCCTGAACACCGGGAACGCCCTAGACTTGGGGGAGATCCCTTTATCCCTGCGGAAGGTCCTCCGTCGTGTCCGTTGGTGCTGACACCACGTTCGACACCGTCCTCGTCGTCGACTTCGGCGCGCAGTACGCGCAGCTGATCGCGCGGCGGGTGCGGGAAGCGCACGTGCACAGCGAGATCGTGCCCTCGACCATGCCGGTCGAGGAGATGCTCGCCAAGAAACCCAAGGCCATCATCCTGTCCGGCGGGCCCTCCTCGGTCTACGCCGAAGGCGCCCCCAACGTGGGCGCGGAGCTGTTCGAGACCGGGGTCCCGACCTTCGGTATCTGCTACGGCTTCCAGGCGATGACCCGCGCCCTGGGCGGAACCGTCGCCCGCACCGAGCTCAGCGAGTTCGGCCGCACCCAGCTCACCGCCGAGTCCGGTGTGCTGTTCGAGGGCATGCCGACCGAGCAGTTGGTGTGGATGTCGCACGGTGACTCCGTCGTCGAGGCCCCCGCAGGGTTCGCGACCACAGCCCACACCGCGGGCGCCCCCGTGGCCGCCTTCGAGGACACCGACCGCAGCCTGTTCGGCGTCCAGTTCCACCCCGAGGTCATGCACACCGAGCACGGCCAGGAGGTGCTGCGCCGCTTCCTGTACGAGGGCGCCGGGTGCCGCCCGACCTGGACCATGGTCAACATCGTCGATGAGCAGGTCGACCGCATCCGCGGGCAGATCGGCGACAAGCAGGTCATCTGCGCCCTCAGCGGCGGGGTGGACTCCGCGGTCGCGGGCGCCCTCGTGCAGCGCGCCGTCGGCGAGCAGCTCACCTGCGTCTTCGTCGACCACGGCCTCCTGCGCAAGGGCGAGGCCGAGCAGGTCGAGAAGGACTACGTCGACATCACCGGCGCCAAGCTCAAGGTGGTCGACGCCCAGGCCCAGTTCCTGGACGCGCTGTCGGGTGTCAGCGACCCCGAGGAGAAGCGCAAGGTCATCGGCCGCGAGTTCATCCGCGTCTTCGAACAGGCGGCCCGCGAGGTCGTCGCCGAGAGCGGGGAGGGCGACAGCGCGGTCGAGTTCCTGGTGCAGGGCACCCTGTACCCCGACGTCGTGGAGTCCGGTGGCGGCAGCGGTACCGCCAACATCAAGTCGCACCACAACGTGGGCGGCCTCCCCGACGACCTGCAGTTCACGCTCGTGGAGCCGCTGCGCGAGCTGTTCAAGGACGAGGTGCGCAAGGTCGGTGAGGAGCTCGGTCTGCCCCCCGAGATGGTGTGGCGCCAGCCCTTCCCCGGCCCCGGCCTGGGCATCCGCATCATCGGCGAGGTCACCCGCGAGCGCCTGGAGATCCTGCGCGACGCCGACGCCATCGCCCGCGAGGAGCTCTCCCGCGCCGGCCTGGACCGCGACATCTGGCAGTGCCCGGTCGTCCTGCTGGCCGACGTGCGCTCGGTCGGTGTGCAGGGCGACGGCCGCACCTACGGGCACCCGGTGGTCCTGCGCCCCGTCAGCAGTGAGGACGCCATGACCGCCGACTGGTCGCGGGTCCCCTATGGCGTCCTGGCGCAGATCTCCAACCGCATCACCAACGAGGTGCGCGAGATCAACCGGGTCACGCTCGACGTCACGAGCAAGCCCCCGGGCACCATCGAGTGGGAGTAGGCGCTCCCGAGAACGTATGGAGGGGCCGGTCCGCAGAGCGGGCCGGCCCCTCCGCGTGTGCAGCGCAGTGGCTCAGTACTCCCCGAACTCGTAGTCGTCGGAGCGCTCCACGAGGTCGCCGATGGGGATCTCCTCGTAACGCTCGGGGTTCTGGCCCGGCTGTTCGCCCTCGGGGGCCTCCTCGGCCGTCAGCATGAGCGCCTCGGGGGTCTGGTCGGTGAGGATCAGGAAGACCACCGGTCCGGCGACCTCCTGGCCGGGCGCGATCGCGGACTCCCACAGCGGGGCGTCCTCCTCGTCGGTGGAGGGCTTGCGCGCCACCTCCTCGGACCGGTCGGTCACCATGACCTGGTTCTCCGCCCGGATCCGCACGGGTTCGTCGCTGTTGTTGGTGACCGACAGCTCGGCCACGCAGTACTCGCCCCGGTTGCGCTGGGCCTCCGAGTGCACGCCCACCTGGTTCATGCCGCACACGACCGTCATGACATCGAAGTCGACAGGACCGGAACCGGCCGGGCCCTGAGGGTCGTCCGGTGCGGCGTCGGCCCCGGCGTCGTCCTCGGCGGAGTCCTGGCTGTCGGACGCGTCGGCGCCGAACCACAGCGGCCCGGACCCCGGGTTGAGCACGCTGAACAACAGGAACAGGATCGCCGCCACGAGCGCGACCCCGCCCAGGCCCAGCGCCAGGAACAGCCCCCTGCGGCGCCCCGGCTCGGCCGGACGGTGCGGGGGCGGTGGGACCGGCGGCACATACGGGCGGGAGCTGGGCCTCGGCTGCTGCTGGGCCTGCTGTTGCGCCTGGGCCTGCTGCGCCTGCGGGTTCTGCTGGTCGCCCGGCGCGACCATCGGGATCGGCCCGGTCGAGGCCGGGTGCTGCGCGGGCGGAGGTCCGCCCGGGTGCTGCTGTGCCTGCGGCGGCGCCCCGGACGGGTGTGCGGCCGGCTGCGGGCCGCCGTGTGCCCCGGGCTGCGGGTGCGCGAAGTTGCCGGTCTGCTGGGCCGGTGGCACCGGCGGGCCGGTCTGCTGGAACTGTCCGGGCGGCGGACGGCGCATGCCGCTCGCGGTCTGGTGCGCGTTCTGCGGCGGTTGGGGCGGGGCCCCGGGCCCGGGCGGGATCGGGGGGAGCTTCGGGTGCCACGACTGGTTCAGCGCGTCGGAGACCATGTCGTTGCTGTTGTCCTCACCGCCGGTGAGCTCCAGCAACAGGTCCTGCGCGGTCGGGCGGCGGCCCGGCTCCTTGGCCAGGGCCTGGGCGACGAGCCGGTCCAGCGGGCCGTGGAGGTTGCCCAGCTGTGGTTCGGCGAACAGCACCCGCTTGCCCAGGGTCATGGCGTCGCCGTTGCCGAACGGGTGGGTGCCGTTGCCTGCGAAGGCCACCAGGCAGCCCCACGCGAAGATGTCCGCGGAGGTGGTGACCTGCTCCTCCAGCAGCTGCTCGGGCGCCATCCACCCCGGGCTGCCCATGACGATGCCGGTCTGGGTGTGGCTCGTCGAGGTGTTCATGGCCCGGGCGATACCGAAGTCGATCACCCGCGGCCCCGACAGCGACAGCAGCACGTTGGCGGGCTTGAGGTCGCGGTGGACCAGCCCGGTGCGGTGGATGGCGGCCAGCGCCGCGGCCACACCGAGCGCGAAGCCGTGCAGCGTCGAGGAGTCCAGTGGACCGTTCTCGGCAACGTGTTCGGCCAGCGCGGTCCCGGCGATGTACTCGGTGACCATGTACGGCCGGTTCTCGAAGGTCCCGTGGTCCAGGACCTTGGCCGTGCAGAAGGAGGCGACCTTGCGGGCGTTCTCCATCTCGTCGCGGAACCGGGCCCGGGTCTGCTCGTCGAACGCGAGCTCCGGGCGGATGACCTTGATGGCTACCTGGTTGCTGCGCTCCGGCATGCTGCCGAGGTAGACGGTCCCCATGCCTCCGCTGCCCAGTTTCCCGGACAGCACATACGGACCGATGGTGGCCGGATCTCCGGCAGCCAGCGGTTCCAGGTTCTTCGGGAGCCCATCCGACGGCAAGCGACCCTCCCCGACGGTGTCCAAACTCCGCCTTGCCCCAAGGTAGCGGTGTTTGTGCCCGGATTCCCACTCGGAGGCCGGATCGGGCCCCGCAGGGGACGGGCGTTGACTGACATGACAGTGGTGACGGTCCCCGGAGTGAAGGGCCCCGGATTCCCGCGCGGCGGTGTCACCGCCGGTGGGAGGCGGTGAACACGCGTGTGCCCCTGTGGGGGCTCGTGTTCACGCAAGGTGGGGGTTCCTTTACGATTGGGGACTCGTGACCTTTGATACCACCGTAACCGTGCGGGTTCCCGCGAAGGTGAACCTCCAGTTGGCGGTGGGGCCCGGACGTGAGGACGGGTTCCACGACCTCGTCAACGTGTTCCACGCCGTCTCGCTGTTCGACGAGGTTACCGCCAAGGACGCGTCGGCGCGTCGCTCGCGTCCCCTCACCGAACTCACCGCGGACGGTGACGTGGGGTCCCACCTTGCACGGGTGCCCCTCGACTCGTCGAATCTCGCGGCCCGGGCGGCCGGCCTCCTCGCTGAGACCACGGGGAAGGCTACGCCAGTCGATCTGAGTCTGGTCAAACAGATCCCCGTGGCGGGCGGGATGGCGGGCGGCAGCGCAGACGCTGCCGCGGCCCTGGTCGCCTGTGACCGGCTGTGGGGCGGCGGGCTCGCCCGCGAGGAGCTGCTCGGCCTCGCGGCACGCCTGGGCAGCGACGTCGCCTTCGGGCTCGTGGGCGGCACCGCCGTGGGCACCGGCCGCGGCGAGATCCTCACCCCGATGCACAGCCCCGGACGATTCCACTGGGTTTTCGCGCTCTCCCCGCACGGACTGTCGACCCCCGCGGTCTTCGGTGAGTACGACAGGCTCTTCCCCCGCGCCCCCGAACCCCGCGAGAGCCCTGATCTGCGCGAGGCCCTGGCCGCGGCCGACACCGCCGCCCTGGGCCGGGCGCTCGACAACGACCTCCAACCCGCGGCGCTGTCGCTGCTGCCGGAGCTCGAACGCACTCTGGAGACCGGGCGCGCGGCTGGCGCGGTCGGTGCCCTGGTGTCCGGTTCCGGCCCCACGTGCGCCTTCCTCGTCGGCGGCGGGGACGAACCCGAGGAGACCCTTGCCGGCCGTAGCTCCGAGGTCGTGGCGGCCCTGGAGGGCAGCGGCCTGTGCGAGCGGGTCGTGACCGCCGAGGGGGACGTCCCCGGCGCCACCGTGCTCTGAGCGGTCCGGGCGTGTGCGGCCGGGCGCCGACCCCTGCGCGGTCGCCCGGCCGGCCGATCACTTCACCGCGCCCATCGACAGGCCGCGCACCAGCTGCCGCTGTGCGGCCCAGCCCACGATCACGATCGGCAGCGAGGCCATCACCACCGCCGCCGACAGCTGCGCGACGAACAGCCCCTCGCTGGTGACGAACCCGGTCAGGAACACCGGGACCGTCGCCGCCTGGGCCGCCGTCAGGTTCACCGCGAAGAAGAACTCGTTCCACGCGAAGATCATGCAGATCAGCGCCGTCGCGGCGATGCCCGGCGCCATGACCGGAAGCATCACCGACCACAGGATCCTCGTCAGACCTGCGCCCTCGACCTTGGCGGCCTCCACGATCGCGGTCGGCACCTCGAGGAAGAACGACCGCAGCATCCACACGGCGATGGGCAGGTTCATCGCCGTGTAGAGCACCACCAGGGTCCACACGTTGTCCAGGACCGACAGGTGTGCCGCGGCGACGTAGATCGGCACCACGACCGCCACGACCGGCAGCATCTTCGTGGAGATGAAGAAGAACAGCACGTCCTTGGTGCGCTTGACCGGAGCGACCGACAGCGCGTAGGCGGCCGGCAGCCCCAGGACCAGCACCAGCACCGTCGACGCCAGGGTCGCGATCAGCGAGTTGCCCAGGTACGGCGCGAAGTCCGACTCCAGTACGGCCCGGAACCGGTCCAGGGTCGGCTCGAAGAACAGCGTCGGCGGATCGGTGGCGGCCTGGTTCTCCTCCTTGAAGGCCGTCAGAACCAGCCACAGCGCCGGGGAGACGAAGAGCAGGCCCACGGCCCACGTGAACACCGTCAGGGCGCCACCGCGCACAGTCGCGGCGTCCGGGATCCGGCGGTGTGCGGGCCGTTCGGCTGCTGGGGCGGTCACGATCGGGCCTCCTGTGCGTCCATGAACGTGCGGAAGATCAGCCGCAGGGCCAGCAGGGCCACGAGGATGGTGCCGACCACCACCACGACGCCCATGGCCGCGGACTGTCCGATGTCGAACCCGAGGAAGGTCCGCTGGTAGATGTAGAAGGGCAGGTTGGAGCTGTCGGTGCCCGGCCCGCCCTGCGTCATCATGTAGATCGTGTCGAAGGTGTTGACCACGTAGATCGACCCGAGCAGCACACCCAGCTCGATGTAGCGGCGCAGGTGCGGCAAGGTGATCCACACGAACATCTGCCATTTCGAGGCGCCGTCGACCTGCCCGGCCTCCAGTACGTCCGCGCTCTGGCTCTGCAACCCCGCGAGGACCAGCAACGCCATGAACGGCGTCCACTGCCACACCAGGGCGATGACCACCGACAGCACCGGGGCCTGCGAGACCCAGTCGAAGTCGGCGAACCCGAACGGGGCCAGCACGAAGTTGAGCAGCCCGAAGACCGGCTCCAGCATGATGTGCTTCCACAGCAGCGCCGTGGCCACGGGCAGGATCAGGAACGGCGTGATGATGAGCGTGCGCACCACACCCCGGCCCCAGAACTCGCGGTCCAGCAGCAGAGCCAACCCGATGCCCAGCAGCATCGCCACGATCACGCACGAGGCGGTGATGAGCACCGTGTTCGCGGCCGCACCCAGGAACTGGCGGTCGGTGAACACGGCCGCGTAGTTGGCCAGGCCGACCCACGCCTGCGAGTCGGGGCGCAGCAGGTTCCACGACCGCAGCGAGTACACGATCGTGGCCAGGAACGGCAGCTGGGTCACGACCAGCATGAACACCAGGGCGGGCAGCAGCGGTGCGCGCCGCACCCAGCCCTCGCGGCGGGCCGCGCGGGACGGGCGACGGCCTTCCCGGGTCGGACGCGCCGGGGCCTCCTCGCTCTCGGGGGCGGTCGCGGCGCTCATCGGTCGTCCTCCCTGTAGGTGGCGCCGACGGTCTCGGCGTACTCCTGGCTCTGCTCCAGCGCCTCCTCGACGGTGACGCGTCCGGCCACGGCCGAGCTGAGCTGCTGGCTCACCCGGGTCCCCAGGTCCTGGAACTCGGGGATGGCGAGGAACCCGATCCCCTCGTAGGGCACGGGCCGTGTGCCGGGGTCGGCCGGGTCGGCGTCCTGGATCCCGTCGAGCATCGGGTCGGCGTAGGCGTCGGCGACGTCGCGATAGGCGGGCTCCTCGAAGGTGGAGAGACGGTTGCCGGGCGGGACCCGCTGCCAGCCGTACTCCTCGGCGACGGTGCGCACGTACTCCTTGTCGGTCATCCATTCCAGGAACGCCCAGGCCTCCTCCTTGTGCTCGGAGGTGGAGGGGATGCCCAGCGACCAGGTGAACAGCCAGCCGCCGTAGTCGGTCTCGTGGACGGGCGCGGGCGCGTAGCCGTTCTGCCCGGCCACCGTGCCGGCGCTCTCGTCCTCGATGGTGCTGACCATGGACGTGGAGTCGTAGAACATCGCCGAACGCCCCTGCGCGTACTGGTTGAGGCAGTCGCCGAACCCGCTGTTGGCAGCGCCGGGCTGGCCGTGCTCGCGTACCAGGTCGACGTAGAACTCGGCGGCCTCGCGGAACTCGGGGGAATCGAGCTCGGCGTTCCAGTCCTCGTCGTACCAGCGGCCGCCGAAGGTGTTGAGGACGCTGTTGAACGGGCTGAGCATCTCGCCCCACCCGGCGAGGCCGCGCATACAGATGCCGGAGACCCCGGGCTCGACGCCGTCCAGCTCCTCGGCCAGGGCGGCGATCTCCTCCCAGGTGGGTTCCTCGGGCATCTCGACCCCGGCCTCGTCGAAGAGGTCCTCGCGGTAGGCGACGAACGCCGACTCCCCGTAGAAGGGCACCGAGTACATGTCGCCGTCGTAGGACAGGTCTTCGCGGATCGAGGGGACGAAGTCCTCGTGGTCGTACCCCTCGGAGTCGTCGATGCGGGGCTGGAGATTCTCCAGCCACCCGTACTCGGCCCACTGACGGGTCTCGTAGTTGCTGATCATCACGGCGTCGAACTCGCCCCCGCCGGTCGCCACCGAGGTGGTGATCTTGGCACGGGCCTCGTTCTCCGGAAGGGACACGAAGTCGACCTCGATGCCGGGGTACTGCTCGCGGAACTCCGACTGCAGGGAGATCGCGTCCTGCATCTGCGGGTTCGACACGATCGCCACGGTCAGCTGGACGGTGTCGTCGCCCGAGGCGGTGGCGCCCGCACCGGCACAGCCGGTCAGCAGGAGTCCCGCCGCGGCCGTGGCCAGCAGGGGCAGGCCCGGTGTGCTGCGCATTCCCGTGCTCCCTTCCCGGCTCACGAGTCCGCGTCGGCGGGGTCGGGCACGACCTGGACCTTGACGCCGGTCCCGGCGCGCATCATGGCCAGAGCCTCGGGGAACTTCTCGAGCGGCACGGCATCGGTGAGCAGCGGGGCCGTCTCGACGGTTCCGGACGCGATCAGGTCGACCGCGGCGCCGAAGCTGTGCAGCACCGCCATCGAGCCCACCACGGTGATCTCCTCGTTGTAGATGCGGAACGGCGACAGCGAGATCCGGGAGTCCTCGTCGGCGACGCCGAACACGAGCAGTCGGCCGCCCTTGCGGACCGCGTCGAAGGCGGCCTCGATCGCCGGAGGAGCGCCGGTGACGTCGACGGCGGCGTCGTAGGTGCCGGGGGTGATCTCCGCGGTGTCGGCGGCGGTGGCCGCGGCGCCCAGGTCGGCTGCGATGCTCAGGCGGTCGCGGTTGCGGTCGACGACGGTCACGTGTGCGCCCGAGTTCTGCAGGAGCTGCTGCAGGAACAGGCCCATGGTCCCGGCGCCCACGACGAGGAAGCTCTCGCCGGCCTCGACCCCGATGCGTCGCATGCCGTGCACCGCGCAGGAGAGGGGCTCGACCAGGGCGCCCTCGCGCATGCTCACCGAGGCGGGCAGCCGGTAGCAGTTGGCGGCGGGTACGGCCACGTACTCGGCGAAGGCGCCGTCGACGGTGTCGCCGGTCGCGCCCCAGTTCGCGCACAGGTTCCCGCGGCCGGCCCGGCAGTACTCGCAGTGGCCGCAGAAGAGCGAGGGGTCGACGGCCACACGGTCGCCCGGCCGCAGGTCACCGGGGGCGCGGTCGCCCACGGAGTCGACGGTTCCGGCGAACTCGTGCCCGGGGACCAGGGGGTAGGGGCTGGGCGGGAACTCTCCGTCGGCGATGTGCAGATCGGTCCCGCAGATCCCGCAGGCCCCGACGCGGACGACCACCCCGTCGGGGGCTGGGGCGGGGGCGGGCCGGTCTCCGACGCTCACGGAACCCGGCTCGTTGATGATGGCGGCACGCACGGGGCACTCCCGGAATCGTCATGGTGCTCAGATGAGCGACCTGGATCACATTTGTTTCGAACATTGAAAACCCACGTGAAACCTGGTGTCAATGGGTGTAGCTCAACCGAGTAGACTCGCGCACATATGAGCAAGCGGGGGAACGACGTGCAGGAGACCGGAACCCAGGGCACCGAGGCCGCGCCCCTCGGACCCGCGGAGATGCTGAGGCTGGCCGCCGTGGCGCGGCGCTTCTACCTCGACGGGCGCTCCAAGGTCGAGATCGCCGAGGAGTTCGGGCTCAGCCGGTTCAAGATCGCCCGCGACCTCGACTCCGCCCGTGAGCGCGGCATCGTGCACATCGACATCCGCCTGCCCGCACGTCTGGACGGAGAGCTCTCCGAGGGGCTGCGCTCCGCCTACGGGCTGCGGCGCGCCATCGTCGTGGAGACCCCCGTGGGCACGGACGGCAGTGCTGATGTGGCCGAGACCCGGCATGCGCTCGGCTCGGCCGCCGCGCGCCTGCTCGGCGAGATCGTGCGACCCGGTGAGGTGCTGGGGCTGGCGTGGAGCCGGGCCCTGCAGGTGATGGGCTCCGACCTGGTCGACCTTCCCGAGTGCACGGTCGTGCAGCTCAACGGGGTGCTGTCCGAG
>NZ_ANBF01000250.1 GCF_000341025.1 Nocardiopsis salina YIM 90010 | reverse complement strand
CCCCCGCCGAGACCCTGCGTTCCGACCCCGGTATCGCCGGGGCCTTCGCCCACTACGACCGGCTCACGACCGCCGTGGTGGCCATCGGCGGGTGGGACGCGCGCAACTCCACCGTGTACCAGGCGCTCGGCACCGAGGCGCGGGAGCGGTACAGCGCGCTGGGGGTCTGCGCGGAGATGTCGGCGCAGCTCTTCGATTCCGAGGGCAACCAGATCCACAGCGACCTGGCCGAGCGCATCATCAGCGTACGGGCCGAGCAGCTGCGGCGGGTCCCGGAGGTCGTCGCGGTCGCGGGGGCCGGGGACGCGGCCAAGGCGCGGGCCGTGGGGGCTGCGCTGCGCAGCGGGTTGGTGTCGACGCTGGTGACCGACAGCGAGGTCGCGCGCGTGCTGTTGTCCGAGCAGGGACTCGGCGGGGAAGGCGGGGCCGTGGGAGCCGGGGACGCGGGCCCCGAAAAGACCTGAAGCCAGCGGTTGACCTCAATCTAGCTTCAGGTCGAAGACTGGTGCGCATGACCACCGCAGCAGTCTTCAGCCGCTACGCCGACCTGCCCGCGCTGATCGGCCTCATGGAGGGCGACGAGAAACACTCCGAGGCCGCTCACTCCACACTCGACGTCATCTGGACGCTCTACGACCGCGTCCTCCGGGTCTCTCCCGAGACCGCGGACTCGCCCGATCGCGACCGGTTCCTGCTCTCCAAGGGGCACGGGCCCGCCGCCTACTACGCCGTGCTCGCGGCCAAGGGGTTCCTCGACGTGCCGACCCTGCGCATGTGGGGCACCTACGACTCGCCGCTCGGATTCCACCCCGACCGCACCCTGGTCCCGGGGATCGAGATCGGCAGCGGATCGCTCGGACACGGCCTTCCGCTCGCCCTCGGAAGCGCTCTGGGACTGCGCGCCCAGGGGATACGCCGCCCCGACGGGACCGAACCCCGTGTCGTCGTGCTCGTCGGCGACGGGGAACTGCAGGAGGGCAGCAACCACGAGGCCATCGCCGCCGCCGCGCGTCTGAAGGCCGACAACCTGACCACCGTCGTCGTCGACAACCGGTCGGCGGCCCCGCCCTGGCCCGGCGGGGTCGGGACCCGCTTCGAGGTCGAGGGGTGGGAGGTGCGCAGCGCACGCGGGCGACACCACGACGCCGTGCACCGCGCCCTCACCGACCCGCACCCGGGCCGGCCGCTCGCCGTCGTCGTCACCACCCCGTCCGAGAGCTAGGGAGTCTCGCCGTGAACGCACCCGTGAAGACGCAGATCCCGGCCCAGAACATGGACATCCACAAGGCCTCCGGCGCCTCGATGCGCGAGGCCTTCGCCGCCACCGTGCGCGGGGCGCTCGACGACGACCCCCGGGTGGCGGTCGTGCTCGCAGTGATCTCCGGGGACAAGTTCCGCGAGTCCGGAGCGCGCCACCCCGGCCGGGTCATCGACGTGGGCATCCGCGAGCAGGCGCTCGTCGGGGTCGCCGGCGGGCTCGCCCTCACCGGTGTGCGCCCGATCGTGCACAGTTATGCGCCGTTCCTGGTGGAGCGGCCGTTCGAGCAGCTCAAGATCTCCCTGTCGCACCAGGGCGTTGGCGCGATCCTCGTCGGAATCGGGGGGTCCTACGACGCCTCCTTCGCCGGCCGGACCCACCAGGCCCCCGGTGATGTCGCCGTCCTGGACAGCCTGCCCGGATGGGCCGTCCACGTGCCCGGCCATCCCAACGAGGTGCGGCAGCTGCTGCTGCAGGAGATCCCCCTCGACCGGCCCGTCTACCTGCGCCTGTCGTCGGAAGCCAACCGCGCGCCCGTGCCCGTATCGGAGAAGCTGACCGTCGTACGCCGGGGGTCGGGACGCTCCACCGGCGTGGTGGTCGCTGTCGGTCCCATGCTCGACCGGACCCTGGAGGCGACCGCCGGCCTCGACGTGACCGTGGCCTACGCCTCGACCGTGCGGCCCTTCGACCGCGAGGGGCTGAACCGGATCGTGGCCGCCGCCGGCAGCGCCGACGTGCTCGTTGTCGAGCCCTACTTGGAGGGCACCTCGGCGCACGAGGTCTCCGCGGCGCTCGCCGACCGCCGCCACCGGCAGCTCGGTCTGGGGGTGTCGCGCACCGAGGAGCTGCGCGCCTACGGAACCCCGGAGGAGCACGCCCGCGCCCACGGCCTCGACACCGAGGGCATCGCCAGGGCCGCGCGTGACTTCTTCCTGGTGTGACCGGGCCACGCCGGGTGCCCCGGCAGGGGCGGGCACCCGGCGTGGCCTGTCCGTGCCGTCCTCGTCGACTTGCTGAGTGAACGCGGATCCCCCGATGTCTGCGTCGGATGTGCGGACGAACGGTCGTCCCCCCGACGGGCCCTGACCCTTGCGGTGCCCGCTGGGAGGGGCGGCCGGTGGGGTCTCTGTGGGCCGACGGGCAGGGCTGTTTCAAAGTCGGGGTTGTGAGACATCAGCACTGATC
>NZ_ANBF01000249.1 GCF_000341025.1 Nocardiopsis salina YIM 90010 | reverse complement strand
GGCTCGTGGCGCACGTACGCGCGTGTGAACGTGCCCGAGCCGTGCGCGATCGACCGCAGGTCCACCGCGTAGCGCAACGTCTCCAAACGGGGCACCTCCGCGCGCACCACCACACGCCCGCCGCCGGACCCCTCGGTGCCCACGACACGACCGCGCCGGGCCGACAGGTCGCTCATCACCGCGCCCAGGTGCTCGTCGTCGACCTCCACCGCCAGCTCGTCCACCGGTTCCAGGGTCCGCAGCCGTCCCTCCTCCGCGGCGTCCCGCAGCGCCAGCCGCCCCGCCTTCTGGAAGGCCATGTCGGAGGAGTCCACCGAGTGCGCCTTCCCGTCGTGCAGCGTCACCCGCAGGTCCACGACCGGGTGCCCGGACCCGAACCCCTCCTCCATCTGTGCGCGCACGCCCTTCTCGACCGCGGGCACGTACTGGCGCGGGACCACACCGCCCACGACACGGTCGACGAACTGCAGTCCCGCGCCGGACTCCAGCGGTTCCACCTCGATCCGGCAGACCCCGAACTCCCCGTGCCCGCCGCTCTGTTTGACGTTGCGGCCCAGCCCCTGCGCGGGGACGGTGAAGGTCTCGCGCAGCGGCACGTGCGGGTCGGCGGTGTCCACGTGGACGCCGAAGTGGTGGTCGAGGCGGTCCAGGGCGGAGTCCAGGTGTGCCTCGCCCAGTGTCCACAGCACGATCCTGTGGGTCTCGGGTTCGACCTCCACACTCAGGGACGGGTCCTCGGCCGCCAGGCGTGTGACCGCTCGGGCGAGCTTGTCCTCCTCGCCCGCGTGCGTCGCCCGCACCGCCATCGCGTACACGGGCTGCGGAGCCGCCCAAGGGACCGCACGCAACGGGTCCTCCGGCTCGGACAGGGTGTCGCCGGTGCGGGCCGCCGGGACCTTGGCCACCAGGCACAGGTCCCCGGCCACGACCTGGCCGACCGGTTCCGCGTCCCGTCCTGTGGGGACCGTGATCCGGCCCGCGCGTTCGTCCGTCCCGTGGTCCTCACCGGCCACGTGCACGGTGCTCTCCGGGCTGAGCGTGCCCGAGAAGACCCGCACCAGGCTCACCCGGCCCACGTACGGGTCGCCGGTGGTGGACAGGACCTCGGCCACGAGCGGGCCCTCGGGGTCGCAGGTGAGCCCTTCGACGGGGCGGCCGCCTGGGCGCACCACTTCGGGGAGCGGACGGCGCGTGGGGTCCGGGCACGCCAGCGGCAGTTCCCGCAGGAGCTCGTGCACCCCCACCCCTGTCGTCGGGCTCAACGCCAGTACCGGGTGGAACCCACCCTCGGCCACGGCCTTCTTCAGGTCCGCGATGAGCAGGTCGGTGTCGAGGGAACCGCCCTCCGCGTAGCGTTCCATGAGGCCCTCGTCCTCGCTCTCGGTGATGACCTCCTCGACCAGCTCCTCGCGCAGCCGGCCAGCCGCCGCGCGGAGCCGGTCCGGGGCTTCGCGCTGCTTCGGCGGGGAACCTGGTTCCGAGGCCTCGGAGTAGTCGTAGAAGCGCTCCGAGATCAGCCCCCACACGCCCGTCACGCGTCGGATCTCGCCCTCTCCCTCGACGGCCGGTACGTACGCCGGGTGCACGCCGTGCCCGAACGCCTCCTGGCACTGGGCCACCACCGCGTCATGGTCGGCGCGGGGGTGATCGATCTTGGTGACGGCGACCGCGCGCGGCATGCCCAGTGCCGCGCACTCGCGCCACAGCAGGCGGGTGCGCCCGTCGACGCCGTCCGCGGCCGAGACCACGAACAGGGCGGCGTCGGCCCCGCGCAGGCCTGCGCGCAGGGGACCGAGGTAGTCGGCGTAACCGGGGGTGTCGAGCAGGTTCACCTTGACGCCGTCCACCACCACGGGGTTGACGGTGAGGTGGACCGAGCGCCCCTGGCGTTGCTCGACGGGGTCGCGGTCGGAGGCGGTCGTGCCGGCCTCCACGGTTCCGGGACGGTCGATGCGGCCGGCCGCGTGCAGGATCGCCTCGACCAGGGTCGTCTTTCCGGCGCCGGACGGGCCGACCAGCGCGATGTTGCGGATGTCCTGGGGCCGTGCGGCCCTCGGTGCTTCGACGGAGCGGTCTGCCATCCCTGCTGCCCAGCCTTCCGGGATCGCCGTGCTCGGTCACGCCCGTGCCGACGACGCCCATGCCGTGTGACCTGTGACACTCACCACGTTCGCGCTCTTGGGGGCGGACGGCAAGAGGGGGTGCGGGCGGGTGTCGGGTGCTGGCCCGACCGTGGCGGAATCGGGCTGCAGTGCGAGGGCGTCAGGGCTCGCGGTGGGTATGCCGCTGCGAGGGGCCGGCCCGTGCGAAATGCCGCGAATCGCCCCTACTATTGCCCCCGTGCCATGGTCCGAGACACTCCCTCAAGTCAGCCTCGCCGGGACCCTCCTCACGGTCCTGCTGCTCTTCTTCGCAGCGGTCGGCGAACCCCTGCTCGGGCGACGGGCCTACGCCTGGTTGTCCCGGAGCCGCTTCGACGACGAGCGTTCCCTGAAGCTGCTGCACGCCGTCACCATGGGTGTGCACGCCCTGTGGGGCCTGCTCGTCCTGCTCGTGGTCGTGCTCTCGCCGGGCCTGGCCGCCAACGACCTGGGGCTGCGCATGCCCCACGCCGTCGGCCCCGTGGTGGGCGGGGCGATCGGCGGTCTGGTTGCCCTCGCTCTGTTCTGGGTGCTGGTCAACGGCATGCCGCGGCGTGAGAAGGTCCTGCCCGCCAAGGTCGCCGCGCGCCTGCCCGAGGGCAAGGGGAAGCGGAACCGGAGCCACAAGGGGCGGCGTGCCGCCGACCGGCCGATGTCACTGCCCGAGCCCGGTCGGGGTGTCGAAGAGCTGCTCTACCCGCGCACCCGCGCGGAGCAGCCCCCCGCCGCGGGCGCCGCCGTCACTGGCGGCGTCTTCGCGGAGATCCTGTACCGCGGCCTGTTCATCACCCTCGTCGCGAGCTTGGGGCTGAACCTGTTCGTGGCCGCGCTGCTGTCGATCCTGCTGTTCTCGGTGGCGCACGTGTACCAGGGGTGGTGGGGCGCCGCGCACGGTGCTCTGACCGGGACCCTGTTCACCGTGCTGTACCTGGGGACCGGGAGCCTGTGGGTGCCGATCGTCGTGCACGTGGCGCTCAACATCCGGTCCATGGTGTTCCCTCCGGCCTCGGCCGCCCCGGACGAGGACTGGTACGACGACTACGGTGACCACGACGAGTACGGCGAGTACGGCTACGA
>NZ_ANBF01000248.1 GCF_000341025.1 Nocardiopsis salina YIM 90010 | reverse complement strand
CGGCGGCCGCTACGGCGACACCGGGGAGATGGAGGCCGTCGGTGCCGCGGAGCCCGGGCCCGAGGGGGCTCACGGGTCTGCCTGGGCCGGTGGCGCCGTCCCCGGAACCGACGCACCGTCGTGGCGCATCGACCCGACCACCGGGACGTACGGTTCCGGCGGGTCCTTCGGTGACCACATGTCGTGGGAGAGCGGCGCGGCCTGGGGGAGCGGGGAGACCCCGTGGGGCCCTGCCGACCCGGTCGGTCCTGCCGGACCCGCAGGTCCCGAACAGGCCCCGCCCGACCGGAACGAGTGGGACCCCCGCGGGGCCCACGGGGCTCCGGGCGCTTCTGCCCACGACCGCTGGGACCGGCCGAGCAAGGACGACCCGCAGGCGTACTGGGACATGCTCGACGAACCTCGCAGGGACGCGCCCGGCGGCACCGACGGCCGGGACCGCCGGGACCGCCGGGACCGCTGGGACGCCCGCGGCGGCCACCCCTGATCCCGCGGGGCGCCGCCGTGCATGGCGGCCTGACTCCGGGATCTTGCTACCAGCGCCGGGTTCAGCGCTGATACTGGCTCTGGTAGCAAGATCCCCGGCAGGAGACCGGCCCGCCGTTCGGTGCCGGTGGGATCCCGCGCGACGGGCAGGGGTTCAGCGGCAGTGCATGCGGAGCATGGGCGGCCCCGCCCGGAGCGCCGCACGGGGCCCTTTGCGGCACGTCATGCCCGCGGCGGGCCCGGCCCTCGAACCGAGCCCCTACCCCTGCGTGAGGGTCATGACGGCGTCGAATTCCGCCGTCCCCTCTTGGGCACGGTTGACCATGGCCACCGCGAGGCACGGTGCGAACGCGCGCGCCCAGGCCAGCATCCGGTCGGCGTCGACCCCCATTGCCTTGGACAACTCCTGCGCGCGCCGCTCCGCCTGGCCGGCGTCGGTGATCTGCCACAGGATCCAGTCGACCGCGTCCACCGCACCGTCACCCGCACACGCGCGCGGGTCCAGCGCCACGAGCCCGCGCTCGCCGCCGTCGATGACGTTGCCCGGGTGCAGGTCCCCGTGCAACGGCACCACGTCGACGTCGTCGTGGGCGAGTTCGCGCGCGCGGCAGAACCCCTGGTGCATGACCGCGGGCGACACCACGTCGACGGCAGGGCCCTCGGTGCGTTCGCGCCCCCACAGGTCGAAGATGAACTGCACCCGCGCCATGAGGGGCCGCAGTTCCGCGAGCTGCTCGGGGTCGCCGTCCACGGCGTGCAGCTCCCGGATCAGCGTGCCGATCGTCGACATCGGCGGCAGCACACCCCCGGCGGAGAGCGGCTCGCCCTCGATGCGTTCCATCAGGATCGCGCCGTGCCCCACGTCCAGGCCCCACACCTCGGGCACGCGCCCGGAGGAGGACCACATGCGCAGCATTCCGGCCTCCGCCCGGGCCAGACCGTGGTCGGGAGAGAGCTTCAGCGCACCCTCGCGCCCGTCGGCGAGGGTCGCGTAGACGACGACGGAGGTGCGCCCGCCCGGCGCGGGGCCCTGCAGGGTCAGGTCCCACTCCGCGGCCAGTGTGTCGAGTGTGTAGGGGAGTTCGGCCAGCCAGTCACCGACGTGTGTACCGAACCGGCGTTCCAACCGAAGGCGTTGCTCCTCGTCGACCAACTGCGTGACGTCACTCATGTATCCACCTCAGGTTCGCTCACGCCGCCGTGCGGGTCCCGTCTGCCGGGGCGCGGGCGCGTGAGCCCCGCGGCAGGTCGCGGAGGGGCCGCGACCGGCGTGCCCCTTTCGTGGGGCGCTGCCGTTGTGCGGGTGCGGGGAGTTCCCGCCGGTCACGGCCATACCCACCACCGGTCCCGGGGTAACGGTGTCCCCCGAGGAGGGCGTGGCCCCGCCCCGCACCCACCCGGGGCGGGGCCGGTTCAGGTGAGCCGACCCTTGGCCGCACGGTGCTGGGCCAGCAGCGTGTCCACGATCAGGTCGGAGGGCCACAGGGGAGAGGTGATGGCGGTGATGTCCGATGAGCGCAGCAGGTCGAAGTCGGGCCCGTCGACCAGGCGCCACGCGGCGACGGCGACCTTGTCGTGCCCGTCGCGGCGCAGGCGGTCCACGGCGTCGAAGACCGAGGGCGCCCAGGCGCGCAGGTAACCGACCTGGACGGGGGACCCGAGCCGCCGGCTGAGCATGCGCGCGACGTCGGTGACCACGGTGCGTTCGTCTGTTCCGGTGGCGCCGTCCGCGGCCAGCACCACACCGTCCTCCCGGCTCCATCCCGCGTTGCCCAGGCGCGTGGCCAGGTCGGCCACGATCGAGGGCACCGCGCCCAGGGGTTCGGTCTGGCAGGAGTCGCGCAGCTCCGGGAGCCCGATGCGGGACATCATCTGGGCGCTGGCGACGTCACCGCCCGCGACGAACGCCGGAACGACGACCTTGGGGCCCCGGACCCCGTGGACGGTGGCGGCGACCTCGTCGGGGCTGCCGAAGGCGGGGGCCACGGGGGCCTCACCCCGGGCGGCGACCGCGTCGGCGAGGCCGTGCAGGGCCTCCCGGCGTTGGGCGTCGCGGGAGTCGTCGGCTACGAGGACCATCGTCGGGACCATGCACGGCTCCTTGGGATCGCTGCGTTCTCTCTGCTTTCTCTGCCACGTGCGTACCGAACGTAATGGGCTCCGGTTTCACCCGGGTGCTCCGGTGTTACGGGGAGGAAAAAGCGGAGAATGGCTGTAGTTGTTATCGCCTGGGGAAGGCCCGGTGAACCATAACGATCGTCGAAATGCGGGGGAGACCCGCCTCCGCGGTCGTGTTCGCCGTGTCTTGGCTCCCCGGAGGGAAGGGGATGAACCGTCCCGACCTGGGTCAATCCTACGCGGACCGTGGTGGATGTCCACAGAATGAGTCAGGGAACTCATTACCGGTCGATAGGGCGGATTCCGTGGTGAACTCCGGGTGTTCTCGTGTCCCCGGCCTCTCCAGAGAAATGGTGGAACCATAGAATTCCCATGCATTCGCATGGTGCGAGTGCACGTGCCGAAGGCCTCTCACCGGCGCGGAGGGTGGTGCCGCACGGGTAGCGTTCGGCGTTCAGGGTGTGCCCGATGTGCTCCCCGAGGAGGCTGCGGGTGGTGGCCGCCGACCCGGCGGGCTCTCGACTGCGGTTGCACATGTGGAGGCTCTGTGTCAAGGGTGTGCGCTCCCCTCTTCGATCGCAGCCGCACACCACTTGACGTGGGGAGACAGGGTGTGAGTACGGCGTGATCACTTGCCAACTCACACGAGCACACCCAAACTTGGTGACGAGCGGACACCGCGCCATCGGTTGACACAGGCACACCGTTGGCACCACGAGCCACACGAACCGCCTCCGTCCGGCGCAGCGCCCCGGCCGTCCCTCCCTCTCGGCCCTCGCCGGACTTTCCACACAAGCCGAACCATTCAGACTGGAGTGAGCATGGCCGTCCACCCTCGGGTGCAGACGTTGGCCCGGACCTTCCTCTCCCACGCCGACCAGGAGGCCCCCGGTCTCGTGCGCGGCCTGTACCTGACCGGTTCGGTCGCGCTCGGCGACTTCCGCCCCCACACCAGCGACGTCGACTTCGTGGTGGTCACCGACCGCCGCCCCGACGCCGACGAGGCCGACCGCCTGCGCCGCGCCCACGTGCGCACGCGCAGCGACATGCCCCGTCCCCAGTTCAACGGCGTCCACGTGACGTGGAGCGACCTCACCCGCGACCCCGCCGTGTGCGGGCCGGTCGCCTCGGTGGTCGGGGGCCGGTTCCGCCCCCGGGCCCAGCAGGACGTCAACCCCGTGACCTGGCATGTCCTGGCCGAGCGCGGGGTCACCGTGCGCGGCCCGCACCCCCTGGAGCTCGACGTGTGGGACGAGCCGGAGAGCCTGCGCGCCTGGTCGCTGGGCTCCCTCGACCAGCAGTGGCGGCGCTGGAGGGAGAAGGCCGGCCGTCTGGTCAGCCCGCGCGGGCTCGCAGTGCTGGGCTCCCTCGCCCCGTCCTGGAGCGTGCTCAGCGTCAGCCGCCTGCACTTCACGCTCAAGACCGGCGAGATCACCTCGAAGTCCGGCGCCGGCGCCTACGCACTGCACGCGTTCGAGCAGAAGTGGCAGAACATCGTCAACGAGTGCCTGCGCGTGCGGCGCGACTCCCAGGCCCCGTCGCTGTACGAGAACGCGCTGGCCCGCCGCCGGGCCGCGCTGGACTACATCGAGATGGTCCTGGACGAGTCGCTGCGCCCCAAGCTCGCCGGCTGAACCGGGCGCCGCAACAGGTCGGCCCTCCGTGACCCGGAAGGTCCGGGGTTCGGGCCGCGCGCGGCCGGAACCGGGCCCGGTCGCTCGCTCCCGCACCGCCCGCCGGCAGCGCCGCTTAACCTGTTCACATGAGCATGCGCCCCATCGTCCGTTTCGGCGACCCCGTCCTCACCAGCCCGACAACCCCCGTCACCTCGTTCGACAGGCACACCGAGAAACTGGTCCGCGACCTCCTCGACACCGTCGACGCCCGGGGGCGCGCCGGTGTGGCAGCCACCCAGATCGGTGTGGGGCTACGGGTCTTCAGCTACGACGTCGAGGGCAGCACGGGTTACGTCATCAACCCGCAGATCGCGGAGCTCTCCGACGAGCTCCAGGACTGCGACGAGGGCTGCCTGTCGATCCCCGAGCTCTGGTACCGCACCGAGCGCGCGCAGCGGGCGGTCGTGACCGGCGTCGATCTGCGCAACGAGCCGATCACCGTCGAAGGCACCGGACTCATGGCGCAGTGCCTGCAGCACGAGACCGATCACCTCGACGGCGTGCTCTACATCGACCGGCTGCCGAAGGAGGAACGCAAGCGGGCGCTGCGTGACATCCGCCGCTCCGACTGGTTCCTCACCGGCGACCAGGGGCCGCGGGCACGGTCCGAGAACGCCCTGCCGAGCGCGTTCGGCGGCGCCTGACCCC
>NZ_ANBF01000247.1 GCF_000341025.1 Nocardiopsis salina YIM 90010 | reverse complement strand
GGGGGGGGGAGCCGGTATGTTCTGGACACATACCCGCGCAGTCCACAAGTCCGGTGTTCCACGCACTGGGCATGTAACGCCAAGATCTCGTATGGTCTCCTGAGCAATTCCGACTCCGCGCCCCACCCCTCTCCTCACCCTCCTCGGTCGCGGACACCGGATGCGTTCAGTCCATCCCCGGAGCCGACATGACATCCTCTCCTCGAAGCTTCGCCCTGCGCACCAAGCGGGGGCTCCTCACCGTCACCGCCGTCAGCGCCGCCTTCCTGTTCGGGCCGGTCTCCGGAGTCGCGCACGCCGACCCCGACGACGTCGACATCGACGATCTGACCGAGCGCGCCGACGAGCTGGAGGAGTCCTACAACGGTGAGCTCCTGCAGTTCAACGAGATCAAGGACCGCGTCGACGAGGCCGAGGCCGACCTGGAAGAGGTCGAGGAACGCCTCGAGGCCTCCCGCGGCACCGTCTCGGAGATCGCCCACGCCCGGTACATCGACGGCGGCGTCGACCCGGCGCTGCAGGTGATCTTCTCCAGCGACCCCGACGAGATGACCTCCGACGCCGCCAACGCCAACTACCTGGGTGAGTCCCAGGCCGAGCAGATCGCCGAACTCGTCGACACCCGCGACGAGGCCGAAGAGGTGGCCGAGAACCTCAACGCCGAGCTCGAGGACGCCGCAGAACTCGTCGACGAGCTCGAGGAGCAGAAGGACGACGTCGAGGAGCGCATCGCCGAGCTGCAGGCCGAGGAGGAAGCCCGCCAGGAGGCCGAGAGCCCCGGCAACGGCGACGGCACCGTTCCGGAGTCGGCGCGCGGTCCCGGCTTCGACCAGGTGACCCCGACGATGGCGTCGATCCGTGACGACATCATCGGCGAGTTCGAACAGCCCTACCCGACCGGGTGCTACCGGCCCAGCTCCGACGACCACGGTGAGGGGCGCGCCTGCGACTTCATGATGAGCGCCAACGGCGAGATGCCCTCGGAAGAGAACCGGCAACTGGGTACCGCGATCGCCGATTACGCGATCGACAACGCCGACCGGCTCGGCATCGACTACATCATCTGGGAGCAGCAGATCTGGCACACCGGCAGCCGCTCGTGGCGCGCCATGGAGGACCGGGGTGACCTGACGCAGAACCACTTCGACCACGTGCACGTGTCGTCGCTGACCTGATCCTGGTCCGAACCGGAACCGTGTGTTCACGTGCGGGTCCCCGTGTCCCTCGGAGGGGCACGGGGACCGTTGCATGCGGGGCGCCCCGGAGATCCGGTCAGCGGTGCACGGTGCCCCCGGGGCGGCGCACCCCGGTGCGCAGCGTGAGGGGCACCAGGGCCAGCAGCGCGACCGCGGTGACGGCGAACGCGGGCCCGTAACCGAGCAGCTGGATGAGCAGTCCCAGGCCCATGGCGCCCGCCCCGGTTCCGGCGTCGTACCCGATGTTCCACACCGCGCTGGCCCGCCCCTGGCCGGAGGCGCCGGCGCGGTCGAGCATGATCGTCACGGTGTCGTTCTGCACCGACCCGAACCCGAGGCCGAACAGCGCGGAGCCGCCCAGGATGAGCGCCACCGTGGCGATCCCGGGCTGTCCGGTTCCGGCGTCGGTCCACATGGCCGCGGTGATCAGGCCCATGCCGACCGAGCCGGAGACCATCGCGGGCATCAGGAGCACGGTGCGTCCGTGCCGGTCGTACAGGGCGCCCGCGGTCCAGCGGCCGACGACCACGGACAGCGCGTACAGGGCCAGCGCCGCGCCCACCAGCCAGGCCGCGCGCTCGAAGGGGATCGCCAGGAACGTCACGATGGTGCTCGCGCCGATCGCGACGAGCAGCATCATGAGCAGGGGAGAGGCCAGCGCCACCCACACGGCCAAGCCGCGGGGATCGCCGGCGTCGGATGCCGAGGTCCCGGACGCGGGGGTGGTCGAGCGCAGGGCCGGACGGTTGCGGCCTCCGTCGGCGAACCAGATGCCCGAGGACAGGACAGCCGCGACCACACCTGTTGCGCCGGTCGCCCAGAAGACGGGGCCGAACCCGACTGCGAGCGCCACGGCCACACCCCCGGGCAGGATCACCACCTGGGGCAGGCCGACCGCGAGCCCGTAGAGGCCTGTCGCGCGCCCGACCTGCGCACGCGGGACGAGCCGGGCGGCCAGCGCGGTGCCCGCGACCGTCACCATTCCGAACCCGATGCCGCGGACTGCCGAGACCGCGATGAGCGGCCCCAGATCGGTGGTGGCGGCGAACAGGGGGGTGGGCAGGCCCAGGATCAGCGACCCGACGGGGAACGCCCAGCGGTAGGCGCCGCGGTCCAGGAGCCAGGGCATACCGAGCTGGGTCAGGACGGTGGTCAGCATGAAGACCGCGGTGGTGGTGCCCGCCCCGAACTCGCCCACCCCGCCCCTGGTGGCCCACAGCGGCACCAGCGGAAGGACGGCGGCGAACCCGCACAGTCCGATGGCCGTGGCGGCGATGAGCAGGGCGAACCCGCGTCCGCGCAGACCGGGGAGGTCGCTCTCCGAAGCGGGCGTGTCAGGGCCGGGAGAAGAAGGTCGAGGTCGGGTCATCCCCCCTTTGTAGCCGAGCCCCACAGGCCTGTCCACGCGGGTGTTCGGGGAAGGTTCCCCGGGGTTCAGGTGCCGGGGTCGCCCGTGTGCAGACGCTCGGTGATCCAATTCCGCAGGCGCCCGGTCAGGTCGGGCGTCACGGCGCGCTCGGCATGGCCCATGCCCGGTTCGATCCACAGGTCCTTGGGCTCGCGTGCCGCACCGTGGATCGCGGTGGCGTGGGTGGTGGGGAAGAACGAGTCGGAGTCGCCGTGCACCACCAGCAGCGGCGCGGGGGCGACCTCCCCGGCGATCTCGCGCGGTTCCGCGGGGCGAACGCTCCACTTGCGGTCGATCACGTGCACCTTGCGGAACGTCCGCAGGAAGAACCGCCCCACACGTCGGCCGATCCCCACGTGCAGCAGACGCATCTGGCGGGTGCCCCGGTAGTACCACCGGCTCGGGCCGCTGACCGCCACGACCGCGTCCACCCCGCCGAAGATCGCCGCGTGCCGGATCGCGACCGCCGCGCCCATCGAGAACCCCACCGTGGCCACGCGCGTGTACCCGAGCTCGCGGAGCTGCTCCAGCACCGCCTCCAGGTCGTGGATCTCTGCGTTCCCGACGGTGCTGCGCCCTTCCGAACCGTGGTGCCCGCGGAAGTCGAAGGTCAGCACGTCCCCGGCCGAGTACAGGGCCTCGGCGATCGCGCGGGTGTGCGGGTTGCGCCGGGTGCCGGTGAAACCGTTGGCGAGCACCACCGCCGTCGTGCGGGGATCGGAGCCGCGCAGGAGGGCGGCGTCGATACCCACCCCGTCGGAGGTGGTCAGCCAGTAACGGTGTTCACGGGCCCGGCCGAGCGGGTGATCAAGCGCATCGGACACGCTCCCCATCCTGCCCCACGCGCTCGACCGCTCCGGGGCCCGACCCCCGGTGACCCGTCAGCCGTCGGTCTCGAGACGGTACCCGCGCCCCGCCTCGGTGATGAGGAACCGCGGGTGCGCCGGGTCGGGCTCCAACTTCCGCCGCAGCTGCGCCATGTACACCCGCAGGTAGTTGGTCTCGCTCCGGTACGCCGGGCCCCACACCTCCTGCAACAGCTGCTGCTGGCTCACCAGGTGACCCGGGTGCTGGGCCAGGAGCTCCAGGATGTGCCACTCGGTCGGAGTGACCCGCACCTCTTCGCCGTCGCGCAGCACCCTCTTGGCGCTCAGGTCCACCGTGAACGCCGCCGTGGCCACCTCCGGCGCGGCCTCCTCCGCCGCCGACCGCCGCTCCGCCGCACGCATCCGCGCGAGCAGCTCGTCCATACCGAACGGTTTCGTGACGTAGTCGTCCGCCCCCGAATCCAGGCAGCGCACCTTCTCCCCGGCCGAGTGACGAGCCGAGAGCACGATGATGGGGACCTGGGTCCACCCCCGCAGTCGGCGGATCACCTCCAGCCCCTCCATGTCCGGCAACCCCAGGTCCAGAAGGACCAGGTCCGGACGGTTCTCGGCCGCCAGGCGCAACGCGCCCGCCCCGCCCTCGGCGGTGTCGACCTCGTGGCCGCGCGCCCGCAGGTTGATCCGCATCGCCCGGATGATCTGCATGTCGTCGTCAACGACCAGGACCCGCACCGGTACCCCCTTCGTCGTCCTCCCGGTCCACCGCCCGCAGAGTGAACACCATGGTCAGCCCGCCGCCCGGGGTGTCCTCCGGGGCCAGACCGCCCTGCATGGTCTCCACGAACCCGCGCGCGACCGCCAACCCCAGCCCCACGCCCGTGCCCTTCGGGGCGTCCCCGAGACGTTGGAAGGCCTCGAACATACGCTGTTTCCCCTCGTCGGAGACACCGGGGCCGCGGTCGACCACACGCAGTTGCACCTCGTCCCCGTGCGCGCTGGCGTTGACCAGCACCGGGGCCGCCGGATCCGGGTTGTGCCCCACCGCGTTGCCCACGACGTTGGCCACCGCACGCTCCAGCAGCCCCGCATCGGCGTTGACCCGCGGCAGGTCGTCGGGCACGTCCACCCGCACCGCCCGGCGCGACAGCCCCAGGAGCGCGGCCGGAACCACCTCCTCCAGCCCCACGGCCCTCAGGTTCGGACGCACGCTGTCGGTCTGCACCCGGCTCATGTCCAGAAGGTTGTCGATGAGCTGGTTGAGCCGGTCGGTGGATTCCTCGGCGGTCTCCAACAGGTCGTCGCGATCCTGCGGGTCGAGCTCGATGTCGGTGGCGCGCAGGCTCGACAGGCTCGCCTTGATGGAGGTCAGCGGGGTCCGCAGGTCGTGCGACACCGCGGCCAGCAGCGCGGTGCGGATCCTGTTCCCGGCCGCCTGGCCGCGCGCCTCGGCAGCGTCCCACTCCAACCGCTGGTGTTCCAGGGCGATGGCGATGTGCGCGGCGAACGCCCACAGCACACCCCGGTCCGCGGCCGGCAGCATCCGGCCCTTGAGCGCCAGGCTCAGATCGTCGTTGATGGTGACGAGGACGTCGGCGTCCTCCTCGGACTCGCACACCGGAGCGCCGACGCTGTTGACCACACGCCAACGAACCTCGTCCACACGCTCCAGCAACGCCGCCGAACGCTGCCCGAACGTCTCGGTGATGCGCCGCAGCAGCGCCGGCAGGGGTTCGTTGCCGGCGAGTACGCTGCCCGCCAGCAGTGAGACCGCGTCCGCCTCCGCACGTCCTCGCGCCGCCTGGGCCGACCGGCGCGCCGCGATCTCCACGACGATCGCCACCAACGTGCCCACCAGGGTGAACGCCGCCAACGCCAACATGTTGTCGACCGACACTGACGGGCGACCGTGCAGGGGCGACAGCAGCACGGTCAACAGCACCGCGCTCCACACCGCTGACACCAGCGCCGGACGCAAGCCCCCCACCGCCGCGGTCGCCACCGTGATGAACAGCAGCAGCAACGCGTCGGAGGCCGGGCCGATGTCGTCGAAGGCCGGAAGGGTCAGCCCCAGCCCCATCAGCGTCGGCGCGACCAGGGCCAGCCCCCACCCCGTCACCCGGCGGTGCTGGCCCAGCCCTCGCCCGGGCGGGGGCAGGGGCCAGCGCCCGCTGCCGACCTCCTCGTGGGTGACGATGTGCACGTCGATGTCGCCGGAGTCGCGCGCCACCATCGCGCCCACCCCCGGGCCCAGCACGTACTGCCAGGTCGGACGGCGCGAGGACCCCAGGACGATCTGCGTGGCGTGCACCCCGCGCGCGAACTCGAGCAGCGCGTTCGGAACGTCGCCCCCGACCACCTGGTGGTAAGT
>NZ_ANBF01000246.1 GCF_000341025.1 Nocardiopsis salina YIM 90010 | reverse complement strand
TGCGGGCCGCCGCCGCGCGACCGAGCCGCCACACGGGCCGCGCGCCGGATCAGCGTCTCGCCCTCCGGGCCGCCGGTCAGTGCTACCACGACCCGTTCCCGGGCCTCCCACGTCACGTTGATCTCGTGCTCGCCCCGGTACCGGGCCAGACCCTCCTCGACCCGGTCCGCGGTCCACAGCAGCGCCAGCTCGCGCAGCGCCCCGAGGTTGCCCTCCCGGTAGTAGTCGGACAGGGCCGCGTTGAGGCGTTCGGGCGGGTGCAGGTCGCCCTGGGCGATGCGACGCCGCAGCTCCTGCGGGGAGGCGTCGACCAGCTCGACCTCGGTGGCGCCGCGCACCACCTGGTCGGGCACGGTCTGGGTGGGGCACGAGCCGGTGATCTCCTCGACGACGTCGTTGAGGGACTCGAGGTGCTCGATTCCGACGGTGGTGATCACATCGATCCCGGCGGCGCGGATGTCCTCGACGTCCTGCCACCGGGTGGGGTTCCGTGAACCGGGAGGGTTGACGCGGTGCAGCTCGTCCACGACGACCAGGTCCGGGACGCGTGCGATCACCGCGATCACGTCCATGGAACCGGATTCGTGCAACGGCATCGTGCGCAGGCCCTCCAGGAGCGCGCCGGTGTGCCGCCGCCCGTGTGTCACCGCGGCGCCGACCAGCACCTCGGCGCCGTTCGCGGCCCGCCGTTGCGCTTCTGCCAGCGCGCTGTAGGTGGTGCCGACGCCGGGTGCGTATCCCAGGTAGATGCGGAGTTTTCCTCGTGCCACGGCATCCATTGTCGGGGCGACGCAGAGCGTGTGGGACGCGCTCCGGTACCATCCGCTGCGCGGGAGTCCGTGCCGTCCGGAGACAACCATCTGCCGTTCCCGGCCATCCCATCCGATGCGGCGATCCCCGGGGATCCGCCGCGAGAAGCTCTCGGTGCCGGCCCGGTCGGCACCGCGGCACCCCCATCCGCCCCCAAGACGTATCGGGAGTACCCCACCCATGTCGGCTCCGCCCCCTCAGGGCCCCTACGGTCCGAACGGTCCGAACCAGGGCCCCTACGGCCCCCAGCAGCCCGGCCCCTACCCCGGCCGGCCCCAGGGCGGGCCGCAGCAGCCCCCTCCCGGGTACGGGCAGCAGCCGCCCCCCGGCTACGGCCAGCAGCCCCCGCATGGTCCGCCCCCCGGTGGGCCGGGCGGGCCGGGCGGTTCCTACGGCGGCGCCCCGCAGGGTCCGCCTCCTCCCGGGTACGGGCAGCAGCCGGCCGGGGGTTCGGGTGGCCGCAAGGGCCTGATCATCGGCGGTGCGATCGCCGGTGCCGTGATTCTCATCGGCGGGCTCGTCGCCATCGCGGCGTCGTCCGGTTCGGGGGACTACGGGACCCTCGCCGAGGACCAGTGCGACGAGGTCCTGCCCGAGGACCTCTTCGAGGACCTGGCCGACGGGGAACGGATCACGACCGAGGGCGAACTCGACCAGCGCGCCGAGACCGAGCGTCTGGACTGCTGGGTCGAGTTCGGCGGAGGCTCCGGCATGGGACAGGGCGTCGAGATCGCGGTCATGATCCACGAGCCCGAGTCCCGGAGCTTCGAGGACGAGGTCGAGGACATGGAGGACGACCAGCGGGAGCTGGAGCGCGAGCTGGAACCGGGTGAACTCGGTGAGCCCTCCGACGGGAGCGACGTCGCCGATCTGGGGGCCGAGCTCATGTGGGAACCCAGCTCCCTCGGTGACGGGGGAGTCGCGCTCGCAATGCCGGCTCCGGATCCCGCAGCGCCGGCCGTGTCGGGGGTGTTCTTCCAGGACCGCAACGCGTTCTTCAGGGTGATGGTGTCTGCGGACGGCTTCGACGACCGTGAACCGGAGGAGAACATCTCGGAGGCCGAGAGCCTGGCGGGCGACGTGCGCAGCTCCGTCCGCAGCGTGAACGAGGCGCCGTAGAGGGCCGCTCCCGGCTGCGGGCCCGGTATGGAGGCGCAGCACCGGGCCGGGGTGTGCAGTCCCACACCGTCGCCCGCCGCCGCTTCCGAACGGATCACTCGGAACCGCGGTCCCATCCGGTGACGGGCCCTGGCGGGTCCGGAGGCGGGTGACCCGTCGAGGCGGGCGGGGTTCTCCCATCGCTGGGGGACCTGCCCCCGCGGGTGCGCGCGAGTAGGACTCGGGTGCATGCGCCGGCCATTACGGCCCCGGTGCGAACGATCATGGCGATTCTTGTGAGGAGGTGCGGCCGTCCCGGCGGGTGGCCGGCCGCGACATCGATGACCGGACATCCCCCTTCCGACGGTTCCTTCCCCGGGAACCCCGGTGAACAGCCCTTTCCCGGGATGCCAGGCCATCCGGGCAACCCCGGGGGCGGTGGCCACCCGCCGCCCGGGCCGCAGACCGGGCCGGGCGGCCCCGGTGTTCCCGGTCCGGGCGGTTGGCAGCGGCTTCCGCATCAGGGCCACGCGGGCGGTCACCCCGGCCCGTACACCGGTGCACCGGGCGGTCCCCACGGTGGTCCGCCCGGCGGCCCGCCCCAGTTTCCGCCTCCGGGGCCGGGCGGTCCGCGTCCGCCGCGCCGTCCCGGAACACGTGCGCTGATCGTGGCGTCCTCGATCGCGGCCGCCATCCTGCTGATCGCCGGGATCGTCGTGGCGGTCAACGTCTCCGGCGGCCGTGCCTACGCCGAACTGCCCACGTGCCGGCAGCTGATCGGGGACCTGGCCGACGAGATCCCCGGCACCGACCGTCCGAGCATCGACGGCGACTTCGAGACCGAGGACGTGGACGACAATTACACGGCGGACCTCGAAGGCGTTCTGAACTGCGAGATCAGTGAATCCGGGGACAACGGCCAACGCGACGGTTCCCACCTCATGTCCGTGGGGGTCTTCCTGTACGACCACGAGGACGAGCGTGGGATGAGGAATCTCCAGCACGACATGGACGACTCGGTGGAGGACCTCCAGGAGCCCGACCGGGACGAGGACGAGAACTACGATCTCCTGGGCTGGGAGGCCACCGGGGCGGGGGACGTCGGTTACGTCAGCCTCCAGGAGTACTCCTCGACCTACTCGGACGACGCCAACGTCCTGGCCATGGGCAGTTTCCTCAGCCAGAACGTCTGGAGCCATTACACCTACGAATTCGACGAGAGGGACGACGAGGAGGAGATCCTGGAGTTCCTCGCCTCCTTCGGCGAGGGGATCGCACGCCAGCTCCGCTCCGAGGCCGAATTCGTCTGACCCCTCAGGCCTCTGATGCACCCGGGAGGACACCGGAGGGGCGCCGCGGATCACCTCCGCGGCGCCCCTTCCGTCGTCAGCTCACCATCGCCGTCACCCCTACGAACGCTCCGGCACGAGCTTGCCCGGGTTGAGCACGCCCTCCGGGTCCAGGGACGCCTTCACCGAACGCAGGATCTCCGCGCCCAACGGCCCGATCTCCGAGACCATCCACGGCCGGTGGTCCGCCCCGACCGCGTGGTGGTGGGAGATGGTGCCCCCGGCGCCGGCGATCGCGTCCGAGGCGGCGCGCTTGGCCCGGTCCCAGCGCGCCAGCGGGTCCGTGCCCGCGGCGGTGGCGACCGTGAAGTACAGCGAGGCCCCGGTCGGGTAGGTGTGCGAGACGTGGCACATGACGACCGCGCCGCCCTCCTCCCCGACGAGTGCGCTTTCGAGCGCGTCGGTCACCGCTTCGTACAGCGGTAGCAGCCCGGTCCAGGTGGTCGCGGTCTCCAGGGTCTCCGCGAGCACGCCCGCGCCGAGCAGGGTGTCGCGCAGGTAGGGGGTGGAGAAGCGGTTCTCGCGCCAGTGCGCGACGGGTTCCGGGCCCAGCCGGGTCCCGCCCGCCTCGGTCATGAGTTCGCGCACCAGGGCGGCGCGGGTCTCGATCTCCTCCGCGGTGCCCTCGAACCCGAGGACCGCCTGGCATCCGGGGGTGGCCTCGCGTCCGCCCATCGCCGCGCCGACGAAGGTCTCGGACTCGTCCAGCACACGGGCCATGGTCGGGCGGGCGTCGGACTGGGCGAGTACGCGCAGGGCCTCGGTCCCGGTGGCGAAGTCGGGGAAGCACCATGCTTCGTCCAGTACCGCCTCGGGCACCGGACGCACGCGCAGCCCGACCTCGGTGATCACGCCCAGGGTGCCTTCGGAGCCGAGCACGAGGCGCTTGAGGTCGGGTCCCGCAGCGGAGGCCGGTGCTCCGCCCAGTTCCAGGGTTCCGCGGGGGGTCGCCACACGCAGCGACATGACCATGTCCTCGAATCGCCCGTACCCGGCGGAGGCCTGCCCGGCCGAACGCGTGGCGGCGAACCCGCCGACGGTGGCGTACTCGAAGCTCTGCGGCATGTGGCCGAGCGTGTGTCCGTGTTCGCCCAGGAGCTCCTCGGCGCGGGGGGCGCGCACGCCCGCGCCCAGGACCGCGGTCAGGGAGGTGCGGTCGAAGGAGACGAGGGAGTCCAAGCGCCGCAGGTCGAGTGCGATGACCGTGCCGAAGGGGCCTCTGAGGGGATCCACGCCGCCGACCACGCTCGTGCCGCCGCCGAAAGGTACGACCGCGACGCCCTTGTCGGAGCACAGTTCCAGCAGGCGTTGCACCTGGTCGTGGTCGGCGGGCCGGATCACCGCGTCCGGGGCGGGGTCGGCCTGCCCGGAACGGCGCCGCAGCAGGTCGGGGGTGCTCTTGCCCCCGGACCGGCGCAGGCGTACGGCGTCGTCGGTAACCACGTGCTCGGGGCCGACGACACCGGCGAGAGCCTCGCGCAGGTGATCGGTCAGGCGTGAGGGCGGGAGGTCGACGTCGGCCTCGTCCACCGGCGGCATCGCGTGCACGTCGGCGCCCAGGGCCTGGGCGATGAGGTCGCGGAGCCCGGGGTCGAGGGCCTTGGCGCGTTCGGGGTCACCCCAGGCGAACCAGCTCATCTCGGGGGCGGAGGGTGTGGTCTCGTCGTTGGCCATGCTCTACAGTTTTACACATGGCGTCAAAACGTAACGTAGAGGACGACATCCTCGACGCGGCCCGGACCTGCGTGGAGGCCTTCGGGGTACGCCGCACCACTCTCACCGACGTGGCCCGCCGTGCCGGGGTCAGCCGCCCCACGGTGTACCGGCGCTGGCCCGACGTGACCGCGCTCGTGGCCGATCTGCTCACCCGCGAACTGCGCACGGTCCTGCGGGAGGAGGAGGAACGCGCCGCGGACGACCGTCCGGAGGAGCAGGCGCGCACCCGGCTCGTGCGCCACGCCGGCGGGGTCGCACGCGCCCTGGCCACCCATCCGTTGTTCACACGTGTGGTCGACAGCGAGCCGGAACTGCTGGCGACCTACACCTTCCACCGGCTCGGAACCAGTCACCGGGCGGCGCTCGAGGTCATCGTGCCCGCCGTCGCGCAGGGGCAGGACGACGGTTCCGTGCGGGACGGGGCCCCCGCCGTGCTGGCGCGGATGGTGCTCGTGACGGTGCAGAACACGGTGACCGCGCGGCGCCTCTTCGAGGACCTCCTCGACGAAGAGGCGCTCGTGGAGGAACTCACGACCCTGCTGGACGGTTACCTCGCGCCGGCCGAGCACGAGCACGCACCCGGAAGGACCCACGCATGAACACGACCGTCCCCTCCTCCGTCTCGGTGTCCTCCTCCCTCAACGGTGCACGCCGGGCCGTCGACCTCGCGCACCTGGAATCCGACCCCGGGATCGACGTGCTCGTCGTGGGCGGCGGCGTGACCGGGACGGGGGTCGCGCTCGACGCCGCCGCGCGCGGGCTCACCACGGTGCTCGTCGAACGCGAGGACCTCGCGTTCGGGACCAGCCGGTGGAGCTCCAAGCTCGTGCACGGCGGGCTGCGCTATCTCGCCAAGGGGCAGCTCGGGATCGCATACGAGAGCGCGCGCGAACGCGACGTGCTCATGCGTGTGACCGCGCCCCACCTGGTGCGGCCGCTGCCGATGGTGCTGCCCGTGCACCGGCACACCGGTCTGCGGCGGGCGCTCTTGTCCCGCGGCGGCATGGGCCTCGGCGACCTGCTGCGCCGCGCGGCCGGAACGCCCCGTAACGTGCTCCCGTCCCCGAGGACCCTCGACGCCCGCCAGACCCTGCGCCTGTTGCCGACCGTGGAGCCGCGCGGGCTGGTCGGCGGGGTGCTGTCCTTCGACGGGCAGCTCGTGGACGACGCCCGCCTCGTGGTGACCCTTGCGCGCACCGCCGCACGCGAGGGGGCGCGGGTCATCACCCGGTGTTCCGCGGAGAACCTCACCCGTGACGGGGCGACCCTGCGCGACGAGGTCACCGGGCGGCTGATCCCCGTGCGCCCACGTGCGATCGTCAACGCCACGGGTGTGCACGCCGATGCCCTCGACCCCGCTGTGCGGCTCAGCCCCAGCCGCGGGACCCACCTGGTGCTGGACGGGGCGTCGCTGGGCGGGCCTCGGGCCGCCCTCACCGCGCCGGTGCCGGGGAGCGTGTCGCGCTTCGTCTTCGCGCTCCCGCAGCCGGACGGGCGGGTACTCGCCGGGCTCACCGACGAGCCGCTCGAGGGGCCCGTGCCACGGGTCCCGAACGCGCCGGATGAAGACGTCGACACACTGTTGTCCCAGTTCAACCGGGTTCTGAGTACGCACCTCACGCGCGACGACGTGCTGGGTAGCTTCGCCGGACTGCGCCCGCTGCTGTACGGGGAAGGGGAGAGCTCGGACCTGTCGCGGGAGCACTCGGTGGCCGTGGGGGCCAATGGGGCGGTCACCGTCGTCGGCGGGAAGCTGACCACCTACCGCGCGATGGCGGAGGAGGCCGTGGACGCCGCGGTCGCCGCACACCGGTTGCCGGCCCGGCCCTGCCGGACCCGGGAGCTGCCGTTGGTGGGTGCCGCGTCGGCCGAGGAACTCGCCGCACTGGCGGCGGGGGAGGGGGCGCTCGGAACCGGCCCCGGGGGAGGTGCCATCGGCGGTGTGCCGGGCCGGGGTACCGGCGGTGCTGTCGGCTCCGGCGGGCACGGTGTTCCCGGCGCACCCGCTGCCGATGCGGTCCTCGACGCCCCGGCTCCCGACATCCGCGGCGTCCCGGCCGTCCCGGCCGCGTTCGTGGCCCGCTACGGCGCGGAGGCCCCCGCCGTGGCGGCCGAGGCGGCGGAGGACCCCTCGCTCCTGGAACCTGTCGTGCGCGGGATCACCGGCGCCGAACTGCGATTCGGGGTGCGCCACGAGGGGGCCATGGACGTGGGGGATCTTCTCGACCGCCGCAGCCGCGTGGGGTGGGTCCCCGCGGAACGGGACAAGGCCGAGGCCGCTGCCGCTGCCGCCCTGGAGGGCCACAGGTGAACCCGGGCTCGGGCCCTTGCCGGGCCCGGGTTCCCGGGGGAAGGCGGAACGCACCACATGCGCATCCCCTGTCCCACGGGCAGATCTTGGCGTATGGTCGTAGCCGACCCGCGCCGCCCTCCCCTGCGGCCGGTCACTCCCGCAGCCGCCCCCGCGGGGACGTGCCCCGGGTGCCGTCCCCGAGGCTCTGGTCACACGAGTCGCCCCGCCGAAGGAGTCGTCCATGCCCATGCTCGTCCCAGTGCCCACCCTCACGCAGGCCGAGGACACCGTCCTGTCGCGGGTACCCGACGAGTACCGGCACTACTTCAACGGCCGCACGCCGGTACCGTTCACCAAACGCCACTGGGAGTTCCCCGGGACCTCCGCCAGTGTTCCCCTGGCCCGCGCCTTCCTCGACACCTGCGCCGCCGGTCGGGAATCCGATTTCCGCTACGTCTTCTCCCTACTGGGCACCGAGCTCGCCACCAACGCCATCCGCCACAGCCGATCGGGGGAGGAGGGGCAGACCTTCGTGCTGCGTGTGACCCGCAGCGGCAACGGTCTGACCCTGGTCTGCCGCGACAACGGGTGTCCGGTGCGTGCCGACGACGGCGAGGCCGAGGAGGGCGTCCCCCTGAGCCCCGCCCCGCTCGAGGGCGAACACCTGACCACCGAGCACGGCCGCGGGCTCGCCCTCGTCGACAGTTTCGCCACCACGTGGGGCGACAACGGCCATCCGAGCATCCGCAAGGTCTGGTTCCACCTGGCGTTCGACCTCACCGGGAGCTCCTGGCCCGCGGCCTGAACGAGGCTCCGACACCCGACGGAACCGGCGGTCTGTTCCGGGGCGACACCTGCAGCAGGTATCTGCAGCCGGGGTACGAGGACTCGTCGCCGGGACGCCGGACTCGCGTTCGAGCGAATTCATGGTGACCGTGATCCTGCTCACCGGGGCCAGGTGGGCCGATGTTCGCCGTCGGACGTGAACGGACGCCAACGTTCACCAACGGACGCGATGTGCCTGCGGGCCGGACGCGTGCGGTGTCCGGTACCTGCGATGTCGGGAGTGGTGCCCGGATCCAGGTGGGGCGGACAGCGAAGTCCTCCGGGGTTCGGGGTTCCTGGGGCCGGTCCTGCTTTCGTGGGGCATCGCGTCTCGGGTGTGGGGCCGTGCCGGCGGTGGAAGCGTTCCGGTCACCGGACCTTGTCATGCCTGGACCGGCGTGCGAACATACCGACCAGTACGTCGAAGTGGCCCAGGTCACGGGGTGGCGCGAGCCCTGGCCGGTCCCCTCCAGCGCCTGCCGAGGCCGAACGGCGGCCCGACCCCTCGAGGACCACCGTGGACTCCCCCCCCGCCACGATCGCCCTTCCCGTGGCGCTCGGCATCATCATGCTCGGCCTGGGACTGAGCCTGACCGTCGCCGACTTCACCCGCCTGCTGCGTCTGCCCGGAACCGTCGCCCTGATCCTGGGCTGTCAGATCGTCCTGCTCCCGCTGTTCTGCTTCGGGATGGTCCTGCTCTTCGAACCGGCGCCCGAACTGGCCGTGGGCATGATGCTCCTGGCCGCCTCGCCCGGCGGGACCACAGCGAGCCTGTACAGCTACCTCTTCCGCGGCAACGTCGCCCTCAACATCTCCCTCACGGCGCTCAACTCGCTGACGGCGATGGTCACCCTCCCGATCATCACCAACCTCGCCATCGGCTACTTCATGGGCGACGGCACCACCCTGGGGTTGCAGTTCGACAAGGTGTTGCAGGTCTTCGCGGTCATCCTCGTCCCGGTCGCCGTCGGCATGACCGTGCGCGCCCGTGCCGAGGCCTTCGCGCAGCGCATGGAACAGCCGGTCAAGATCGCGTCCGTGCTCGTGCTCCTCGGCGTCATCACCGCCGCGATCCTGCAGGAGCTCGACAACATCGGCGACTACATCGTCGCGGTCGGTGTGATGGTGCTGATCTTCAACGTGGTGAGCCTGGCCCTGGGGTATTGGATCCCGCGGTTCATCGGGACCGGACGCCCCGAGGCCATCGCGTCCTGCATGGAGATCGGCCTGCACAACACCACGCTTTCCCTGGCCATCGCCCTGAGCCCCGCGCTGCTCGGCAACACCCAGATCGCTGTCCCCTCGGCCGTCTACGGGGTGCTCATGTTCTTCACCGCCGCCGTCGCCGGGGCTCTGGTCAGCCGCCGGGCGGCGCGGGACGAGGCGCGTGTCGCCCGAGCGAGCTGACCCCGCGGCGACTCCCGGGTACAAGAACGCCCCCGGCATGCACGCCGGGGGCGGGGTTCGGGGAGACAGCCGTCGGGGCAGAGCCGGTCAGGACCGGGGAGGAACCGGAAGGAGGGCGGTCCGGGGGCTCAGTCGCCGTCGTCACCGGTCAGGGCGTCCACGGCCACTGCCACGCTGATCACCAGCGCCGGGTCGCCGCCGATGTCGCGCCGGTGCGTGTTGACGTCCACCGCGTAGGTGTCGCGCAGGCGGAACCACTTGCGCGACACGTGCGCCACGGTCCCCTCGCGGTCGCTGATGACGTACTCTTTGCTCAGGAAGTCACCGCTGACCTCCCAGTCGTGGCCGTCGTCGATCGCCACGTTCAGCTTGTCGCGCACCGGGTTGAACAGACGCGTGCGCACGGTGGCGACCGTGGAACCGTCGCGCTCGACCGCCATCTGGTCGCGGACCTTGAACAGCTTCTTGCGGATCCGGGTGAGCACCTCCCCCTCGGGGGTCCGGAGTTCGAAGGTGGTGCGCAGCCTCAGGGCCTTGCCGTCGACCCAGAAGACCCTTTGGTCGTTCTCGTCGGTCACCCAGAAGTCGTCGCCGATGTCGAAGACGCGTTCGCGTACGAGGAACTTCATGCTCTGACCCTAGATCACCCCGATCGCCCGCAGATCCGGTGTACCCCGGCGCCGGACGTGGCTGCCCCCCTGCCGGTGCATGCCCCGCCGCCGGAGACCCCGCCCGGACGCCCCCGATCTTCACCCGTCGGCGGCCGCCCCGACGAGGGCCTCCAACGCGCCGCCCACGGTGGCCGACTGGCCGACCCCGAGGCCCAGCGCCCCGGCCCGGAGGAACTCCCCGGCGTTGTCCGGCCGCACGCCCCCGGTGGCCACGACCCGCAGCTCCGGGAACGGCCCGGACAGCGCCGAGACCCACGGCGCACCGAGCGACGAGGCCGGGAACGCCTTGACCGTCCGGACCCCCAGCCGCAGCGCCTGCCCCACCTCGGTCGGGGTCGCCACGCCCGGCAGGAACGGGACCCCGGCGCGCCCGGCCGCGTGCACGGTGTCGGGGTCCAGGCCGGGGGCGACCCCGAACCCTGCGCCGGCCGCGACCGCCGCCGCCAGACGCTCGGGTGTGGTCACGGTGCCGGCCCCGACCGTGTGCTCGCCGTCGGCGGCCCGTGCGACCTCCTCCAGTGCGCGCAGTCCGTTCTCGCTCTCCACGGTCACCTCGACGAGGCGGACGCCGGCGGCCCATGCCGTGCGTGCGGTGGCCACGGCGTCCTCGGGGGAGAGCCCCCGGAGGATCACCATGACGGGCGAGCCGGAGAAGCCGGACGCGAAGAAGTCCGCCCAGCCCTCCGTCCCGTTCCGGTCCGTGGTCGTCGTCGTGGGTGGGACGGTCATGTTCGGCTCCAACCGAGTTCTTCGTTGATGGCCTCCGCCGTGGCGGTGAGTTCGCCGACCAGCCCGAGCAGGCCCTGCCGGTCCAGGGTGACCTCGGGGGCCGAGACGGAGATGGCTGCGTCGACCTTGCCCTTGGCGTCCCGGATCGGCGCGGCGACGCAGTGGACGAACTCCTCGTGCTCGAAGTCGTCCAGGGCCCATCCCTGCTCGGCGATCCGGGCGAGGTCCTCGGCCAGGTCGTCCGGGTCGGTGCGGGTGTTGGGGGTGTGTTCCGGGTACGGGGGAGTGCCGAGCAGGGGCTCGCGCTCCTGCGGGGACAGGTGCGCCAGGATCGCCTTCCCCACCCCGGTCGCGTGCAGCGGCGCGCGGGCGCCGACGTAGGAGTACATGCGGATGCTCTGTCGGGACTCCACCTTGTCGAGGTAGACGACGCTGTCGCCGTCGAGTGCGGCCAGGTGCACGGTGTGGCCGGTCGCGGAGCCCAGGGCGCGCACGTGTTCCTGGGCCGCGGTGCGCAGGTCGAAGCCTTCCAACGCCTCGTGGGAGAGCGCCGCCATGAGGGGCCCGATCCGGTACCGGCCGTCCTCGGTGCGGCGGACGAAGCGCTCCTCCTCGAGCGTGCGCAGCAGCCGCAGCGACGTCGTGCGGTGCACATCGAGGCGGCGTCCGAGCTCACTGATGGTGAGCGGCCCGGAGGACAACTCCACCAGGATGTGCAGGGCGCGCTGGACACTGCTCGACAACGGGGTTCTCCTTCGGGTCGGTCCGTTCGGTGGTGTGCCCCTCACCCGGCGCCGCGTGCCTGCGGCGCGGCCACTGCGCCACCGTTCGGAAGGGTGCGCGGGGGGATGTCGTCGTGCACCCCCAGGGTCCGGCCGGCCAGGCGTGTGCCTTCGTCGAGGCACTCGTGCACGGGGGCGCCGGCAAGAAGTTTATGCAGTGCACCCGCAGCGAAGGCGTCGCCGGCCCCGACGGGCTCGACGACCTCGATCTCGGGGGCGGGTCGGCTCCAGGAGCGGCCCCCCGAGAAGGCGGTGGCCCCGTGCGCCCCCTGTTTGACGACGAGCAGCCGGGGCTCGGGCATGAGGGCGCGGACCTCCTCCGTGCTGCGCGACCCCCACAGCGCCTCGGCCTCGTCGAGTCCGCAGAAGACGACGTCGGCGCTGCGTGCCGCCTCGAGCAGGGGTTCGGCATGGTGCGGGCCGTGCAGGGCGGGCCGGTGGTTCACGTCGAAGCTCAGGAGCGTTCCGGGGCGTTCGGCGGTGAGCAGGCGCGTGACCAGGGCGTGGGCGGAGTCGGAGAGGGCGGCGGTGATGCCCGAGGTGTGCACGAGCGCGGGTGTGCGCGCCAGGATCTCCTCGGCGTCCTCCGGTCCGAGAGCGGTGGCGGCCGATCCCTGCCGGTAGTAGCGCACACGGGTGCCGTCCGGGCCGAGCTCCTTCAGGTAGAGGCCGGTGGGGCGCTCGGGGTCGACGCGGGCGAGGCACTCGACGTCCTCGGCGGTCAGGGTCCGGCGGATCCGCTCGCCCAGGCCGTCGTCGCCCAGGGCGCTGTGCCAGACCACGCGGCGCCCTGCCCTGGCCAGGTGCACGGCGACGTTGGATTCCGCGCCGCCGGCCAGCAAACGGAAGGAGGCGGCGTGCTCCGGGGGCTCGGGGGGATCGGGGACCAGGAGGGCCATCGTCTCGCCCACACACACCGCGTCGGTCCCGGACCAGCCCTGCGCCGAATGTTTCACGCCTGTCCTCCCATGTGCGGCCCCGAACTTGCGGGGTGTTGACCTCCGATGAAACAGGATGCTAATACTTCTGCTGAGATATACGCAACAGTGCTGCATGACACGCAGCACCGGGGGTTGTCATGTGGGACCTACTGCTGCGCGGCGGCCGGGTCGTCGATCCCGCGTCCGGGCACGACCGCACCGCCGACGTGGCCGTGCGCGACGGCAGGATCGCGGAGGTGCGGCCCTCCGGCAGGCCGGGCACCGGGGTGGAAGACACGGGCGCGGCGGCCGAGATCGTCGACGTCCGGGGCAAGCTGGTGACCCCGGGCCTGGTCGACGCCCACACCCACGTGTGGCACGGCGCCGGCTACTGGGGCATGGACCCCACGCCCGTCGCATGGCGCACGGGCGTGACCACGTGGATCGACGCCGGGTCGGCCGGTGCCTACGCCATGGACGGGTTCCGCCGCTACGTCGCCGAACCCGCCGGCGTGCGGGTGCACGCGCTGATCAACGTCTCCGGGCTCGGGCTCGTCGCCGAGACCGGTGAGCACCGCGTGCTCGACCACCTCGACATCGACGCGGCGGCCGCCGTGGCAGCGCGCCAGGGCGGTTTCGTGCGCGGGGTCAAGGCCCGCATCGACGCCCGGACCGTCGGCGAGAACGGAATCGAGCCCCTGCGCAGGGCCGTGCGCCTGGCCCGCACGCTGGAGCGCCCGCTCATGGTGCACGTGGGGTACGGCCCGCCCACCATCGCGGAGATCGCACCCCTGCTGTCCGAGGGCGACGTGCTCACCCACTGCGCCTCCGGCTGCCCCACCGACCTGGTCACCGACGACGGCCTCACCGCCCCGGTCCAGCGCGCCCTCGACGCCGGGGTGGTCTTCGACCTGGGGCACGGCTCCGGCGCCTTCGCCTACGACGTCCTCGAGACCGAACTCGCGGCGGGCATGCGCCCCCTGGTCTCCTCCGACCTGCACATCAGGTCCCTGTACGGGCCCGCCTTCGACCTGCCGACCGTGATGGCCAAGACGATGGCCGCCGGGCTCAGCCTGAACGAGGCCGTCGGGGC
>NZ_ANBF01000245.1 GCF_000341025.1 Nocardiopsis salina YIM 90010 | reverse complement strand
AGACTGAGGGTGCAACGGAGTCCCTTGGAACCGGAGATGTGAGAGTCTCTGGTTTTCTAGCGGGCTCCGTTGCTTGTTGGTGGGGGTTCGAGCGGATCGCTACAGGTCCGTGATTAGTGCTGATGTCTCACAACCCCGACTTTGAAACAGCCCTGCAGACCCCCGCGCTCACGGGCGGCTGCTTTGAGGGCGTGGGCCACCAGGCCGGTGCGCATATGGTCGGCCAGTGCCCACCCGGCGAGCTTGCGCGAGCACAGATCGATGACCGTGGCCAGGTAGAGACTCCTTCCGTCGGCCAGGGGCAGGTAGGTGATGTCGCCGACATACTTGGTGCCCACGCTGTGCGCACTGAAGTCGCGTCTGAGCAGGTCGGGATGTTTGCGAGCCCCCTGGTCGGCGTCGGTGGTGCGCACCCGCCGGCGAAGTCGGATCCCGGCCAGGCCGTGCTCGCGCATCACGCGGGCGACCTTCTTGTGGGTGATCCGTGCATCCCCGGATGCTCCGTCATTGAGGTCTGCGGTGATCCTGGGCACCCCGTAGGCGGCATCACCGCCCCGGGCGGGGTCCTGCAGGGCGTGGATGCGTTCGGCCAGGGCCAGGTCTGCGCTCTGGCGTGCCGCACGCTGGGGTGCGGACCGGAGCCAGGCGTAGTAGGAGGACCGGGCCAGGCCGATGACCTCGCACAACCGCTTCACCTCGAAGGTGTGTCGGTGGTCGGCGACGAACTGGAAGCGGTTCACCAGTTCGTCTCCCCCGCGAAATACTTGGCCGCCTGGCGCAGGATGTCGCGTTGGGTCTCGAGGTTGCGGCGTTCGTCCTGCTCAGCTGCCAAGGCAGTCTCCAGGCGGGCGATTCTGGCCGCGGCGCTCTCGCCCTTGGGCGATGTGCCTGTGGCGTGCGTGGCGGGTGCTGGGGTGGGGTGTTGCGCGGGGTGCTGGGCGTAGACCCAGTTCTGCAGGGTTCCCCGGGTGCCAATGGCCAGGTCCGCTGCGATCGCTTTGAAGGTGGCGCCCGGGGTGTTCAGGTACAGGTCGATGGCTTGTCGGCGGAAGTCCTCGGAGTAGTTCTTACGGGCCATACCTAGATTCTCGCTTCCTCCCGACTCATGTCGGGTTCAGCGTGTCCAGAATCTGGGGTCAAGCCCCGGGTGGGTTGGCCGACGGTGTCGGCGCCCCTGGTGCTCTGGGAATCGATGATGCCGGCCGAGGGCTCGCCCTCACGTCCTTGCGCTGTGCGCACCCGGCGGCGCAAGGCGGCCATGACTTGCTCGGTGACTCTGTCCTTCTCCCATCGGGAGAAGTACCAGTACACGGTTTGCCAGGGCGGGAAGTCCACGGGTAGGTGGCGCCAGGAGCAGCCCGTGCGCACCACGTAGCCGATCGCGTCGACCACGTCGCGGCGGGGGTGTTTCTCGGGTCGGCCGCCGGTGTTGGCCGGTGGGAGCAGGGGCTCGATCAGGGCCCACTGGTCATCGGTCAGGTCCGAGGGGTAGGTCGGGCGTCGTGGCATGGGGGTCATGTTCGCGGTCTGACGGCAGCGGTGTGGGCGAAGTGCCCGGACTGTTACCACTTCTCAAACACGCTCTTATAGCGATGTGGCGGAATATGAAGCCAGCATCGAAGACTATGTGGACTGCGGATCTGGTTGAGCTCGTAAGCCGGGTCCGCCACCGCGCACATGGGACGGCCGCCGCCCACGGGGAGGCGACGGCCGTCGGGTGATGGCGGAGGTCAGTCCACGGCGTACCGTGCGGCCCGGTCCTCGGCCTCCTCCACCATCCGTTCCTGGCGCCTGCGCACATCGGGCCGCTCGGGCCGTGCCACGTGCGCCAGGGCCTTGCGCCGGCCGTGCCGGGAGGCCAGGGCCTTGGCGTCCGAACGCCGCATCCCCAGCTGTTTGCCCTGCTCGGCCAGCGACCTCTTGACCCGGCTCCGGAAGGTGTGGCGGACCGTGAAGTAGACGGCCATCGCGCTCAGGAACACGAACGCCACCTTCACGGCCACACCGAGCAGACCCTCGCCAAGAAGTGGCGAGTCGAAGAAGAAGTGCCCCAGCATCGCCAGCAGCACCAACCCCAGGGCCGCCAGCGCCCGCCGTGTGCCGGGCCGCCAGGACACCGCCGCCAACAGCCCGACGGCCGTACCGGAGACCGCGGTCATCGCCCAGTGGCTGCCGAGCCCGGTCAGGACCACGCGGACCACGGTGGAGTCGGTCACCGAGGTGGCCGGGGCCAGTGCACCGGAGAGGCTGATCGAGTTGAGCGCGTACAGGAAGTTCTCCGTCACCTCGAAGCCCAGCCCCACGAGCGCCCCGAAGACGAAACCGTCGATCGGGCCGCGCACCGCGTGCGGGAACGCGACGGCGAGCACGACCACGCCGGCCAGCTTGAGCAGCTCCTCGTTGAGCGGCGCGGTCAGGGCCGCGCTCCAGGCCCCGGCGGTTTCGTACCCCAGGACCTGCCCCCACAGGCCGCCCATCGCGGTGTTGGCGAAGGCGGCCACACCGGTCGCGGCGAGGATGCCCCAGACGGTGGCCAGGACCGCCACCGTCACTCGGGGCGGCCGCACGGGCCGGATCCTCCGGAAGATCCAGAATCCGACCGCGTAGGTGAGTGCGCACAGGGCGAACGCCAGCAGGGCCGGTGCGGCGTAGGCACGCACGGCCCCGAACATGTTCATCGACAGCAGCGCCAGCCCGACCACGCAGGCCGCGCCCAGGACCACCATCGCAGCAAGGGCGGGCCGACGTTGGCCGGGTTCGTGGTCGCCGTGCCCGATGTGGACCGGGCCGGGTGCGTCGCCGGCGACCGGTTCCCGGTCGGTCGGTTCGGTCTCGCCTGTC
This sequence comes from Nocardiopsis salina YIM 90010, assembly GCF_000341025.1. Classification (GTDB taxonomy): domain Bacteria; phylum Actinomycetota; class Actinomycetes; order Streptosporangiales; family Streptosporangiaceae; genus Nocardiopsis; species Nocardiopsis salina. Next base: position 2,563 of record NZ_ANBF01000245.1, on the reverse strand, counting down.
CGGCGTTCGGGGGCCACGTCCTCGTGTCCGGGGCCGCGCTGGAGAGGCACCTGCCCCTCCTCGGAACCGGGTTGCCCCTGGCCGGGAGTGTGCTTGCGGGGGTCGTGCTGTGCGTGGCTCATGAGGACTCCCCCTGGTGTTCGAAGGAGACGGCTCCGACGACGTCCTCCACGGCGGCGAGGTCGGCCTCCGTGGCGTGCTCACCGCCCAGGGTCATCTCCACCGCGAAGCCGCCGTCGGGGGAGGGGAAGACCGCGGCGCGTTCGGTTCGGTCCTGGGTGTGCAGGTCACCGACCAGGCCGCGGGTCCCGTCCTGTGTCGTGGCGGTCTCGGGATCGCTGAGCTCGGCGGCCCCGTCGTCGACCCGGCTGGTGGTCCCCATCCCCGACCACAGGTCCTCGGGGGTGGCCTCCACCCCTTGCGGGGGCTGGATCGAGACCAGGTCGAGTTCGACAGGGCCCCGCGTGAACACGTGCTGCTGGTCGGCCATGGTCCGCGTGGTGTCCACGTTCCAGCCGTCCTGGGGCAGGTCCAGGGAGGCCGCGTAGTCGCCACCCGAGCCAAGGTCCACCGTGTCGTCGGATGCCAGTGCCTGGGTGCTCGGGGTGACCGCGTTCAGCAGCGGCCACCCGGCCCCCAGGAGGACGACGACCCCGGTGGCCGCCCCCAACGGGACCCAGTTGCTGCGGGGACGGCGCACCCCCGCCCCCCGCTCCGTCGCCTCTGCCATGCGTGCCCCCTTCGTCGTTCACGGACATGGCGTGTGAAGACCACGAGAACAGTCCGTTTTGTGGAGCTCGGGAGCATTGGGGGGACTTGTCGCATATTGGCAGGGATTTCACCGGGCGAAGATTCGGCGCCCAACGGGTCGGCGGGTGGCCGTGGCGCGTCCGCGGGGCCGCGGCCACCCGGGTCGGGGTCAGGGGGAGGACACGGCCGGAACGAACACCCGCAGCGCTGCTGGACGCTTTGTGAAGTGCACCTTGGACGAGCCCTCGACCACCTCTCCGTCCACTGCGAGCAACCGCGGGCGTGCCGCGATCGTCAACGACAGGTGCGGGGCCAGGCGTTCGGTGTACCCGCCACCGCGTGCCCGGTGGCCCAGCAGCACGTCGGCCAGCGCCCGCAGCCGGGGGAAGGGTGAACGCGCCTCCAGCACCCGAACGTCCAGGCGTCCGTCGGCGAGGTTCTCGCGCAGCGCGGGCACCCGCGCGTGCGTGCGGTACCGGCAGTTGCCGACGAACGCCCACCACACGCGCGTGGGGCGCCCGTCCACCACGGCCGGGGTCGGATCCACCGACACCAGGTCCGCCAACAGCGCCGACGCGAACGCCGGCCACTTGCCGATGCGCTCCGCCCACCGGTCCCGGCGCTCGACCATGCGCGGATACGAACCGAACGAGGACGTGTTCAGGAAGATCCGCCCGTCGACCTCACCGACGTCCACCCGAGCCGTGCGCCCGTCCCGGTAGGCCTCCAACGCGGTGTCCACCGAGTCCAGCCCCAACGTGCGCGCGAAGTTGTTGAGGGTGCCGTCGGGCAGAACCAGCAGCGGGCGCCCGTGCTCCAGGGCGGCCCGCGCCCCCGTGTTGACCGTGCCGTCGCCGCCGGCCACCGCCAGTACCTCCGCGCCCCGGGCGGCCTCGTCCATCACCGCCTCCACGTCGTCGTCGGCCGAGGTCGTCACGACCCGGGCCCTGGGCATGGCACGCGCGATCCGGGTCGTGGTGTCGGCCACGTGCGGGGTGGGCATCCCACCGTCTGCCGCACGCGGATTCAGCACCACGGTCACGTTCGCACCCTCGGGGTCGGTGCCGCGGTCCGGCGACGCCACCGCCCGCGCGCCGAACAGCAGCTCGGGGCGGGGCGGGAGCACCATACGCGCCGCCGCAGCAGCGCCCACACCGACGGCGACGCCGCCCAGCACGTCGCCGGGGTAGTGCACCCCGCTGTGCACACGCGAGGCCGCCACCACCGCAGCCAACAGGCCCACCAGCGCGGTGAGCGGGCGCGGGGCGTCCGCGCCGATGCCGGTCGCGAACCCCACGGCTGCCGCGGTGTGGCCGGAGGGGAAGGAACTGCTGGTGTAGTCGCGGTACGGGAAACGCGCAGCGGGCACCGCCGAGGGGTGCGGACGCGGCCGCCGCACGACCTGTTTGAGAGCCGAGGAGGCCGCGTTGGCCAGACCCGCCGCCGCTATCGCCCGTACCGCGGTGCGCCGCAGACGAGGGCTGCCCGTTACCGCGAGGGTTCCGGCGACCAGGAACCACGGCGCCATGTTGTCCGTGGCCTGCACGAACGTGGGGGTGTAGGGGTCCAGGGACGGTAGTCCCACTGAGGTGGCGCGCCGATGTGCGCGCTCGTCGATCCGCCTCAGACGGCGCAGGATTCGCATGGACCCCAGGGTGGTGGGCGAGCGCCCTGCTGTCCAGGCGAGGGCGCGAACCGGGTCCCCCGAAAGGCTCCGAAGAAGAATCTCGAATGAGGAGCAATCCGTTGTCCCTCCCGCTCCGAATCACCGGCATCACCTTGTACACGTGAGCGAAGGGAACCCATGGCAACA
>NZ_ANBF01000244.1 GCF_000341025.1 Nocardiopsis salina YIM 90010 | reverse complement strand
CCCGCCCTGCCCCGCCACGACGACGTCACCCTCTTCGAGGCCCGGGACCGGCTCGGCGGACACGCCCATACCCACCGCATCGAGGAGGACGGCAGCGGCCTGAACGTCGACAGCGGTTTCATCGTGCACAACCGCTCGACCTACCCGCACCTGCTCCGGCTCTTCGACGAGCTCGGGGTGGACACCACCCCCACCGAGATGAGTATGTCGGTGAGCTGCCGGGGCTGCGGACTGGAGTACGCGGGCGCACGCGGGCTGCGCGCCCTGCTGCCCGGGCGCACCCGCCGCTCGGCCTCCTACCTGTGGATGCTGACCGAGATCCCGCGGTTCCACCGGGCCGCCCGCCGCCTGCTCGCACAGGGGGAGACCGACAGCGGCGCAGGCCCCACCCTCGGGGGTTTCGTCGAGCAGCACGGGTTCAGCCGCTACTTCACCGCGCACTTCCTGCTGCCGCTGGTCTCGGCCGTGTGGTCCTGCCCGGCCGGGACCGCCCTGGACCACCCGGCCCGCTACCTCTTCGTTTTCCTGAACCACCACGGCATGCTCAGCGTGTGGGGCTCGCCCCGCTGGTGGACGGTCACCGGGGGCTCGCACACCTACGTTGAGCGCGTGGCCAAGAACCTGTACAGCGTGCGCACCGGAACCCCCGTGCTCGGCCTGACCCGGACCCGCGGGGGCGTCCGGGTCAGGACCGGGCACGGCGAGCACGACACCGAGGACTTCGACGCGGTCGTGGTCGCCACCCACGCCGACCAGGCCCTGGCAATGCTCGACAACCCCACCGAGGACCAGCGCAGCATCCTGGGGGCCTTCGAGTACTCCCACAACCGGGTCCTGCTGCACACCGACCCCGGGGTCCTACCCGGCGACACCGCCTCCTGGGCCAGCTGGAACCACCGCCTGCCCTCCTGCGAACCGGACGGCACCCCGGTGCGCGTCAGCTACCACATGAACCGGCTGCAGCGGCTGCCCGCTCGGCGGGAGTACGTCGTCACCCTCAACGACGACGGCACCGTCGACCCCGACCGGGTGGTGGCAACCATGGACTACAGCCACCCCGTCTTCACACCCGCATCGGTGTCCGCGCAGAGCCGGTTGCCCGACCTCGACGACGGGGTGCTGGCCTTCGCCGGCGCCNNNCCTGCCGTTCCGGTGTATCGGCGGCCCGCTCTCTGGGCCGGGAATGGGAGCCACGGTGAGCACTCCGGCATCCCCGAAGAACCCGGGCGCAACGAGCCCGACCACGCCGGCGCTGTACGAGTCGGTGGTGCGGCACGTGCGCACGGCCCCGGTCCGCAACGCCTTCGCACACCGCACCTACTACTGGCTGGTCGACCTGGACCACCTGCCGCGGCCGCCCCTCCTGCTGCGCCCCCTGGCCGGGTTCGAACCCGCCGACCACGGCGACGGTGACGCACCCACCCTGCGCGCCGGCGTCGACGGCTTCCTCGCCGGACACGGCATCACGCTCGGCGAGGACGCACGTGTGCTCATGCTCTGCCAGGCGCGCGTCCTCGGGTACGTCTTCAACCCCCTGACCGTGTACTGGTGCCGCGACCGCACCGGGCTGCGTGCCGTGGTCGCCGAGGTCCACAACACCTACGGCGACCGCCACCGCTACCTGGTCCACCCCGACGAGAAGGGCCGGGCCACCGTTGACAAGGCCCTCTACGTCTCACCCTTCAACCGGGTCGAGGGCCACTACCGGCTGACCCTGCCCGAACCCGGGCCCCGCCTGTCCCTGACCGTGGCCCTGCACCGCCACGGCCATCCTCCGTTCACCGCCACGGTGCACGGAACCCGCAGGAAGGCCACGCCCGGTGCCCTCCTCCTCGTGGCCCTGCGCCACCCGCTCGCCCCCCTCGTGGCAGCGGCACGCATCCGCCTGCAGGGCATCGGCCTGTACCTGCGCGGACTGCCCGTGCAACCCGACCGGAACCAGGACCCGAGACCGACAGGAACACCACGATGACCACCACCAGCCCGCACCCGCCCGCCGCCGTCGATGCCCGACGCTGGCCCGACGTCGCCCGTGTGCCCGACGCACATCTGCGCGCCCGCGCCGCCCGGGCCCTGGGCCGCCACGCCGCGGCCCGCGCCGGGGTCCGCCTGCGCACCTGCGCCGACCGCGACCCCGGCGACGGCAGGCCGGTCCTGGACCTGTACGACGAGCGGTCCTTCTACCGGCGCCTGGCCGCGGGCGGGCTCATCGGGTTCGGGGAGTCCTACATGGCGGGGGAATGGGACTCCCCGGACCTGGTCACCCTCCTGACCCGGCTGGCCGAGGTCTACGAGGAACTCGTCCCGCGCCCTCTGCAACCGCTGCGGCACATCACCCTGCCCCGGCGTCCTGCCTCGGACCGCAACACCCGCAGAGGTGCGCGCCGGCACATCAGCCACCACTACGACCTCTCCAACGACCTCTTCGCGCTCTTCCTCGACCGCACCATGACCTACTCGAGCGCGCTGTTCACCGACGGGGACCCGCGCGACCCCGAGGGTCTGGCCCGCGCCCAGGAACGCAAGATCGACCGCCTCCTGGACGGGGCCGCCGTCGGCGAGGGAACCCGCCTGCTCGAGATCGGCACCGGCTGGGGAGAACTCGCCGTGCGCGCCGCCAGCCGCGGAGCCCGCGTCACCTCCGTCACCCTGTCCGCGGAGCAGCGCGACCTGGCCCGCGAGCGTGTGGCAGGGGCCGGGCTGAGCGAGGCGGTCGACGTACAACTGTGCGACTACCGCGACGTCGAGGGCACCTACGACGCGGTGATCAGCGTCGAGATGGTCGAGGCCGTCGGCGAGCGCTACTGGCCCGCCTACGTCGAGGCCCTGGACCGGCTCGTGCGTCCGGGCGGGCGCGTCGGGCTGCAGAGCATCACCATGGAGCACCAGCTCATGCGCGCATCGCGGGGCTCCTACACGTGGATGCACAAGTACGTCTTCCCCGGCGGGCTCATCCCGTCGGTCACCGCGATCGAGGAACAGCTGGTCGAGAGGTCCTCCCTGGCGATCACCGACCGCCGCGCCTTCGGCACCGACTATGCCGACACCCTGCGCGTGTGGCGCGAGTCCTTCACCGACTCCGCCGGCCGGGTCCGCGACCTGGGCTTCGACGAGACCTTCGCGCGCATGTGGTTCTTCTACCTGGCCTACTGCGAGGCCGGATTCCGTTCCCGAATCATCGACGTCGAGCAGATCATCCTGGAGCGCAGCTGATGGCGACCGCGACCACGACCCCGCACACCCCCGCCCGCGCCACGGGGACACCCGCACTCCCGTACCCGCGCGGGGCCGCCCACTTCCTGCTTCCGGCCGCGGTCTCCTTCGTGGACGGCCCTCCGCCCTTCCGCATCCGCGCCTGGGACGGCAGCGAGGCAGGACCGGCCGACGCGCCCCTGGTGATCGTGCGCGACCGCGACGCCCTACGGCACGTGCTGGCCCGGCCGGGCGAACTCGGCCTGGCCCGCGCCTACGTCGCCGGACACCTCGACGTCGAGGGCGACCTCACCCACGCACTGCGCAGCGTGTGGGCGCACCTGCGCACCCACGGCACCCGTGTGCCCCGGCCCGGCGAGTGGGCCCGCACCGTGCGCACACTCCTGGCGCTGGGTGCGGTGGGAACACCCCCGCCGGTGCCCGAGTGCGAGGCCCGCATGAGCGGACGCCTGCACACCCGCGAACGCGACGCCGATGCCGTCTCCCACCACTACGACTCCGGCAACGACCTCTACGCGTTCCTGCTCGACGCGTCGATGGCCTACTCGTGCGCGTACTGGACCAGCGACGCCGACGACTACACACTCGCCGACGCCCAGTACGACAAGCTCGCCCTCATCTGCCGCAAGCTCGAGCTGTCCGAGGGCGACCACCTGCTCGACCTGGGCTGTGGGTGGGGATCCTTGGCCCTGCACGCCGCTCGCCACCACGGGGCGCGGGTCACCGCCGTCACCCTGTCGAAGGAGCAGCGTGACCACGTGCTGGAACGCGCCGCCCAGGCCGGGCTCGGCGACCGTGTACAGGTGCGCCTGTGCCACTTCCGCGAGGCCGCCGGCGGGCCCTACGACGCCGTCGCGACCGTGGAGATGGGCGAACACGTCGGCGAGGACGAGTACCGGACCCTGGCCCGACGACTGCACACGCTCGTCCGCCCCGGCGGCCCGGTCCTCGTGCAGCAGATGTCGCGCGGCGCCGACCAACCCGGCGGCGGACCCTTCATCGAACGCTACGTCGCCCCAGACATGCACATGCGCCCCCTCGGCCGCACCATCGATCTGCTCGAGGGCGGCGGGCTCGAGACCCGCGGCGTGCAGGCCCTGCGCGAGCACTATGTGCGTACCGCCCGCGCCTGGCTGCGCACGCTGGAGAGCCGCTTCGACGAGTTCGCCGCGCTGGTCGGCGACGAACGCGCCCGCATGTGGCGCCTGTACCTGGCCGGGGGCGCCCTGGCCTTCGAGGAGGGACGCATGGGCGTGGACCAGATCCTGCTGCGCCGCCCCGAGCACCCGGGGGCAGGAGCATGACCGACACCGCAGGACTCCTGCTCAACCTGGGCGTGACCGCCGCCGTCCTGGCGGCCCTGATGCTGACCGTCTTCGCCGTGGGGGTGCGCCTGGGACGCCACAGCGTCGTCGATGCCGGATGGGGCCTCGGGTTCGTCGCCGTGGCCCTGACCGGGGCGCTGCTGTCCACCGGCGACCCCGCCCGCACCTGGCTCCTGACCGCCCTGGTCGTCGTGTGGGGGTTGCGCCTGGCCGTGCACATCGGGCTGCGCAGCCGCGGAAAGGGCGAGGACCCGCGCTACGAACGCATGCTCTCCAACGCCCCCGGCAACCGGAACCTGTACGCCCTGCGGTGGGTGTACCTGCTCCAGGGCGCGCTGGTCTGGCTCATCTCGATGCCCCTCCAGCTGGCCGTGCACACCCCGCAGCCGCTCGGGTGGATCGCTCTCGCGGGTGCTGCGCTGTGGCTGTTCGGGTTCGCGTTCGAGAGCGTCGGCGACGCCCAGCTGTCCCGGTTCAAGGCCGACCCCGCCAACAAGGGGCGCATCATGGACCGCGGGCTGTGGGCCTGGACCCGCCACCCCAACTACTTCGGCGACGCGTGCGTGTGGTGGGGACTGTTCCTGGTCGCGGCCGGGTCGTGGTGGGCGCTGCTCACCCTGCCCGCGCCGATCGTCATGACCTACCTGCTCACCCGCGGTTCCGGGCAGCGGCTGCTGGACGAGCACATGTCCGGGCGGCCCGGGTGGCAGGAGTACGCGCGCCGTACCAGCGCGTTCTTCCCCTGGCCCCCGGGGCGCAGGCCCGCCGTGGGGTGAGGGGTGCAGTCCGCGGTCCGGTGAGGAGGTGAGCGG
>NZ_ANBF01000243.1:13376-17152 GCF_000341025.1 Nocardiopsis salina YIM 90010 | reverse complement strand
GCACCGCTGTGTCAGGACTCCACCGAAGAGATCTGGCCGCCGTCCACCCGCATCACCGACCCGGTCACGTACGCGGCCGGCTGCCCGGCCAGGAACGCCGCGACCGCGCCGTACTCGTCGGGGTCGCCGTAGCGGCCGGCGGGGATCGCCGCGCGGCTCTTCTCCGCCGCCTCCTCCACCGGTACACCCTGCCGCTCGGCCTGTGCGCGGTCCAGAGAGGCCACGCGCGGTGTGGCGATACGGCCCGGAACGATCACGTTCACGGTGACCCCGTCCGCGGCGACCTCGTTCGACAGCGTCTTGGACCAGGAGTGCAACGAGGCGCGCAGCGTGTTCGACAGGCCCAGGTTCGGGATCGGTGTGATCGGGCCGGCGGACGTGCTCGTGACCACACGTCCCCAACCCCGCTCGCGCATCCCGCCGATGACGGCATCGGTCAGGCGCACCACCGGCAGGATCATCGAACCGTACTGGTCCTGCCACAACTGCGGGTCCTGGCCCTGCACCGGGGTGGGCGGCGGCCCGCCGGTGTTGTTGACCAGGATGTCGACCGGGCCGAGTTCGCCGGTCACACGCTCGGCCACCTCTTCGGCACGGTCGTGCTCGGCGAGGTCCCACACCAGGCTCATGGTGCGCACTCCGTGCTCGGCGCAGGCCTGCACGGTTGCTTTGAGCCGCTCTTCGTTCCTGCCGGTCACGGCCACATTCACACCCTCGGCGGCCAGCGCAACGGCCATCGCCCGGCCCAGCCCGGAGCTGGCGGCGGTGACGAGGGCGACCTTCCCGGCGATCCCCAGATCCATCGTTCTCCTCACGATCGTGTCAGTGCACTGGGCATCCTGGCAGGCGAGAGGTGGGACGGGGAAGGCAGGGGCGGTCGGGGACACGTCGGGGGAGGGCCCGTCCGTCGCGCGGCGGGACGCGGCGGACGGACCGTCCGGCGGATCAGCTCTGGTTGGGCACCACCACGGCGCGGCCGGTGACCTCCCCGGCCTCCAGACGGCGGTAGGCCTCCAGGGCGTCGTCCATGCTGTATCGCTCCACCTCCGGGCGGATCTGCCCGTTCCGGTACAGGTCGACGACCTCCCACAGGTCCGGGACGCTGCCCCAGTACGTGTTGGTCACGTACGACTCGTACGGGCTGGTGAAGAAGGAGAACTCGTGGGTGCCGGTCCCGATGCCCACCACCGACAGCCGTCCCCCCTGCGCCATCGAGGCCGCGGCAGTGGCGACGGTCGGTTGCGCCCCCACGAAGTCGAAGGCCGCGTCGACACCGCGGCCGCGGGTCATTTCCCGGATCCGTTCGGCCTGGCCCTCGCCGCCGGCCACCGTGACGGCCCCGTTGGCCTCGGCGCGGTCGCGGGCGTCGGCCTTGAGGTCCGTGGCGATGACCGTGGCTCCCGTCAGGGCCTTGAGGATCTGCACGCCGATCTGGCCCAGGCCGCCCAGGCCGATGACCAGCGCGTACTTGCCGCCGCCCGCCAGGTGGGGCAACGCCTGCTTGATCGCGTGGTACGGCGTCAGGCCCGCGTCGGACAACGGAGCGGCGGCCACCGGGTCGGCGTCGCCCAGCGGGACGAGGTGGTGGCCCGGGACCGTCACGTACTCGGCCATCCCGCCGTCGCGGCCCAACCCGACCGCCATGTAGGGGAGCGTGGAGGTGTTCTCGCAGTAGGTCTCCAGGCCGCTCGCGCACTTGCGGCAGTGCTGGCAGCCGATCGGGCCGTAGACGAGGTAGGGCGCTCCGACCTTGATGCGTTCGCTGACGCCGGTGCCCACGCGCTCGACCCAGCCGGAGTTCTCGTGCCCCAGCGTGAAGGGGGGTTCCTGGGCCCCCGGGGAGCCTTTCTCGAACACGCGGTAGACGCTCACGTCGGAGTGGCACGCGCCCGCGCCGGCCACCCTCAACAGGACCTCGCCGGGCCCCGGCTCGGGTGCCTCCACCTCGGTCAGGGTCGGGAACGTCCGGTACTCCTCGAAGACCACCGCTCGCATACGGGCTCCCCACTGTCGTGGACCAGGACCCCGGGGACCACACACGGTCCACCGGGCGGCCACTCGACGTTACCAACGGCGTTCGTGGCGGTTCGGTCAAGTCCGTGTACGGATCAGGTGCTTTGTTCTTGGCCCGGCGCGTCGCGCGGGCGGGTCGTGACACCTCTGATGCAGAGGTGGCCGGAACCGGATCGGGCAGACACGCTCCGGGTGGCCCGGAAACGGCGCGGGGGCTCGGAGGGTGCATCGGCCCCTCGCTTCGCATCGAAACAGCTGTACCTGGGCCCTTCCGGTGTCGACGGACACCCACCGTTCCTCCGCGCGGCAACGTCGTCCCCCAGGGCGTGCACACCCGCCGTCACGGGCTCCTTGTCTCGGGACCTGCCGGGCGCCGACGACAGGTCCGGGCTGATGGCCCTGTCACCGGTACGCTGAGCCGCACTTGACGCCGTACCGGGGGAGCCGCCGCATGAGCCCGTCCATCGCCACCAACACGCGCGTCGACCGTGAGGGCCTACTGGAGTTCCTACGGGCCCGGAACAAGGCGCTGCTCATCACCCGGAGACGCGACGGGGAACCCCAGGCCTCGCCGGTGACCTGCGGCGTCGACACCGAGGGACGGATCGTCGTGTCCACCTACCCCGAGCGCGCCAAGGCCCGCAACGCCGGGCGCGACGAGAGGGTCAGCGTCGTGGTGCTGTCGGAGGACTTCGACGGCCCCTGGGTGCAGGTCGACGGTGCAGCCGAGGTCGTCGACGGCGAAGATGCGGTCGAACCGCTGGTGGAGTACTTCCGCGCGGTGGCCGGTGAGCACCCCGACTGGGAGGAGTACCGCGAGGCGATGCGCCGCCAGGGCAAGGCTCTCGTCCGTGTGACCCCGCAGCGGTGGGGACCCGTCGCCACCGGCGGGTTCCCCGCCGACCGGGCCCCGGAGTAACGCTGTCCTCAGGACGAACGACTGAGTGAGGGCGGGGGGCAGCACCCTCAGGATGTATGTCCAGGTTCAGCACGTACCACCGCGTCGGACGAGTCCACGTGCGCTCGCTGTTCCGCCGAGCTCCGGGGCAGGAGCTCGCCGGGCTCGCCCGCCCGCTGCCACGGCCGACCGGATCACGTCACCTGGGCTGGGACACCCGCCCGCGGTGAGCAGGTGAGATCCCGGTTCTGACCGGCAAAATGCCACGGGGGAGAACTTGGTCGGAACCGGAAGACCACGGGGACGCTCCCGTGTTACCGATGGAAGACACCGAGCCGCGCGGCCTGCCCGTGTCACCCCTCGGGGGCGGGAGGGTCGCGCGCCTCCTCGAGCCCACGCCGCCCACGCCCCCATCCGAGTGATGGCACCAGCGGCGGAGTCGGCGTCGTGCGCTGCGATCTGCCCGCGGTGCTCTCCTGGGTCTCCGGCCGCGGCGGTGCGCGCCTCGAGGAAGGGGCGGAGCACACGCCGCCGCGCTGGATCTGAAGGGGGAACGGACCGGGCGCGGAGACGGGGTCGCATTTCTCCGTGCCCGCCGGTGTGTCCGGGGCGGTGCCCCCGACTCAGGTACCGGACGCCGGGTCGCGCCAGCGCGTCAACTCCAGGGCGGCGGCCACGTGCACCACGTTCTCGCTCAAGGGCTGGGGCAGGAGTTCGTCGGCTCGGGACAGACGCCGGATCACCGTGTTGCGGTGGGTGTAGAGCCGCTTGGCCGTCCGCGAGGTGTTGAACCGCTCCAGCACGTGGGTCAGCACTGTCTCGCGCAGCTCCGCCGGGGCCGTGCGCAGGCCCCCGAGGGTGTCGG
>NZ_ANBF01000243.1:0-13370 GCF_000341025.1 Nocardiopsis salina YIM 90010 | reverse complement strand
CCGTACCTCCTCGTACCGCGCGACCCGGCGCGGGCAGGACAGGCGGCTCATCGTCCGCTGCGCCGTGGCGGCCTCCAGGTGGCTGCGCCGGAACCCGCCCACACCTGTGCCGGGTCGGCCCAGTGCCACGAGCACGTCCGGGTACGGGGCCACTGCCTGCTCCAGGGCGCCCGTGTGCGGGGCGCGCTCCACCGGTACCCACACCCACAGCGCCGACGTGCTGGCCACGACCATCAACCGGTACGGGGCGCCGCNGCGTCTCCGCTGCTGCCGCTCCACAGGACGGCGGCCACATGAGGTCCGGTCAGCTTGTACCCGAGCTTGCGTTCGGCCCGAGAGGGGGACAGGGGCGCTCCTTCCAGGATGAGCCCGACCGCCTCCCGACGTTCTGCGTTGCTGCCGCGGGTCAGCTCCTCGCGTTCGGCCTCCACGAGCTCGGAGACAGCCGCGACCGTGTCGTCGACGAACGCGGAGATCGACAGTGCCGAGGCCTCCAGGAGCTCGCGCAGCTCCTCCGGATCCGAGGTCAGGGAGAAACAGATCTCCATCCAGCGCCGCCAGGCCACGCTCTGACCGATCCGGTAGGTGTCCAGGGCGTGCTCGTCCAGTCCGCGCCGGACCAGGTCGCGGGCGATCTCCAGGGTCTCGGGCCCGGTGTTGGGGGTCACTCGACGGCCCGGGCGCTGGAAGTTGGCCGACGCCCAGTGCAGCAGCACCGCCAGGTTGGAGCGGCGCAGCGCGTCGGCCAGAGCGGGGTCCTCGGCCACCTGTGTCATGCGGCCCCGGCCGAGCACAGCGGTGTTGAGCTCCTCGATCCACTCCTCCCGGGGCGTGAGGGCGATCTCGGCCCCGCTGCGGAAGAGCTCCCGGACCCGCGGCGAGAGGTCGGGCCAACGCTGTTCCATGGGGACATTGTGCACCGGAGCGAGCCGCAGACTGGTGCGGGGTGCATCTTTCCCGCGGGGGCCGTGGGCGGGACGGTGAATGAGTACATTCGTCGCCCCAGGGACCAGGAGCGCCCATGAATCCGACCGACTCGCCCACCGAACACCTCGACGTGCTCGTCGTCGGAGCCGGGATCTCCGGGATCGGGGCCGCCCGGTACCTGAAGACCCGCCACCCCCGGCGCAGCTTCGCGATCCTCGAGGCCCGCGACGTTTCGGGCGGTACGTGGGACCTGTTCCGCTACCCGGGGATCCGCTCCGACTCCGACCTGTACACCTTCGGCTACGACTTCCGTCCCTGGCGCGAACGCGAATCCATTGCCACCGCCCCGCGCATCCTGAACTACCTGCGGGAGACGGCCACCGAGAGCGGACTGGACCCCCACATCCGGTACCGGCACCGGGTCGTGGCGGCCGACTGGTCCTCGGAGCAGGCCTGCTGGCAGGTCGAGGTCGAGCGCACCGACACCGGGCAGCGCCTGTACATGGGGGCGAACTGGATCTTCTGCGCGAGCGGCTACTACCGCTACGACCAGGGCCACACACCCCATTTCGAAGGACGTGAGCGATTCGGCGGCCGCATCGTCCATCCCCAGCACTGGCCCGAGGACCTCGACCACACCGGCAAGCGGGTGGTCGTCATCGGCAGCGGCGCCACCGCCTTCACCCTCGTGCCGGCCATGAGTGAGCAGGCCGAGCACGTGACCATGCTCCAGCGCACGCCGACCTACGTCGTCCCCGTCCCCCGCGAGGACGGCCTGGCGGCGCTCTTCACCCGACTCCTCGGACCGGACCGGGGCTCTGCCGTGACACGGCGCAAGAACATCATCCAACAGCGTGCGATCTGGGAGCTGTGCCGACGCTTCCCTCGCGGGGCGCGCAAGGCCATCCGTGCGGTCAACGCCCGGCAGCTGCCGACCGGCTACCCGGTCGATCAACACTTCAACCCGCCCTACGACCCCTGGGACCAGCGCCTCTGCCTGGTGCCCGACGGCGACTTCTTCCGGGAGATCCGCCGGGGCCGGGCCTCGGTGGCCACCGACCGCATCACGACCTTCGTCGAGCACGGTGTGCAGCTGGAATCGGGCCGCGAGCTGCCCGCCGACATCATCGTCACCGCCACTGGACTGACCCTGCAGATCGCCGGCGGTATCGAGCTCAGCGTCGACGGAGAACCGGTCTCCTACCCCGACACCGTCGTCCACCGCGGCAAGATGCTCAGCGGCGTGCCCAACTTCTCCCTGGCCGTCGGCTACACCAACGCGTCGTGGACCCTCAAGATCGGCCTGTTGTGCGACTACTGGTGCCGACTGTTGTCCCACATGGACGCCCGCGGCCACGACACCGTCGTCCCGGTCGCCCCGGAAGGCATGGACACCCGTCCGCTGCTGGACTTCGACGCCGGGTACGTCAGGCGGGCCCTCGACCGTCTGCCCCGCCAGGGGGCGCAGGACCCGTGGCTGATGTCCGCGGGATACCATGAGGACCGCAAGCTCTTGAGCGGCAGTGTCGAGGACCCGAATCTGCGCTTCTCCGGGCCCGGCGACCGTGTACCCGCGGAGGCAGGGTCCGAGGCGTCGCCGCTGCAGGGCTGACGCCCGGCGGTGCTCACCGGCCGGAGGGGCCCTCGTCCCCGGGGTCCTGGTCGTCCTCCTCCTGTGTGTAGGGGTGGGAGCCGCTCTGCCCGTACTCGCTCTCCTCGCCGCCGGGCTCCTGGTCCTGCGGATACTCACCCCGGGTCGCGGCGCGGCGGGCGTCCGGGTCGTACATGCGCTCGTAGCCGGTCGGGTAGCGCCGGTCGTCGGGGGTCTCCTCCCAGTACTCCTCCGAGCGCACCGCCTCCTGGGCGCGCATCCGCGACCAGCGCAGCACGCCGAGCACGATGAAGATGACCACGATCGGCACGGCGATGGTCACCAGGACCCAGATCAGCCATGCGGTACCGAGTGTGTCCACGGTCGGCCCCCTTCCGTTCGGCAGGGAGGGACGCTGCCGCAGAGGACAGCCTGGCCCTGGGATACCCGAGGCCGGGGCGGCTGTAACGGCAGGACCATGCCGGCGGGGCGCCCTCTCAGCCCCGGCCGGACCCCCGGTCCGGACCCCTCGGCCGCACGGTGAGCACCGTGATGTCGTCGTGCTCGCCGTCGCCCAGCCAGTCGCCCACACGTTGGGCGACCCACTCGGCGGTGGCGTGCGCCGAAGCGCCCCCGCACTCGCGCAAAAGGTGCCGGAGCCGTTCCTCACCGAGCATCTCCCCGCCGCGCAGCGGGTTGCGGGCCTCGGTGACGCCGTCGCTGTAGAACACCAGGCTCTCGCCGGGTTCCAGAACCAGGTCCGTGCTCTTGAACACGGCCTCCTCGATCGCGCCGACGAACAGTCCTCCCACCCGCACATCGCGGACGGCTCCGTCGGGGCCGACCACCAGCGGAGCCGGGTGTCCGCCCCCGGCCAGGCGCAGCGACAGTGCACCACCGCGCGCGGGTTCTGCCCGCCCCAGAAGCACGGTGCTGAACTTCTCCGGATCGGTGCGCAGCATGAGCACGTTGAGCAGGCTCAGCAGCGTGCGGGGGTCCTGCTCCACCAGGCGCAGGGCCTCCAGGGACTGGCGCAGCATCCCGCTGAGCAGAGCCGCGTCGTTGCCCTTGCCGCACACGTCGCCGAAGGCGAGGTCGAAACCGTCCTGGCACGGGTGTACTCCGTAGAAGTCCCCGCCGATCCGCTCGGCCTCCACGGAGGAACGGAACACCGCGCCCAGCTCGGCGTGCTCCACCTCCGGCAGCGGCGCCGGCACCAGTGCCGACATCAGCGTCGATGCGGTGCGGGCCTGGTGTTGGTACAGGCGGGCGGTGCTCAGCGACGTGCCCAGGCCCTCGGCGTAGTCGCGCGCCGTTCCCGGGCTCACGTCGAGCGCACCGCTGCTGCGATGCAACAACAGCGCCCCGGCCACCTCTGTCAGTCCCGGGACCGCCACCGCCCGGAACGCCCTCGGGCCGTTCCGCAGGGGCAGGAACGTGCGTATCAGCGTTTCCACGGGGTCGCCCGGTGCGGGCTCACCCTCGCAGGCCGTGCCCCGCAGGATCTCGTCGAGCCACGGAGCCGAGGCCACCGTCTCGGCGCTCCATGTGCCCTGGCCGGTGCTGACCCGGCACCGTCCCGGCTCGTCCTGGAAGGCGCACCACCAGTGCACCGAACCGTCGGGCCCGGCGAGGAAGAGCGCACACAGGTCGGCGGCCTCGGGGACCGGGTGGCGCACGGCCTGCTCGATCACGCGGTCGGGGTGGAGAAAGTTCCCGAGGGCGCGGGCGCCCGAACGCAGCCGCTCCTCCGACCCGATGGGGCCGTGGGGTGCGTCGTACATAGCGTCGCCGACCGGGGCGGGGCGGCCGCTCTCCGACAGCGGCCGGGTGTTGCCGCCCTTGACCAGCACGGGGTCCCCTTCCCGGAGGTGGTGACGTTCCAGGCGGCCTCGACGGTCCGCAGCGCAGACGATACCCACAGTGACACAGATATTCCGAGCCGAAATGTCTCTCCGCGCGCTGTCCGGTGGGCCCAAGAGCGCGAACGCGGAACCCCATCTCTTCCCACCTGCGGTTTTTACGTCCCGACTGGCGGGTAACCGACACACCACGTCCGCAGTCCCCTGACGAAACGGAGACCCACCGGTGAGCGGTTGGAAGGCACCCGTCGCGCTCCTCGGAGCCCGCTGGGCCCTGAACAGGTACCGCAACCGGAGGCGCCGCCCCACCAGGGGCGAACGCGCGCTCGACCTCGCCGCCTGGGCCGGGGCCGGCGCCCTCCTCGGGGTCGGGGCCTCGGCTCTGGCCGAACGCCGCCGCTCGGGACGTCTGCACGGGTGTGTCACGCTCGTCACCGGCGGGACCCGCGGCTTCGGCCTCCAGCTTGCGCGCGAGTTCGGTGCCGGCGGGGCCTCCGTCGTGGTCTGCGGCCGCGACCCCGACAAGCTCGACCGGGCCGTCACCGAGCTCGCCGGCCGAGGTGTCGATGCGCACGGCGTGGTCTGTGATGTCACCGACCGCGAACAGGTCCGTGCCCTCGTCGGTGAGACCGTCGAACACTTCGGACGCCTCGACGTCGTGGTCAACAACGCCGGCGTCATGCGCGTGGGACCGGCCGAGGCGATGGAGGACGACTACTTCACCGAGGCCATGGACATCATGTACTGGGGCCCCTTCAACGTCGCACGCGAGGCCCTGCCGCACCTACGCGGAACCGAGGGGTCCCTGGTCAACATCACCTCCATCGGCGCCTACCTGACCGTCCCCCACCTGTTGCCTTACTCCACCGCCAAGCACGCCTGGGCCGCCCTGTCCGAGGGGCTGGCCGCCGAGACCGGTCGGAGCGGGGTGCGGGTGACGACCGTCGTTCCGGGCATGATGCGCACCGGTTCGCACCGAGGTGTGCTCTTCGTGGGCGATCCCGAACGCGAGTACACCTGGTTCGCCCTCCTGGCCGGCCTGCCGCTGCTGAGCACCAACGCCGACCGGGCCGCCCGCCGCGTCGCCTCCGCGACCGCGCGCCGTCAGGGGTTCGTCGTGCTCAACCCCACCACCCGCGCGGCCATGGCCATGCACGGCCTGGCCCCCGGCCTGACGCAGCAGGCGATGCGCGTGGTCGGGCGGGTCCTGCCCTCGGTCCCCGACCACGTCAGCGCACGCACCGGGAACGAGAGCGGCCACAGCAGGATGGGGCGGCTGGCCGAGAGCGCGGCCGCGCTCAACGAGCGGGCCGTCGACCGACTCAATCAGGACACGCGCGACCGGCGAGAATGAGGCCGGCCGGGGTGCGCGGCCGACGACGGGGGAGTGCACGTGACGCGCATCGGCTACTTTCTTTCCAGCGAGGAACACACCCCGCGGGCGCTGGTCCGCCAGGCTCAGGGGGCCGAGGCCGCCGGGTTCGAGGCTCTGTGGATCAGCGACCACTTCCACCCCTGGTTGGAGAGCCAGGGGCAGTCGCCGTTCGTGTGGACGGTGGCCGGGGCGGTCGGACAGGCCACCGCCCTGCCCATCACCACCGCCGTGACCTGTCCGACCACACGCATGCACCCGGCGGTGGTCGCGCACGCCACTGCCACCACCGCCGCTCTGGCCAGGGGCGGGTTCACACTCGGGGTGGGCACCGGTGAGGCCCTCAACGAGCACATACTCGGCCTGCCCTGGCCGCCGGCCGCTCAGCGCATCGCCATGCTGGAGGAGGCCATCGAGGTCATGCGCCAGCTCTGGACCGGCAAGCTCATCACTCACCGCGGCGAGTACTACGACCTCGACACCGCCCGCATCTACACGCTGCCCGAGGAACGCCCGGGTGTGTACATGTCCGCGTTCGGGCCCAAGGCCACCACGCTGGCCGCGAGCGTGGCCGACGGCCTCATCCAGGTCGCGCCCAGCCCCGACACCATCGAGATGTTCCGTTCCCGGGGCGGTGCGGGAAAACCCGTCCAGGGAGGACTCAAGGTGTGTTGGCACCAGGACGAGGCCGAAGCACGGCGCCTGGTCCACCACCGCTGGCCCACCGAGGCCCTGCCGGGGGAAGNCCCCCACCCCCTGCCGCTGCCGCGCCACTTCGGCCAGCTGACCGGGGAACTGGTCAGCGAGGACATGGTTGCTGCGAAGGTGCCTTGCGGGCCCGACCCCGACGCGCACATGTCGGCGATCCGCCCGTACCTGGAAGCGGGGGTGGACGAGGTCTACATCTCCCAGATCGGCGACGACCAGGAGGGGTTCTTCGAATTCTTCACCACCGAGCTCCTGCCCCGTCTGAGAGCCGAACGATGACCCGGCCCGGCATTCCCGGGCCGCCGGACGTCCCCCAACGAAGGAGGTAGTGCACATGCCGACCCGGACCCGACACGGGACCGTACGGGAACCCGATCCGATGCCGCCGGATCCGTTCCCCCCGACACCCATGCCGCCGCCCGAGCCCGAACCGGAGCCGGAGCCGATGCCGCCCGAGCCCCCGGTGCCCGGGCGCCCCGGCCCCGAACCGGAACCGGAACCGGCCTGACCCGCCCGGCACGCACCGCGCCGGCCCGCCGCGCCCGGCACTCCGGCACACATCGGCCCCGGACCGTCACGGCGACGGTCCGGGGCCCGACTCTGCCCGGGGCCCGGGTCAGAAGGTGTCGACGGTGTTGATGGTCAGCTCGTCACCGCTCGCATCGACGAGCACACGGTCACCGGGGACGATCTGGCCGTCCAGCACCATCCGGGAGAGCTTGTTGCCGATGTTGCGCTGGATCGTGCGCGCCAACGGCCGCGCCCCGTAGGTGGGCTGGTAGCCGCGCTGCGACAGCCAGCCGACCGCCTCGTCGGTGAAGCGCACCGCGATGTCCTTGTTCTTCAGGCGCTCCTCGGTCTTCTCCAGCATGAGCCGGGTGATCTGGCCGATCTCCTGCTCGTCGAGCTGCTTGAAGACGATGACCTCGTCGATGCGGTTGATGAACTCGGGTCGGAACTCGTCCCGAAGCCGGCGCAGCACCCGCTGCTCGGTGTCGGTGTCCATCTCCCCGCTGCTGGTGAAACCCATCGGGGCCCCGCCGGTGATCGCCTCCGAACCCAGGTTGCTCGTCATGATCACCACGGTGTTGCGGAAGTCGACCGTGCGCCCCTGCCCGTCGGTCAGGCGGCCGTCGTCCAACAGCTGCAGCAGCAGGTTGAACACGTCCGAGTGGGCCTTCTCGACCTCGTCCAGGAGCAGCACCGAGTACGGGTGGCGGCGCACCGACTCGGTGAGCTGCCCGGCCTCCTCGTACCCGACGAAGCCGGGGGGAGCACCGGTCAGGCGGCTGGCAGTGTGCCGCTCCTGGAACTCGCTCATGTCGATGCGGATCAGCGACTCCTCGGAGCCGAACATCGCCTCGGCCAGCGCCCGCGCCAGTTCGGTCTTGCCCACACCCGTGGGCCCGAGGAACAGGAAGCTGCCCACCGGCCGGTCCGGGTCGTCGAGCCCGGCCCGGTTGCGGCGGATCGCCTCCGACACTGCCGTGACCGCCGCGTGCTGGCCGATGACCCGCCCGTGCAGGACCTCCTCCAGGTTGACCAGGCGCTCGCGCTCCTCCTGGGTCAGCTGGCTGACGGGGATGCCCGTGCTGCGGGAGACCACCTCGGCGATGTCGTTCGCGCCGACCTCGGGCACGGCCGAACCGGTGCCCCGGGCCTGGTGCATCGAGCTGCGGGCCTCGATGATCTCGTCGCGCAGCCGCCCGGCGCGTTCGTAGTCCTCGTCCTGGACCGCCTTCTCCTTGCTCTCCTCCAGCTCCTTGAGGTGGTTCTCGATCTCGCGCAGCGCCGAGCTGGACGACTTCAGGCGCAGGCGCACGCGCGCGCCCGCCTGGTCCACGAGGTCGATGGCCTTGTCCGGCAGGAACCTGTCGGTGACGTAGCGGTCGGAGAGTTCGGCGGCGGCCACCAGGCTCTCGTCGCTGAAGCGCACCTGGTGATGGGCCTCGTAGCGGTCCTGCAGTCCCCGCAGGATCTCGATGGTGTCGCCCACCGACGGTTCAGGCACCTGGATGGGCTGGAAACGGCGTTCCAGAGCCGCGTCCTTCTCGATGTTCTTGCGGTACTCGTCGACGGTGGTCGCACCGATGATGTGCAGTTCACCGCGGGCGAGCGCCGGCTTGAGCATGTTCCCCGCGCTGGTGGAACCCTCCGCGGCGCCCGCGCCCACGATCGTGTGGATCTCGTCGATGAAGATCAGCAGTTGGTCGGAGTGGGCGCGGATCTCCTCGACGATCTGGTTGAGGCGCTCCTCGAAGTCGCCCCGGTAGCGGGTTCCGGCCACGATCCCGGACAGGTCGAGCTGGACCAGGCGCCGCCCGCGCAGGACGTCGGGGACGTCGTCGTCGAAGATGCGCTGGGCGATGCCCTCGACGATCGCGGTCTTGCCCACGCCCGGGTCACCGGTGAGCACCGGGTTGTTCTTGCGGCGGCGGGCCAGGACCTCGATGCACTCCTCGACCTCGGCGTCGCGGCCCACGACCGGGTCCAGGCGTCCTTCCCGGGCGAGCTCGGTCATGTCGGTGCCGAACTCGTCGAGCGAGGGGGTGTTGGAAGGCTCGGACTCGCTCTGCTCGGTGGGGGCCTGCGGCCCCGAGGCCTGCTGCAGGGACTGAGGGCTCACCCCGGAGTCGCGCAGCAGCTGGCTGACCGGGTTGTCCGGGTTGACCGCCAGTGCGAACAGCATGTGCTCGGGTGTGATGCTGGAGCTGCCTGTGGCGCGCGCGATCTGCAAGGCGTCGAGCAGAGCGCGCTTGGCGGAGGGTGTGAGCCGTGCCGAACCGCGCACCGACCGGGGCGCCTGCGCGACGGCCTGGTCGATGACCTCCTCCAGCTTGGAGATCTGCGCGTCGGTGCGCTCGATCAGTTCGCGCGTGGGCGGATAGCGCAGCAGGGACCACAGCAGGTGCACCGAGTCGACGTCGGCCCCACCGGACTCCACGGAGCGGTGCACGGCCGCGTCGGCGACCTGTCGCGCCTCGGGGCTCATCAGTTTGGACAGGTCGACCCGCCGCACCGGTCCGCGTGCACCGAGGAAACGGGCCAGGAACTCGTCGAAGGAGCCGGGATCGTTGCCCCGGTCGTCGGGAAATTCATTCGTCATCTCGTCTCGCCCCCCGTGCTGTGTGTGGTGCGTCAATGACCTTACGTGATTGCCCCTCGTTCCTTCGTGAGGGGTCTCGGGCGATATCGAAGAACGTTGCCGAACCTCCAGGAGTTCCCGCTGTGTCGGGGCGGCCTACCCGTGCAACCCCGAGCTGCAACAACCCGGGCGGCCCGATCCCGTGTGTGATGGATCGCGCCGAAGAGCCGACCGGGGCGGAGGAGGGTGGGGATCAGGCCGAGGCCGCGGTCAGGGCCTCGGACTCCTCCGCCGTCAGCCGCAGCTCCGTCACCGGGAGCAGGCCGTCGAGCTGGTCGAGGTCGCGGGCGCTGGCCAGCACCGAGCTCACACCGGGACGCCCGACCAACCACGCCAGCGCCACCGCCGCCTGCGTCGTGCCGTGCTCGGCCGAGATGCGGTCCAGTTCGGCCAGGACCCGCTCGCCGCGCGGCTCCTCCAGGTAGTCCCACGCCTTGCCGGCCCGCGGGCTGTCGACCTCCGCGCCGCCCTTGCGGTACTTGCCGGTCAGGAACCCGCGCGCCAACCCGAAGTAGGGCAGCAGCGAAAGGTCCCGCTCCTCCGCCAACGGCACCAGGTCCGACTCGATACCGCGCTCGACCAGGTTGTACTGCGGCTGCACACAGACCGGAGCGTGCAGGTCGCGGTCCGCGCAGAGGTCCATCCACTCGGCGATGCGCCCCGGGTTGTGGTTGGACAGCCCCACGTGGCGCACCTTGCCTTCCTCGACCAGGTCGGAGAAGGCCCGTGCGCTCTCCTCCAGCGGGGTCTCGGAGTCGTCGAAGTGCGCGTAGTACAGGTCGATGGTGCCCACACCCATGCGCTGCAGGGACGCGTCGGCCGCAGCACGGATGTTGGCGGCGCTCAGCCCCGGGAAGTCGGGGTGCCCGCCGACCTTGGTCGCCAGCACCAGGTCGTCCGGGCGGCCCCGATCGGCCAACCACCGTCCGATCACCGACTCCGACTCGCCGCCGCTGTGCCCCTCGGCCCAGGCGCTGTAGACGTCGGCGGTGTCCACGAAATTGCCTCCCGCGCGCACGTAGGCGTCCAGTAGGTCGAAGGAGGTCGCTTCGTCGGCGGTCCACCCGAAGACGTTGCCGCCGAAACACAGGGGAGAGACGTACAGGTCGGAGGGGCCGAGCCGGCGCAGTCCGGTCGCGCTCATGGTCACCGCGATTCGTGTGGGGTGGAAGGCCCTGGAGGCCGCTGTCGCGGGAAGGCTATGCCCGCGTCCCGGGGGAGGGGCAAGCGCCGTTCCGGACGAGGCGTATCGGCCCGGGACCGAGACGGCCGTTTTCAGCCACACCCGGGGTCTGTGCGCCGGATCCGGCAGGATTAGGGTGGCGATGCCCCTGAACCCCCGGCCGCGAGGATCCTCCCGTGCACGAGCCCGAGAACCGTGTCAGCAACAATGTCGGACCGGTCTCGGGGAATGCCAAGGTCCTTCAGGGCAGGAACATATACGTCACCGTGCGGGGCGGTGACGGTGAGGGCGACGCACCCGGGTACGACCTGCCCGCGCCACCGGCGATGGTCGACCGCGAGGAGCCCCTGCGCGCGGCCCTCGAGGCCATCGACCGCGGACGCGACCACGCCACGCTGCTGTACCTGATCGCCGGCCCCGGGCAGGGTTCCTCCGCCCTTGGGTTGAAGATCATGCACGAGAGCTGGGCCGCGTACGGGGAGCGCTTCTCCGACCGGTACCACCACGCCGACCTCTCGAGGAACGACGTGCTCTTCGCGATCGCCGAGGAACTGCGCCGCAAAGGGGTCCCCGAGAACCAGATCCCGGCTGTGCCTGAGAAGCGGCTGCGGGCGCTGCGCGAGCGGCTCGAATGGAACCGGCCCACCGCCGTCCTGGTCGACTCCCCCCGAACCCCCAGTGAGATCGTGCCCTTCGCCGCGACCAGCCCCGGCAGCGTCGTCGTGGCCCTGATCAAGGGCGAATTCGACTTCGACACCCTCACCCTCGAGGAACAGCGGATCCTTGAACACGTCGAGCAGCGCGTCATCCCCCTCCGGCCCCTGTCGGAGGACCACGCCCGAGACCTGTTCTGCCGTCGTGCTTCGGTGGAGATGCGCACGCGGCAGGACGAGGCGATGGTGGACCGGTTCGTGCGCGCGGCCGACGGCGACACCGTGTTCCTGAACGCCTACGCGCGGCGGGTCCTTGCCGCTTCGTTCCAGCACGAGGACGCACTCGCCCGGGTGTACGCAGAGGTCTTCCCGGATGCTCGGGACGAGGCGCCGGCCACTGACGCCTGGGTGCCCGAGGGGCTCAGGGAGTTGGTCGGGGTGCTCGCCCGCCTGCCCGACGCCGACTTCGGGACCGATCTGCTGCGCCGCCTGACCGGCCGGAGCGCCGACGGCCTCGTGTCCGACCTGGAGGAGCTCGTGCGCAGCGGGGTCCTGCATGCCCTGCGGTCCGGACCGCGAACCCCGGGGGACCGGTACTTCTTCGCCTCCGGCAGTCTGCGGCGTTCCCCCTCCTTCCACATGAAGGGAAGCATGGACGAGATCACCACGACCCTCAGGCACTACGCCGAACTCGGATACGCGGCCCACCGTGCGATCTTCCCCGACCGCTGGCTACAGATCGAGCTCGACGGGGACACCGCCTTCCCTGCGGGCACCGACCGTGCCCGCTCCTTCGCCACCGCGGACGAGGCGGGACGGGCGCTGGAGGCCGAACGCGGCGCCCTCATCGCAGTCATCACGCACGCGGTGCTGCACGGCTACCACGCCGAGGCCGCGGAACTGTGCGAGGTGTTGTGGCCGTTCTGGTTCACCCGTGGGTTCTTCGGCGACATCGGCGACACCCACCCCGCCGTGCTCCGGGGCTCCGCCGGCCGTCCCGCGGCACCGCCCGCGCGGCTCTCCCGGATCCATGCCCAGTGCTCCGTGGCCTTCCGGCGCGAGCGCCACCTGACCGAGGCCCGCAGCGACGCCGAACGTGCGCTCGAACTCGCGGAGGGCGCCCACCCCCTCGTGCTGCTGACCGCGCAGGAGGCCCACGGGGACGCCCATGCGGCCCTGGGCAACCGGGCCCGGGCCCGGGACAGTTTCGAACAGGCACGGCAGAGCGCTCTGGCGGTGGATCCGGTCGACGAGCGGGCCCTGTACATCGCCGAACGCAAGTTGGCCGACCTGCTCCTGGACGGTGCCGACCCGGACCTGCGGGAGGCGGCCGAGCTGCTCGACCATGCCAGGTCCCTGCTGCCGGAGGGGGACGACCAGAACCAGGGCCGCACTCACACAGTGACCGCCCGGTTGCGGGCCCGGGCGGGCGACACCGCCGCGGCGCTCGTCGAGTACGACTGGGCCATCGAGCGCCACGGCCGGTTGGACGACCGGCGCCGCATGGCCGACAACCACCTCGAGCGCGCCGACCATGCGCCGGAGGGTCCGCGGCCGGATCTGGAGCGGGCCCTCGCTTTGTACGGAGAGGTCGGCGCGGACGACAAGGTGAGGGAGGTGCGCGAGCGCCTGGACGCTCTGGATCGGTGAGCGTTGATCGGTGCTGAGGGGGTGGGGTTGGGTGTGAGTGGCTTCCTCTGGGTGGGGTGTTGTTCGGTGTTGCCTCGGGGGTGGTGGTTCGTCGACGGGCGAGGCCGCGATCCCTGGTTCGGCCGGTTTTCTCGCGGCTCGTTTCGGCGCATGGTTCGTCGGGGCGTTTGGACCGGGCTCGTGTGGCCGGGGTGGGGGCGGGGTTTGTGGTGGGCGGTCTGTGGTTGAGGGCCTGTGGGTGGCGGCTTGTGGTTGGGGTGGGTGGTGTTCGTCGTCGGG
>NZ_ANBF01000242.1 GCF_000341025.1 Nocardiopsis salina YIM 90010 | reverse complement strand
GGCGGTGGACCTGTTCTCCTGGGGCGCGGTGATGGTCTTCGCTGCGACCGGGCGTGAGGCCTTCCCCGGGCCGACACAGGCCTCCCGCATCGCGAAGGTGCTGTCCGGCAACGCCGACCTCGACGGGCTTCCCGAGAGCCTCGCTCCGGCCGTGCGCGCCTGCCTGGCCGGCGACCCCGGTGCGCGTCCTGACGCCCGGACCCTGCTCGACCACCTGGTCACCGGTGGGGCGCTGCCCGCGCAGGCGCCCACGACCGCAGGGCCGAAGGTCGAGCCGACCCTGGTCGAGGGGGTCGACGACGGGCTCACTCGCGGGTACGCCCCGGAGCCCGATGCCGAGCCGGGTCCGGGATCGGCCGCCGCTGCGGAGCCCTCACCGGGCCCTGAGCACCAGGCGTCCTCCGGGGGCGCGTACACCCCGCCGTCCTCGGGGCCGGAGGCGCCGGCCTTCTCCGGGCCGCAGACCCCGCCGCCGCGGGGGAGCGGGAGCGGCACCCAGACCCCGCCGTACCACTTCGCCGGGCAACGCCTGCACACCGTCCAGGAGCTCGCCGCCGCCCTGCAGGAGAACTGGTCGGACGCGGTCGGGGTCATGTCCGACGACCAGGAACGTGCAGCCCTGGGTGCCTGGATCATCGACGACCTCGACGACACCCTCGTCGACCGGGCCCTGTTCCGCCGCACGGTCAACGATGCCAACACCGCGGTGGCGGCCCTCGTCGCGCAGGCGCGGCCCGACCTGCCGCCGGTCTTCCGCGGCCACGACTGCAGTGTCTCCGGGCTCGGCCGCCTCTTCTCCGATCCCCGGCCCCTGCTGTCCGGTGACCCGCGGAGCAATGAGCTCGGCCTGCTGGCGCGCCCGGAGGTCCTGCGCCTCATGGCCCAGCACGAGGGCCGCGATTCCGTTGCGCTGCGTTCCCTGGCCGAGGACCTGGTGGAGGCCGAACGCATCGGGGTGCGCTTCCACGAGCAGCTCGCCAGTGGTCTCGGCGGGTGGCGCGGCACCCAGAACCACGTCGACCCCGCGGTGGCGCTGGTCTTCCTGCTGCATCCCGACCTCGTGCGTCGGCCCGAGCCGGGGGACCGGCCCGGTGTGGCCGAATGGCTCGACATCCTCTGGACCCGGGTGGAGCGCTCCGACGGGGCAGCGCGCGCCGGGCACGCCGCCGCGGTGTACGGGGCGCTGGAGACGGTGGCGGTCCTGGCCCACCAGCGCGAACAGTGGATCTCCCAGCACCGCTCCGTCACCGTGCAGCAACGGCAACTGGCGGACCAGGGCGAATCGGACGAGGGATTCCGCCGGGGGAAGGTCGTACTCTACTGGGCGACCGGGATCCTCGCCTTCGTCGCGTTCGTGACCAACGATGCCGTCAGCTTCCTGTTCTTCATCGCCGCGGTGGGGGCCGGTATCGGTGCATTGGTCGTGGCCAACCAGCACACCCAGCGCTTCGGTACCGCCCAGGAACGGCAGTGGCGCTCCCAGCGTGCCGCTCAGTTGCCGCGGGTCAGGTCCAGCCTGGACAGCGGGTTGCAGAACATCGAACGCGACCTGGCCGAGGCCCGGCGGATCTGCTCCTCGGACTGAGCTCAGCCGTTGTCCACCCGGATGCGGGCGCGCTCCTCGGGGCGGTGTCGGGTCAGGTGGCGCTCCTCCTGCTCGGCCCAGGCCGTTCGGAAGGGGGCGTACAGCGGTGCATCCTCGCGCCGGTCCAGCCGGCGGGCGCGCACGGCGTCGGGGGCGTGCACCCACACGATCAGGTCGACGGGGCCGGGGCGCGCACCGGCCCCGGTACCCTCCACGATCAGGACCCCGTAGCAGGCCATTGCTTCCGGCAGGGACGACGGTGCCTCGGAGAAGGCCCCGCGTTCCCAGTCCCAGCGGCGCCACACGGGGGACTCGCCGCGCGCGAGCGGTTCCAGTACACACGTGCGCAGGAGGTCGGCGCCCTCGGCCAGGCCGTCCCAACCCGGGTAGAGGTCCTCCATGGTCAGGACGTGCACCGCCTCGTCCTCTGCTTCCAGGGCCTGGCGGAGGTGCGCTGCGACAGTGCTCTTGCCCGAGCCGGACCGGCCCTCGACCGCCACTACCCGGACCCCCGCGCCCCCGGGTACCTGCTTCGCCACCGCTCCCGCCCAACCGGGCGTTCCGGTGGCCACCTCCAGCTCGCTCATCCCCGCAGCGTAGGGCCTGCCAGGCCGACCCCGCCCACCCGGCTGGTCGGCCGCTCCCTCGGCTCTCCTGATACCGACCGACCCCGGCGGTCGCCTTCGGCGGGGAGGCGCCCGATGCCCGGTTCTCAGGTCCGTTCACGGCTTGTAGCATGCTCGGGCGCAGCGCGTGCGGCGCGCACAACACGGACGAGCGACGGACGAGGGGCCGCCCGGTGACCGAGGCCGACACGACCCCGGGTTCGCAGTCGGCGCTGCGCCAGGCCAACGAACGCCGCGTCGTCGACGTCCTGCGGCGCGAGGGCACCTGTACCCAGGCCGAACTCGCCCGAGCCACCGGCCTGTCCGCCGCCAGCGTCTCCAACATCGTGCGCGGTCTGCACTCCTCGGGCGCGGTCACCGTCCGCGACACGTCCTCCAACGGTCGCCGTGCCCGCGCCGTCACCCTCGTGCGCCCGCCCGGAACCGTCGTGGCCGTCGACTTCGCCGCCGACCGCCTTCGGGTGGCCGTGGCCGACCACGAGGGCGGCCTCCTCGAACGCGAGTCCATCGACTACGACGTGGCCGCCGACCCCGGGCGCGCGGTGCGCCGTGCCGCCTGGCTCACCGAGACCGTGCTCTTCCGCGGCCGCATCGACCTTGCGTCGGTGGCCTCCGTGGTGGCCTCCGTGCCCGGTCCGCTCGACCCGGCCACCGGGGCCGTCGGCGCGGTCTCCTGCCTGCCGTACTGGACGGGGTTCCGACCCGCCCCGGCCCTGCAGGAACGCCTGGGCCGGCCCGTGCGGGCCGAGAACGACGCCAATCTCGCCGCGTTGGCCGAGTGCCGGCGCGGAGCCGCGCGCGGGTCCCGCACAGTCGTCCACCTGCACCTCGGCGAAGGGGTGGGGTCCGGCCTGGTCCTGGACGGCCGTCTGCTGCGCGGTGCCGACGGCACGGCCGGGGAGATCGGACACATCGGCCTCGACCCGCGCGGCCAGGTCTGCCGCTGCGGCAACCGCGGGTGCCTGGAGACCTTCGTGGGCACCTCCTACCTCCTGGCGATGGTGCCCCGCGACAGCGGGTCGGCCAGGAACGGCAGCGCCGCCCTGCCCCAGCTGGTGGCAGCCGCGCACGGGGGCGACCCCGCAGGGCGCCGCATCCTCTCCGAGGCGGGCACCGCGCTCGGGCAGGGCACGGCCGTGGTCGCCAACCTTCTCAACCCGGACCGGATCGTGGTCGGTGGTCCGCTCGCCGTCGCAGGCGATCTGCTCCTGGACCCCATGGTCCGGGCGATGGCGCTGGGCACTCTCGGCAGCGCGCTGGAGCGTGTGGAGGTCGTGCCGAGTGAACTCGGCGAACACGCGGCCCTGTACGGGGCGCTCCTGGCAGCCGCCGAGGCACCCGCCTGAAACACGACCTCTCTCGGCCTCCGGGGCGCCGCTGAGCAGCCCCGCGGCTTGACCAGCCCGCCCGACCGTTCACAGGTTGAACTCAAGATCTGTGATGTTTCGGTTATGTGTTCAGGAGTTGACCCCAAGCCCGAGCCGCGGTTTGACTGCACTGCACCGAACGCGGTGCCGCACATCACCTCCCCCCACGAGAAGGGTCCGGCGTTGACGACACGACGCTCCTCCCACGCACGCATGGTCACCGGCGGGATCCCCGCCGTGGCCACCGCTCTGGCACTGGTCGCCGCCACCGGCTGCGACGCCGTCACCTCGGCCGGAGGAGAGGGCGAGGGCGAGACCCACTCCGTGGAGGAGGGCTTCCACGTCGGACTCCTCCTGCCCGACCTGTACACCGCCAGGTACGAGGCCTTCGATCACCCCTACTTCGAAGAGGCGCTCGAGGAACAGTGCCCGGCCTGCGAGCTCTCCTACGCGAACGCCGACGGCGAGGTCGACGAGCAGCAGACCCAGGCGCAGGCCATGCTCACCGACGGCATCGACATCCTCGTCCTGGACGCCGTCGACGCCGAGGCCGCCGCAGGCACCGTCAACGAGGCCTCCTCCCAGGGCGTGCCCGTCCTGGCCTACGACCGCCTGGCCGAGGGCGGCGTCGACGCCTACGTCTCCTTCGACAACCACCGCGTCGGCCAGGTCCAGGGCGAGTCCCTCCTCGCCGCCCTGGAGGAGGAGGAAACGGCGGGCGACGGCCAGCTCGTCATGGTCAACGGCTCACCCACCGACCCCAACGCCGCCGAGTTCAAGGCCGGGGCCCATGAGGTGCTCGACGGCCAGGAGGAGATCGGCCAGGAGTATGACACCCCCGACTGGTCGCCCGAGGAGGCCACCACCCAGATGGAGGGCGCCATCACCTCCCTTGGAGCCGACGAGATCACCGGGGTCCTGGCCGCCAACGACGGCATGGCCTCCGGTGTCATCGCCGCCCTGCAGAGCGCCGGGGTCTCCACCGACGACCTGCCGCCCGTCACCGGCCAGGACGCCGAACTCGCCGGGATCCAGCGCATCGTCGCGGGCGAGCAGTACATGACCGTCTACAAGGCGATCCGCCCCCAGGCCGAACTGGCTGCGCAGATCACCGTCGACCTGGCCACGGGTTCCGACCTCCAGCCGGGCGAACACACCCTCACTCAGCTCGAGGACGGCGGCGGTGAGGAGATCGAGTCCGTGCTGCTCGAACCGGTCGCCCTCACCATCGACAACAACGACGACACCGTGGTCTCCGACGGCTTCTACACCATCGAGGAGATCTGCGAGGGCGAGTACGCCGACACCGAGTACTGCCAGGAAGCCCTCTGACCCCGGCCCCGCCGGCACCCTCCGCCCGGGCCGCCCCGCCACAGTCCGGCGGGTGCCCGGGCCGGCGCGAGGAGAAGGAAGAGACCGCCCCATGAGCACACCCGTCCTGGAACTCTCCGGGATCTCCAAGACCTTCGGGGCCGTGCGTGCCCTCGACCGGGTCGACCTCCACGTCCAGGAGGGCGAAGTCGTCGCTCTGCTCGGCGACAACGGTGCCGGCAAGTCCACCCTCGTCAAGGTCATAGCCGGCGCCCACGCGGCCGACACCGGCGGCACCGTGGCCTGGGACGGCCGGGCGGTCGACATCAGCGCGCCGACCGACGCCCAGCGCCTCGGCATCGCCACGATCTACCAGGACCTCGCCCTGTGCGACAACCTCGACATCGTGGCCAACCTCTTCCTCGGAAACGAGCACCTGCACTTCCCGGGCACGCTCGACGAGGTCGAGATGGAACGCCGTGCCTGGGAACTCCTGCGCTCGCTCTCCGTGGACATACCCGATCTGCGGGTTCCCGTGGCCTCGCTCTCGGGCGGCCAACGCCAGATCGTGGCCATCGCCCGCGCGCTGCTCGGGAAACCCCGGGTGGTCATGCTCGACGAACCCACCGCCGCGCTCGGCGTCGCCCAGACCGCGCAGGTCCTCGACCTCATCGAACAGCTGCGGGACCAGGGGCTGGGCGTGATCCTCATCAGCCACAACATGGCCGACGTACGGGCGGTCGCCGACCGGGCCGCCGTTCTGCGCCTGGGCCGCAACGCCGGCGACTTCCCCATCGCCGGGACCAGCTACGAGGAGATCGTCGCCGCCATCACAGGGGCGGCCGACAACCCGGTCGCGCGTCGCGACGGTCGGCAGACCACCGTGGCGGAGGAGGGCCGATGAGACGGAACACCCCCGTCACCGAAGCGTCGGTCTCCCCGGAGGAGCCCGGGGTCCGCCGCGACCCCCGTCTCCTGGAGACGGCGGCCTCGCCCCGTGGCTGGTGGGCGGCTGTCGGACGCAACCTCCGCGCCGGCGAACTGGGCGCCGCGCCCGTGGTCATCGGGCTCCTGCTCATCGCGCTCGTCTTCCAGGGCCTCAACGACCGGTTCCTGTCACCGCAGAACCTGTCCAACCTCACCGTGCAGATCGCCGCCATCGGGCTGATGACCACCGGCGTGATCGTGGTGCTGCTCCTGGGGGAGATCGACCTGTCCATCGGGTCGGTCGCCGGACTCTCGGCCGCGATCCTGGCCGTCACGGTGATGCGGCACGGGTGGCCCGAGTGGGCGGGGATCGCCGCGGCCTTGGGCGCGGGCCTGCTCGTGGGGCTGTTCCACGGCTTCGTCTTCGCCAGGATCGGGGTCCCGGCGTTCGTGGTCACCCTCGCAGGGTTGCTCGGATGGCAGGGGCTCCATCTGTGGGTGATGAGCCCCGACGGGACCATCAACACCCGTTCCGAAGGTCTGATCGCGTCCCTGACACAGACCTACTTCGTGCCCTGGATCGGCTGGTTCCTGGTCCTGGTCACCCTCGCGGTGTACTTGGCCGCGTCGCTGGCCACCGAACACGGTCGCCGCGCCTCCGGCCTGCCCCACCGGCCCCTGGCCGAGACACTGTTGCGCACCGGTCTGCTGGCGCTGCCCCTGGCCGTGGGAGTGTGGATCCTCAACCAGCACAACGGGCTGCCTCTCGCTTTCCTCATCTTCGTCGGGGCCGTCGTCGCCCTCGACCTGGTACTGCGCAAGACCCGCTACGGGCGGATGATCTACGCGGTCGGGGGCAACGCCGAGGCCGCACGCCGGGCTGGCATCAACACCGTGCTCGTGCGCATCTCGGTCTTCGGGATCGCCTCGACCCTGGCCGCCCTGGGCGGGGTCATGCTCGTCTCGCGAAACATCGCCGCCAGTACCACCACCGGCGNGCCCCCAGCCTGTTCGGCGGGCGCGGCAACGCCTACTCGGCGCTCCTGGGCGGCCTCGTGCTGGGGGCCATCACCTCCGGCCTTCTCCTGCTACCGGGCGTCGACACGTCCGTGCGTTTCATGATCACCGCCGCCGTGCTGCTCATCGCGGTGATCATCGACGCGGCCTCGCGCCGGGGCCGCACGACCCATGCCAGGGGAGGGGGCTGACCACTCCCCACCTCCTCCCCGCCCGCCCCCGGCCGCGTCCTCCCGTGCGGCCGGGGGTTCCCCGTGCCTCTGCGCACCGCCCCACCGGCCCCGACCCGGGCGGGAACCGGGCCGGGACCACGGTGTAGTTTGGGCGCCCTGATGCTCTCCGACCTCCTCAGACCCGTCCCCGGAAGCCTGTTCGCCTCGGCCGACCCGTGGGTGCTGCTGACCGTCGCCGCCCTCGCCGTCCTCGTCGGTGCCGTTGTACAGAGCACCGTCGGGCTCGGGCTCGGTCTCGTCGCCGCCCCTGTCATCTCCTTCCTCGACCCCTCGCTCATGCCGGGGGCGATGCTCATCACGGTGGTCCTGCTGCCGGTGCTCACCCTGGTCCAGGAGTGGCGCCACGTGCATTGGCGGGGGATCGCCTGGGGTGTGCCGGCCCGCCTGCCCGGCACCCTCCTCGCAGTGTGGGTCGTGGCCGTTCTGGAACCGCGAGTGCTGGGCGCCGTGGTCGGGATGATGGTGCTGGCAGCGGTCGTGCTCACCGTGTGGTCCTTCCGCGTGCGAATCACGCCGGCCTCGCTCACGGTGGCCGGCGCCCTCTCCGGGTTCGCCGGGACAGCGACCTCCATCGGCGGTCCGCCCGTCGCGCTGCTCTACCAGTACGAGGAACCTCCGCGCGTGCGCGCGACCCTGGCCGCGTTCTTCCTGGTGGGATCGGCCATCTCCCTGACCGCGCTCACCCTCGGCGGACAGATGGACCTGCGCACCGTCGTGGCCGGGACCGTGGCCGTCCCGTTCGTCGCGATCGGGTTCGTGCTGGGCAACGTGCTGCGCGGGCGGGTACCGCCCCGGACCCTGCGCCTGGGCATGCTGACCGTGGTGACCTTCTCGGCCATAGGCCTGCTCGTGCAGGCGGCTCTCGGATAGCCTCGACAGCGCGTACCGGGGCCAGAGGGCTCCGAAGAGCAAGTAATGTACGCGAAAACCCGGCAACGGGGGTGCGGGTACACCCGTGGGCTCATGCCCATAGGATCGGGTGTGTATACCCGCCAGTAGCCATGTGCGGGCCACCTCCCGGGCCCTCGATGGCAAAGGCAACGGAAACGCTGGACGAGGGGACTGACGAGACAGTGGCACTGTTCGAGTCGATACACAATCCGGATGCGCTCAAGCGGCTGCCCGCCGACCAGCTCCCCGAACTGGCTCGGGGTATCCGCGACTTCCTCGTCGACTCCTGCTCACAGACCGGCGGCCACCTGGGCCCCAGCCTGGGCGTGGTCGAACTGACCGTCGCACTCCACAGGGTCTTCGATTCCCCCCGGGACCCGATCCTGTTCGACACCGGCCACCAGGCCTACGTGCACAAGATGCTCACCGGGCGGCACGACTTCACCGCGCTCAAGTCGGAGGGCGGGCTGTCGGGCTACCCCTCCCGCGAGGAGTCCGAGCACGACTTCATCGAGAACTCCCACGCCTCCACCGTGCTGTCCTACGCCGACGGCATGGCCAAGGCCAACGAGGTCCAGGGCGACCGCGAGCGCACCGTCGTGGCCGTCATCGGTGACGGCGCGCTGACCGGCGGTATGGCCTGGGAGGCGCTCAACAACATCGCCGAGCGCAAGGACCGCCGTCTGGTCGTCGTGGTCAACGACAACGGCCGCTCCTACTCCCCGACCCGCGGCGGCATCGCCGAGCACTTGTCCTCGCTGCGTATGGCCCCCGGCTACGAGCAGGCCCTCGACCTTGCAAAGTCCACCCTCAACCGCACCCCGGTGGTCGGCCAGCCCCTCTACGAGGCCCTGCACGGCCTCAAGAAGGGCGTCAAGGACGCCATCCAGCCGCAGATGATGTTCGAGGACCTGGGCCTGAAGTACCTGGGCCCCATCGACGGCCACGACGAGCCCGTCCTGGAGAAGGCGCTGCGTCAGGCCCGTGACTTCGGCGGACCGGTGATCGTGCACTGCCTCACCCAGAAGGGCAAGGGGTACGCACCCGCCGAGAACCACGACGAGGACCAGTTCCACGCCCCCGGCCCCTTCGACGTCAGCACCGGCCAGGCCAAGCCCGGCCCCAAGGTCGAGAAGTGGACCGGTGTCTTCGCCGAGACCATGGTCGAGCTCGGGCGCGAGCGCGAGGACATCGTCGGTCTCACCGCCGCGATGCTGCACCCCACCGGCCTGAACAAGTTCGCAGAGGCCTACCCCGACCGCATCTTCGACGTGGGCATCGCCGAACAGCACGCGGCGACCTCCGCCACCGGAATGGCCATGCAGGGCCTGCACCCGGTCGTGGCGGTCTACGCGACCTTCCTCAACCGCTGTTTCGACCAGGTACTCATGGACGCCGCCCTGCACGGCCAGGGCGTCACCNNCCCCCCCCAGCCACAACGGCATGTGGGACCTGTCGATCCTCCAGGTCGTCCCGGGCCTGCGCATGGCCGCGCCCCGTGACGCCGAGCGCCTGCGCACCCAGCTGCGCGAGGCCGTGGAGGTCGACGACGCCCCGACCGTCCTGCGCTACCCCAAGGGCGCGGTCGCCGAGGAGATGCCCGCCGTGGGCAAGGTGGGCTCCATGGACCTGCTGCGCCGCGCCGGGGACGCCGGACACGGCAAGGACCTGCTCATCGTCGGGGTGGGCACCATGGCCCAGGTCGCCGTGGAGGTCGCCGACCGCATGGCCGACCAGGGCATCGGCGTCACGGTCGTCGACCCGCTGTGGATCAAGCCCCTGGACGAGGCCCTGGTCACCGAGGCCGCCGAGCACAGCGTCGTCGCGGTCGTGGAGGACAACGGCCGCACCGGTGCCGTCGGGGACGCCGTCTCCCGCCTGCTGCGCGACCACGACGTCGACGTTCCGGTGCGCTCCTTCGGCATCGAGCAGGAGTTCCTCACCCACGCCAAGCGCGAGCGCATCCTCGAGCAGCAGGGGCTGACCCCGCAGGAGCTGTCCCGCAAGCTCACCGAGACCGTTGCCCGCCGGACCGAGAACGAGCCTGCCGCCGAGCCCGCCTGACCGCGTGCCCGGAGACCTCACCGCGGCAGTATCGGGGCTCCGCCCCGGTACTGCCAGAATGAGGGCATGACCTCTCCCGCGCCCGAGCCCCGTGAGACCGAGTCCGCGCCGTTGCGGGTGGCCGTGATCGGTTCCGGCCCCGCCGGCATCTACACCGCCGACGCCCTCCCCCGCCAGCAGCGAGTACCCGTGGCGGTCGACGTCCTGGACCGCTTGCCCACCCCCTACGGGCTCGTGCGCTACGGGGTCGCGCCCGACCACACCAAGATCAAGGGTGTGGCGCGTGCCCTGCGCTCCGTGCTCGAACACCCCGACGTGCGTTTCGTCGGGGGTGTGGAGTTCGGCCGGGACCTGACCCGTCAGGATCTGGAGCGCTCCTACCACGCCGTCGTCTACGCGACCGGTGCCAGCGTCGATCGCCGCATGCACGTGCCCGGCGAGGACCTGGCAGGCAGTGTGGCCGCCACCGACTTCGTCAACTGGTACTGCGGCCATCCCGACAGCGAGCTCGAGCGGTTCGTGCTGGACGCCGAGGAGGTAGCGATCGTGGGCGCCGGCAACGTCGCCCTCGACGTGGCCCGCATCCTTGCCAAGACCGCCGACGAGCTGCGCCACACCGACATCCCTCAGCCCGTGCTGGACGTGCTCGCCGCGAGCCGTGTGCGCACCGTGCACCTGCTGGCCCGCCGCGGCCCGCTCCAGGCCAAGTTCACCGCCCCGGAACTGCGCGACCTGTTGGGTCTGCCCGGCGCTGATGTCGTGGTCGATCCGGCCCAGGTGGACATCGACCCCACCGCCGTGGGTGGGGGAGGGGCCGAGACAGCGCAGGTGTCCCGCGCCGCCCGCACCAACCTCAAGCTCCTGCGAGAGCACGCCGACCGGCCGACGGGTGAGGCGCCCCGGTCGGTGCGGCTGCACTTCTGGTCCCGCCCGGAGGAGATCGTGGGTGAGGACGGCCGTGTGCGCGCGGTGCGGATCGAACACACTCGCCTGGACGCCGACGGGCGCCTGCAGGGCACCGGCGATACCACCGAACTGCCCGTCGGCATGGTGCTGCGCTCGGTCGGATACGCGGGTGTGCCCTTGCCGCAGGTGCCCTTCGACGAGCACGCCCTGACCGTGCCGCAGGAGGACGGGCGTGTGCTGGATGCCGAGGGCCGTCCCGTGGCCGGCGCGTACGTGGCCGGATGGATCAAGCGCGGGGCCACCGGGGTCATCGGCACCAACAAGTCCGACGCCGCCGCCACCGTGCGCACCCTGCTCCAGGACGCCCCTGCCCTGCGTGAGAGAACGGGTGACCTCGTGCCCCTCGAGGACGTCCTCGACGAGCGGGGGCTGGCCCACAGTGGCTACGAGGACTGGCTCCGCATCGACGCCGCAGAGGAGCGCCAGGCCTCCGACCTGGAGCGCGGGGAGCGGGTCAAGCTGCACGGATGGGCGGCCTACCGCCGGATCCTCGGTGACTTCTGACGCTCTCCGTGTCCAAGACCCACGTGTGGGGCTTTCGGGGAAGGGGAAGACACCGGCGGAGGCGACACTGCGGTGGCGTCGTGGGACTCCGTTCGCCCAGAGGTGGGCGTGCCTTCACGTTCGGGCCACCGACGCTCCCTAGCGTGGTGTCGCACGCAGGTACGTGCACATATGCCCTGATCCCCCCACAGAAGGAGCAGTGTTGGCACAGCACACCCGGGTCCGCCCCGCCCCGGCTGCGGCGACCGCCGCGGCCCTGGCCTTCGGACTGGTCGCCGCCACCGCGTCGCCCGCTTCCGCCGACGACCCCGAGGCGCAGGGGTTCGGTCCCGACAACGTCATCGTCCTCATCGGCGACGGCATGGGCTACGACCAGATCGACGCGGCCAGTCTCTACCGCGACGGAACCTCGTACAACCAGTTCGCCGTCGACCCCGACACCGGTGAGGTCGATCGCGAACCCTCAGAGGCCTCCAACGTCTACGAGGAGTTCGACGTCCAGCTCTCGGCCGCCACCTACCCCGAAGGCGGCAGCTACGACCCCGAGGCCGTCTGGACCGACTTCGACGACGTCAACAACGGCTACACCGACTCCGCGGCCGCCGGCACCGCTCTGGCCAGCGGGGTGCACACCGACAACGGGCTCCTCGGCCTCGACCCCGACCTGCTGCCGGTGCGCAACCTGACCGAGCGAGCCCAGGAGACCGGGCGTGCCAGCGGCGTCGTCGCCGACGTCCCGTTCAGTCACGCCACCCCGGCTTCGTTCGTCGCTCACAACGAAGACCGCAACGCCTACGACGAGATCGCGCGCGAAATGCTCACGGAGCACGAACTCGACGTGGTCATGGGGGCCGGACACCCCCACTACGACGAGGACGGCCAACCGGTCGACGAGCCCGCCTTCGACTACGTGGACGAGGCCACCTACGAGTCCGCCTCCACCGGCGAGACCGGCTTCACCTTCGTCGAGGAGACCGAGGACTTCGCCGACCTCGCCGAGACCGCCACCCCGCCCGAGCGGGTGTTCGGGCTCGCCCAGGCCGCAGCCACCCTGCAGTACGACCGCAGCGGACCGGACCTGGACGAGGACGGCGAGCCCATCGAGGGTTCGGAACCCTACGACGCGGAGTTCAACGAGAACGTGCCCAGCCTGGCCGAGATGGCCTCCGGGGCGCTCAACGTGCTCGACAACTCCTCCGACGAGGGGATGTTCCTCATGGTCGAGGGCGGAGCGATCGACTGGGCCGGCCACGACAACAACATCAACCGGCTCATCGAGGAGCAGATCGAGTTCGATGACGCTGTCGAGGAGGTCGTCGACTGGGTCGAATCGGAGAGTAGCTGGCAGGAGACCCTCGTCGTGGTCACCGCCGACCACGAGACCGGCTACCTGGCCGGCCCCGGCGCCGGTGAAGAGGGCGGTTGGACGCCCCTGACCGGCGAGGCCGGCGAGCTGCCCGAGCACTCGTGGCACAGCGAGGACCACACCAACATGCTGGTGCCGGTCTACGCCCAGGGCCCCGGGGCGAGCCGTATGCAGCACCACGCCCAGTACGAGGACCCGGTCCAGGGCGCCTACCTGGAGCACACCGACATCGCCAACACGGTCTTCGATTTCTGGGGGCGCGGCTGACCGTGTGAACGGGGCCCCGGGATGCTGTCGGATCACCGGCGGCCCCGGGCCTCGTCCGTTCGTGGTGCCGGGTCAGGTCACACGCCGCTGCTCGGCCTCGTAGGTGTTGCAGCCGGCCACGGTGTCCTGGGCCCATCCCTGCTCGAGCCAGAACGCGCGGTTGGCGGCCCGGCCATGGGTCTCCAGGTCGCCGCCGCTGTTGAAGTGGTCGTTGATGGTCTCCAGGTCGCCGGCCCCGATCTCGGAGATGCTGTTCAGGGCCACACCTGCCATGCACTCGGCCTGCAGTTCGGTGCGGCGCAGGGTGTCCAGTTCCTCGGTCTCCTCCTCGGCGTCGCGGCGCAGGTCGTGCGTGACGGGCAGGATCCCGGTCGCGTACTGGACGTGGTGGCCGTATTCGTGGCCCATCAGTGCGAGCCACACCATCTCCTGCTCCGAGTCCGGCACGTTCTCGCCGAGCTCGCGCACGTTGGGCAGGACCACGGTGATGCGGTGGTGATCGATCTCGTAATAGGCCAGCGTGTACCCGTCGGCGTTGTCGGCGTCGGGCGAGTCGGTGGAGACCTCGAAGTCCACGGACTCGGGGCGCAGGCCCAGGTCCTCCATGACGGGGGCCCAGACCGTGTCCAGGCACTCGCCGGCTGCGGTGGAGAACTCCAGCCACGACTCGTCGGAGGAGGTGTCCAGCGAGGGCAGGTCGCAGTCCACGGCCTCGGGCATGGGAACGCCGTAGAGCGGGTGCTCGACCAGGTCCACCTCCATGGGGGCCGGCCGGTCCAGCAGGGCCTCGTCGTAGTGCGTGGACAGGTCGGTGCCGGGAGCGGGTGCAGGGTCGTCGCGCGGG
Organism: Nocardiopsis salina YIM 90010; assembly: GCF_000341025.1. Lineage (GTDB taxonomy): Bacteria > Actinomycetota > Actinomycetes > Streptosporangiales > Streptosporangiaceae > Nocardiopsis > Nocardiopsis salina. The sequence continues at coordinate 16,118 of NZ_ANBF01000242.1, read as the reverse complement.
CCTTGGACCACCATGAGCACGCTCGCGGCCATCGCGGTCGCCGCCACGGCACCCGCGGTGACGGCGCCGAAGACCACACCGGGGACGCCCTCGTCCGGTGGACGGGGCGAGGGCGGCGGCGCCCACGCGGGAGGCTGCGGGCCACGGGTGTCCCATGTCAGGGGCTGGTGCCCGTGGTCGTGGTGCTGCCGGGGCCCGCCGTCCCATGCATGCGGATGGCGCCCCTGTGGCGAGGGAGGTCCGTGGGGTTGCTCCGGTTGGGGCGGGGGCTGTGCCTGCGGGTGCTCCGGATGCGACGGGACGTAGGGGCCCTGCACCCCGTGGGAGGCATAAGGCACCGGGGGAACGTCGAAAGGGGGCTGCCGGTGGTCGGGTCCGGGTCGGTTCTCCACGGTCCGTCCTCGCCATCGTGCCAACGCGTTCCGGGGTGCCCGGTCCACGATCGAAACCGGCAAGTTTCGCAGAACCCCTTTATGCGGCCCAACCGGGCATCACGATGGTAGCGGACCCGCGCGGTGCGGGCAGTCGGCGCCCTACTCGGGCGGCGGCCGGTACTCGACCCCGACGCGCTCGAGCACCCCGCGCAGCTCCGACTCGAACAGCGGTTCCATGTCGGCCATCACGAAGTTGAGGTGCTGGAAGATCTCCATGCACACCACCCCGTACAGGCGCACCCAGCAGGAACTCAGTACCATCACCGCGCCCAGCGGCACGTTCGGGGTGGCCACGCCCACGGTGTCGGCGAAGGCGCGCAGCTCGCTCGCGAGATCGGCCGGCACCTCGTCGTCGGGGGGCACCTCGAACCGCTGCTCGGCCACCAGGCGGTCGAAGAGCGTGAAGAACGTGGCGCCGAACCTGCGCCCGGCCTCCAGGGCGGCGGTGATGTCGGAGTCGGGGTCGAGCCGGTTGCGCGGCCCGAACATGGTCGAGAACTCCGCGCGGTGCTCCAGCGCCCAGCCGCGGAAGGCACGCAGCGAGGTGAGGATGCGCTGGTCGGTGTTCTGCTCGGGAACGCTGGCGTCGGCGGCGGCCACGTGGTCGGCGAGGTCGTCGTACATGTCCGCGGTGATCAGCACCAGGAGCGCGTCGATCCCCGAGACGTAGCGGTACAGGCCGGGCGCGGTCATGCCCATCTCGCGCGCGACCGCCCGCAGTGAGACCCCCTGGGACCCGTGCTCGACGAGATGGCGCCGGGCGATCTCCTTGATCTCGGCGAGTGTGGCTTCACGCACACGTTCGCGGCGGCTCGTTCTGACCCCGGAGCGGTCGAGCTGCGGTTTTGTCATGTGTGGAGGTCCACCTCGTCTCATGCGCCGGGGCAGGGCGCTCTCGGTCGTCGTCGGTGACATTGACATAGTAATGCCCGGACGCTTTAGTGAACACCGTTAGCAAACATTGTTCACGGACATGACGACCGTTCGCTCAAGGGGTACTCATGCCAGCACGAACCGGGCTCTTCGGCCGCATCGGCCACAGCGCCCACCGGGGCCGCTGGTGGGTCCTGGCCATGACCGGACTGTTCACCGCGTTCTCCCTCGTGTGGGGCCTCGGGGTCTTCTCCGACGTCAGCGACAGCGGATTCGAGGACCCGGGCTCGGAGTCCACCAGGGCCATGGACGTGCTCCAGGAAGAGCTCGGGCACTCCGACGTCGACGTCATCGCGGTCTTCCGCAGTGACGAGATGGAGGTCGACAACCCCAGCTTCGCCGCGGCGATGGAACGTATGGCGGACGAACTCCCCGAGGACGTCGTCGCCGACTACGACATCTACCTCGACGAGGAACTCTCCGAGATCGAGCGTGGCATGCTCGTGGCCGAGGACATGCAGGCCACCTACATGCCCATCACACTCACCGGGGAGACCCACCAGGAGCGCCTCGACCAGTTCGAGGACGCCGCGGCCGCCCTTGAGGCCGGCCCGCTGGAGACCGAACTGGGCGGTCCCATCGCGGTCGAGCACGAACTCTCCCACACCGCCGAGACCGACATCGTGCGAGCCGAGCTCATCACCCTGCCGCTGCTGCTCCTGCTCCTGGTGATCATCTTCGGCGGGCTCATCGCCGGGCTGGTCCCGCTGGCCGTCGGCGGGCTGGCGATCCTCGGTTCGCTCACCGTGCTGCGCGCCCTGACCTACGTCACCGAGGTGTCGGTGTTCGCCATCAACGTCGCGACCCTCCTGGGGCTGGGCCTGGCCATCGACTACGGCCTGTTCATGGTGAGCCGCTTCCGGGAGGAGCTCAACAAGGGCCGTGCGGTGCCCGACGCGGTCCGCCGCACTGTCGACACGGCCGGGCGCACCGTCGCCTTCTCCGGCATCACGGTCGGGATCGCCTTCGCCGGCCTGCTGTTCTTCCCCCAACCGATCCTGCAGTCCATCGGGTGGGGCGGTATCGCCGTCGTGGCCCTCGACCTCGTGGCCGCGCTGGTGTTCCTGCCCGCCCTCATGTCGGTCGTGGGCCACCGCATCGACCGCCTCAAGCTGCCCCTGCCCGGTCGGACCGTCACAGGAAAGATCGACAACAGCGCCGGAGCCTGGGCACGCCTGGCCCGCACCGTCATGCGCGGACCGGCCGTCTCCCTCGTGGCCGTGGCCTGCGTACTCATCACCTTCAGCGCCGGACTGTTCTCGACCGAACTGGGCTCGACCGACCAGCGCTACCTGCCCGCCGACGCCGAGGCCCGCGCGGGGACCGAGGCGATGGGGGAGGAGTTCCCCGCCGGCCAGGTCGGACGTGTCGAGGTCGCCGTACTCGGCGAACCCTCCGAGGAGGCCGTGGACGACTACGTCGAGCGCCTCGACGACCTGCCCGCCGCAGTGCGCACCCAGGTGGAGCGCTCCGGCGAGGGCATCACCCACGTCGAGGTCGCCTACCAGGGGCACACCGACGACGAGGAGATCATCGGGCTCGTCGAGGACGTCCGTGCCGAACCCGGGCCGGAAGGGGCGGACGAGGTCCTGGTCGGGGGTGTGGCCGCCCAACAGCTCGACAATCTCGACGCGATCGTCGACAACGCCCTGGTCACCGTTGCCTTCATCATCGGCGCCACACTGCTGCTGCTCTTCCTGGCCTTCGGCTCGGTCGTGCTGCCGATCAAGGCTGTGCTCATGGGTGCGCTGTCGCTGGGCGCCTCGCTCGGTGTGGTCATCTGGGGGTTCCAGGACGGCCACTTCGCCGGGATCCTCGGCTTCGACGCGGTCGGCACGATCGACCCGACCTACTTGGTCCTGATCATGATCGTCTCCTTCGGGCTGGCGATGGATTACGAACTGTTCCTGCTCAGCCGGGTGCGAGAGGAGTACTTGCGTACCCGGGACAACTCCCGTTCGGTCCAGCTCGGCCTGCAGCGCACGGGCGGCATCATCACCAGTGCGGCGATCCTGCTGGGCGTGGTGCTTCTGGCGATGGGCACGTCCGGGCTGCTCTTCCTCAAGATCATCGGCGTCGGCCTGGCGCTGGCGGTCCTGGTGGACGCCACGCTGGTGCGCGCCGTGATGGTCCCGGCGACCATGCGCCTGCTCGGCGACTGGAACTGGTGGCTGCCGCGGTCCCTGCGGTGGCTGCACGACCGGATCGGGATCTCCGAGGGAGGCGACGACGAGGACGAGGAGCCCGCGCGCACCGCCACCCCGACCCAGGGGTCGGGTAAGGAGACCGCGAACGCCTGACGGCGCTCTCACGCACGGTGGGCCCCGGCCGCTCGGCCGGGGCCCACCGCTGTTCCGGGGCATCCGCGAACAGTTCTGCGTCGATCCGGTGTTCCGGTGTGCTGGCGCAGAACCGTCCGGAGCGTGTGTGGCTCTCCCGTTGTGTCATGGAGCCTGCTCCGGGACAGCAGGACAGGGCAGTGAGCCGAACCGGACACCCGGGTAGTTCCTTCACATGGATACCTCTGTGAGTACCAAGGGATTCGGGCTCCTCCCGGTTTCGAGCGTCGCCGCGGCGCTGGCGCTGGCGCTGGCGAGCACCGCGTGCGAGGGCGACCGGGCCTCGCAGGAAGGGCCCAACCCGGGCGAACAACCCGACACCCCGCCCGAGGAGGAACACGACCGGGAAGAGATCGCGCACGTCAGCGCCGAGCTGGCAGAGGAGGAGGACGGCTCCGAGCTCTTCGACGAGAACGCGGTGGGGGAGGAGCCGATCGCTGAGCTGTGGGTGGTGGACGCGGGCGCCGATGTGACCTCCTTCGAGCTGGAGGTCTCCGGTTTCGCCGAGAACGACTTCTACCTCGCCACCGTCCGTGTCGACCCGTGCGGGACCGGCCCCGAGGAATCGGGGGACCTGTACGAGGGCGACGAGGACACCGAGGAAGCACCCGAGAGCGAGGTCGACGAAGGATCGGTCATGATCCAGCTCGGTACCGATGCCGATGGCAACGGGACCGGGCAGGTCGAGATCGACGACCAGCCGGACGAGGGCGAAGTGGGGTCGCTCCTGATCGCCACCGACCCGACCTCCGGTTCCGAACAGCCGGCACCGGACGACGGGGACCCCGTCGCCTGCCTGGACCTGGAACTGGACACCTGATCCGACGCCTGCCGGCGCAGGCAGGCACCGAACGCAGAACGGGCCCGGCCCCCGGAAGGGGTACCGGGCCCGTCACCGTCCGCACGGGACCGCCGGGGCGGTTCCTAGAGCGCCTGCGGGGCGCCCTGGTGGAACGGCTTGCCGTTGACGGCTTCGGAAACGCCNCGGTGGGGAAGGGCCAGCCGGCGCCCGTCAGCAGGCACAGGTCGATGTCGGCGGCCTCGGCCACGACACCCTCGTCCAGCATGATCCGGACCTCCTTGGCCAGCGCACGCAGGGCGCGGTCCAGGATCTGCTTCTCCTCGGAGGGGTTGTCGCCGCCGCTGAGCAGCTCCTTGACCTCCGGGTCGATGCTGAGGTCGGGGCCGAAGACCTCGTTCTTTCCGGCCTCGACGACCTTGCCCAGCTGCGGGGAGACCGAGAAGCGCTCGGGGAACGCCTCGTGCAGGGTCTCGGACACGTGCAGGGCCACCGCGGGGCCGACAAGCTGCAGCAGCATGAGCGGGGACATCGGCAGACCCAGCGGAGCGACCGAACGGTCGGCCACCTCGGGCTCGGTGCCCTCGGAGATGGAACCGAGCACCTCGCCCATGAACAGGGTGAGCAGACGGTTGACGACGAAGGCCGGTGCGTCCTTGCACAGGACCGCGGTCTTCTTGAGCTGCTTGGCGGTGGCGAAGGCCGTTGCCAGGGCGGCGTCGTCGGTCTTCTCGCCGCGCACGATCTCCAGCAGGGGGAGGACCGCGACCGGGTTGAAGAAGTGGAAGCCCACGACCCGCTCGGGGTGCTTCAGCTTCGAGGCCATCTCGGTGACCGACAGCGAGGAGGTGTTGGTGGCCAGGATCGCCTCGGGGGAGACCACGGCCTCGACCTCGGCGAAGACCTGCTGCTTGATCTCCATCTTCTCGAAGACGGCCTCGATGACGAAGTCGGCGTCGGAGAAGGCGTCCTTGCTCAGCGAACCGGTGACCAGGGCCTTGAGGTGGTTGGCCTTGTCCTGGTTGATGCGGCCCTTGCCGAGCAGCTTGTCGACCTCGCCGTGGACGTAGGACACACCCTTGTCCAGGCGTTCCTGGTCCAGGTCGGTGAGCACGACCGGGACGTCGAGGCGACGGGCGAACAGCAGCGCGAGCTGGCCGGCCATGAGGCCGGCACCCACGACGCCCACCTTGGAGACCTTGCGGGCGAGGGACTTGTCGGGGGCCCCGGCCGGACGCTTGGCGCGCTTCTGCACCAGGTCGAAGGCGTACAGGCCCGCCTTGAGCTCCTCGCTCATGATGAGGTCGGCCAGGGCCTGGTCCTCGGCGGCGAAGCCCTCGTCGCGGCTGCGGGTCTTGGCCTCGGCGACCAGTTCGACCGCGCGGGGCGGGGCCGGGGCGGCGCCGTGGAGCTTGCCCTCGACGCTGAACCGGGCCATGTTGACCGCGTCGTCCCAGGCCTCGCCCCTGTCGACCTCGGGACGCTCGACGGTGACGTCGCCCTTGAGGACCTTGGCGGCCCAGCGCAGCGACTCCTCGACGAAGTCGGCGGGCTCGAAGATCTCGTCGGCGATGCCCAGCTCGTGGACCTCGGGGCCCTTGATGGTCTTGTTCTGGGCGAGCGGGTTCTCGATGATCAGCTTGAGGGCCTTCTCGGCGCCGATCAGGTTGGGCAGCAGGTAGGTGCCGCCCCAGCCGGGAACCAGGCCGAGGAAGGTCTCGGGCAGCGACACGGCCGGCACACCGGAGGAGACCGTCCGGTAGGTGCAGTGCAGCGCCACCTCGAGGCCGCCGCCCATGGCCGCGCCGTTGACCAGAGCGAACGTGGGAACGTCCAGCTCACCGAGCTTGCGGAAGACGTCGTGGCCCAGCTTGCCGATGGCCATCGCCTGCTCGTGCGTCTCGATCCTGGGCACACCGGTCAGGTCCGCACCCACGGCGAAGATGAAAGGCTTCCCGGTGATCGCGACGGCGACGATGTCCTTGCGGGCCTTGGCCGCCTCGATCTGCTCGTCGAGGCTGAGGAGCCCGCCGGGGCCGAAGGTGTTCGGTTTCGTGTGGTCGTGGCCGTTGTCCAGCGTGATCAGGACGGCGGTGCCGGCCCCGTAGGGGAGCTGGACGTCGCGGGAGTTCGCCTTGGTGACGACCTCGTCGCTGAAGAGCTCTCGTGCTTGCTCGATCGCGGTGCTCACTTGCCCCCCTCGTAGTTCGGGTTCTCCCACAGGATGGTGCCGCCCATGCCCATGCCGACGCACATGGTGGTCAGGCCGTAGCGCACGTCGGGACGCTGCTCGAACTGGCGCGCGAGCTGCATCATCAGGCGAACGCCCGAAGAGGCCAGCGGGTGGCCGAGGGCGATGGCGCCGCCCCACGGGTTGACGCGCGCGTCGTCGTCGGCGAGGCCGAAGTGCTCCAGGAAGGCCAGGACCTGGACGGCGAAGGCCTCGTTGATCTCGACGAGGCCGATGTCGTCGATCGAGATGCCCTGGCGGGCGAACAGCTTCTCGGTGGCCGGGACCGGGCCCACACCCATGACCTCGGGGTCCACACCGGCGAAGGAGAAGTCGACCAGGCGCATCTTGCCGCTCAGGCCCATTTCCTCGGCCACGTCCTCGGCCGCGAGCAGCGCACCGGTGGCGCCGTCGTTGAGGCCGGCGGCGTTGCCGGGGGTCACGTTGCCGTGCGCGCGGAACGGCGTCTTCAGGGAGGCGAGCGACTCCATGGTCGTGCCCGCGCGGGGCGGCTCGTCCTCGGTGGCCAGGCCGTAACCCTGCTCGATGGAGCGGACCAGGACCTCGACCAGGTCGGGCTGGAGGTTGCCGTCGGCGTAGGCCTTGGCGACCTTCTCCTGGCTGCGCACCGCGTAGGCGTCGGCGCGCTCCTTGGTGATGCTCGGGAACCGGTCGTGCAGGTTCTCGGCGGTGTTGCCCATGACCAGCGCGTCGGGGTCGACGAGCTTCTCGGACAGGAAACGCGGGTTGGGGTCGACGCCCTCACCCATGGGGTGGCGCCCCATGTGCTCGACGCCGCCCGCGATCACGACGTCGTAGGCACCGAAGGAGATGCCCGCGCCGGAGGTGGTCACGGCGGTGAGCGCACCGGCGCACATACGGTCGATCGCGTAGCCGGGCACGCTGCGGGGCAGACCGGCGAGGATCGCCGCGCTGCGCCCGATCGTCAGGCCCTGGTCGCCGATCTGGGTGGTGGCGGCGATGGCGACCTCGTCGACGCGCTCCGCGGGCAGGCCCGGGTTGCGGCGCATCAGTTCGCGAATGACGCGGACGACGAGGTCGTCGGCGCGCGTCTCTGCGTAGAGGCCCTTGCCAGACTTGCCGAACGGGGTGCGGACCCCGTCGACAAACACGACATCGCGGGCAGTTCGCGGCACGATGGCCCCTCCTTCTCCAAAGGGGTGGGTGGACTGTCGAGGCCATGCTACTGGCCAGTAACAAAATGCGCGAGTACGGGTACGTGCTCCCGGTCACATTGATGTCCTGGCTGGTGCGACCGCATGCACACGCCCGGGCCCCGTGGACGCGGCAACGCCGACGGCCCGCCCCCGATTCCGGGGAACCGTGTTCCCGGGGCACTCCGACTCGGGACACGCAGAGGACGAAACGGTCCGGATACACGAAACGGGCACGCCCCCGAAGGAACGTGCCCGCCTCGAACGCTGTGTGCCGGTGCCTCACAGGAGCGCGTCGGCCTCCCTGCGGCGACCAGCGGCGCTGTAGGCCCCGGCGAGGTCGCGGCGCAGGCGCATCGTCAGCCTGCGCACCTCGGGGTCGCCCGAGGAGTTGAGCGCCGCGCGGTAGGCCTCGCGCAGGCTGTCCACCGCGTCGTCGGAGCGGCCGGCCTGGGTGTAGCAGCGGCCGAGCCGGTGATGCACGGTGAGCGTGTCCAGATGGCCCTTACCCAGCCGACGGCGGCGCCCGGCCAGCACCATCCGCAACTGCGTGACGGCCTCGTCGTAGCGGCCCGACATGTTCAGCGCAGCGCTCAGGCCCAGGCGCAGCTCCTCGCGGGCGGCCGTGCCGGCCACGTCCTCCACCGCACTCTCGTAGTGGATGACGGCCGCGTCCAGACGGCCGCCGCGGCGGTAGCAGACGGCCAGGCGCGTGCGCGCCTCCACGGTGTCCTCGTCGGCCGAGCCGAACTGGCCCTCGCGCTCGCGCAGGAGGGTCTCCCAGTGCTGGGCGGCGTCGGCGGGGCGCCCGGCGTCCTCCAGGGCCCAGGCGAGGTTCTCGCGGATGATCTCGGTGCGGGGGTGCTCCTCGCCGTAGACCGCGACCGCCTCGTCCAGGGCCAGCTCGAACTGCTGCACCGCGGCCTGGCGGCGTCCCATCTGGGCGTACTTGGTCGCCAGGTTGTTGCGGGCCGTGATGGTGTCCGGGTGCTCGGTCCCGTGCTGCTCCACGAGGGAACGCAGCGTCCGCTCCAGGGTGGCCGCACGCATGCCGGCGGTGGGCACGGAGGGCTCCTCCTGGTGGTTCCCGGTCTCCGGGGGAGGGCCGAGCGGTGCGGGGGATCCCGCAGGGGCGGGCACGGGAACGCCGGAGGGCTGCTCGGCCACATGTTCCTCGCGCGAGGGCGCCGCGGTATCGACCGACTGCTTCTCGGTCTCAGCCGTCAGACCGGTCCCGCGCAGCAGGGCACGCCAGAACGACAAGCAGACTCACCACACTTCCCTCATCGCGACGAACGGCTCCGGGAGCCGCCATCGTCCGTCCTCAAAAGCGCCCCGTCAGGTCGATCCGACCTGTGCAACGAGGCCACGTTTCTATAACTTAATCGGACACGCGGCTACGGACCAGACGTGCGAGGGGCTTTCTGTGTGGTGAGTTCGGTCACTTCTGGGTTTGGCGCGTCGGAACGGGGTAAAGATCAGCTTTTCTCGGCATGTGTCAGCGCTGTGGCCAGCGGTTGCGCGGTCACCCCGATCTGCCACTCGCGGGCCCCGCGCGAACGCAGGAACTCGCCCACCGACCCGGGTTCGATCTCCTCGGGCGGGGTCCAGGCCAACCGGCGCACGGTGTCGGGCAGCAGCAGGTTCTCTGCCGGCATCACGACGTCCTCGGCCAGTTGCGAGACCGTGGCGCGGGCCGACTCCAGACGGCGCGCGGCCTCGGGGGAGCGGTCCGCCCAACGGTTCACCGGGGGAGGCCCGTCACCCGGGGCGTTGGGGCGGGGCAGCTCGGACTGCTCCAGGTCCCGGGCCCGGTTCACCGCTGCGATCCACGTCGGCACGTAACGCCGTGCGAGCTTGATCCCGAACTGCCGGATCTTCGTCAGCTCCGCCGAGGTGCGCGGCATCGTCGAGGCGGCCTCCACGATCGCCGCGTCGGGCACAACACGCCCGGGGGAGATGTCCCGTTCCTGTGCGATGCGGTCGCGCTCGTACCAGAGCTCACGCACTGCGGCCAGGGCACGCTGGTTGCGCACACGGTGGATGCCCGAGGTGCGGCGCCAGGGGTCTCGGCGCGGCTCCTTGGGCGGGGCGTTCAGTACCGACGCGAACTCCTCCAGCGCCCACGGGAGCTTGCCGGACTCCTCGAGCTCGGCCTCGAGCCGATCGCGCAGGTCCACGAGGATCTCCACGTCCAATGCCGCGTAGCGGAGCCAGTCCTCGGGCAGGGGGCGCTGTGACCAGTCGACGGCGGAATGCTCCTTGGCCAGGCGCACGTTCAGCAGCCGCTCGACCATCGACCCCAGGCCCACCCGGTGGTAACCCAACAGGCGCCCGGCCAACTCGGTGTCAAACAGGCGCTCGGGGCGCAGGTGCACCTCGGTCAGGCAAGGGAGATCTTGGTGCGCGGCGTGCAGCACCATCTCCGTGTCCCGGAGGGCGGAGTTGAGCTCGCCGAGGTCGGGGCATGCGATCGGGTCGATCAGCGCCGACCCGGCGCCCTCGCGCCGCAGCTGGACCAGGTAGGCGCGTTGTCCGTACCTGTAACCCGAGGCCCGTTCGGCGTCCACGGCCACGGGGCCGCGTCCCGAGCCCAGCGCCGCGACCACGTCCGACAAGGTGTCGGGGTCGGCGGTGACCTCGGGCAGACCCTCGCGTGGTTCCCGCAGGAGAGGTGCTGTCTCCTCGTCGTCCTTTTCCGGTTCGCGGGATTCTGTCTTGGGGTTCAACGCGTTCGCCACCCCTCTACGGTATGTGCTGTGGCCACCGGACGCCGAAGCCGGCCTTTCCCGTGGCCACCGCCTCAGGGGCGCGAACGCTGTCTGCTGATGTCGGCCACGTCCAGAGGGGGCAGGCCCGCGGCCGAAGCCAGCAGGGCCAACCACGCGTTCACGTGGCCCGACAGGTCGTCGCTCTCGGGGGTCCACGAGGCACGCAGCTCCACCTCCGTGGAGGAGCCCTCGTCGGCCTTGGTGCCGAAACCCTCGGTGGTGGCACGGGTGACGGTGCCGCTCAGGGTGTGGTGGGTGGCGTCCTGGGCCTCCAGCGCGTCGGTCAGCCAGCTCCACGCGACCTGGCCCAGGAGGGGATCGGTCGCGATCTCCGACTCCAGCTCGGAGTTGACCTGGCAGACCACACGGAAGGGTCCGGGCCAGTCGCGGGTGTTCTCGGGGTCGTACAGGAGGATCAGCCGGCCCCAGGCGACCTCGTCACCACGGACCTCGACGGCGGCCGAGGACGCCGCTGTGTGAGGGGCGAGCCGCTGCGGAGCGGGGATCTCCGCAACAGTGATCTCGGGGCGGGTGAGGAGGGGTTCGCGGAGGGCCTCGACCGCTCGCCGGAACGTCTCAGGCGCGTTCTCGGCGCTACCGACATCGGGCATTGTGGAAACGTCAGCCTTCGTCTTGTGTTGATCACGGATCGACGGACATGTCCGGGGGCGCACGGTGCGCATCCGTTGGACACGGCACCGACCGTGGCACGAGTCACGGGCCCGGAGACGTAATCGGCCCGGCGTGTCGGTGTTTTGTGATGATCTCGGTACCGGGTCGCCGCACTGGATGCGCGGCTTCGGCGATCCGAGTGAGAGCACCGTGGAGGGCATGGCACGATCAAGGGGTGACGCTCCAAGATTCTCCTTTTCTCCGCGCCTGCCGGCGCCTTCCTGTCGACCACACACCGGTGTGGTTCATGCGCCAGGCCGGGCGCTCCCTGCCCGAGTACCGCCGCGTCCGCGCCGACGTGCCCATGCTGGAGGCGTGCGCGCGGCCCGACATGATCACCGAGATCACGATGCAGCCGGTACGCCGGTACGGCGTCGACGCCGCGATCTTCTTCAGCGACATCGTCGTGCCGCTCAAGGCCATCGGGATCGACCTCGACATCAAGCCCGGCGTGGGACCCGTGGTGGGCGAACCGATCCGGGACGCCGGCGGGGTCAAGCGTCTGCGCGAGATCGAGCCGGACGACATCCCCTTCATCCGCGAGGCCGTGGGACAGCTCACCGGTGAACTCGGCGACACCCCGCTCATCGGGTTCGCCGGCGCCCCCTTCACGCTGGCCTCCTACCTCATCGAGGGTGGGCCCTCGAAGAACCACGAGCACACCAAGGCGCTCATGTACGGCGAGCCCGAGCTCTGGGACGAGCTCATGCGCCGTCTGGCGAGCATCACCCTCGGGTTCCTGCGGACCCAGATCGAGGCCGGCGCCAGCGCCGTGCAGCTCTTCGACTCCTGGGTCGGTGTGCTGAGCGCCGAGGACTACCGCACCTCCGTGCTGCCCTACACCTCATGGATCTTCGGCCAGCTCGCAGAGTACGAGGTGCCGCGCATCCACTTCGGCGTGGGCACAGGTGAGCTCCTGGGGCTGCTCGGCGAGGCCGGCGCCGACGTCGTGGGCGCCGACTGGCGGGTTCCGCTGGAGCAGGCCGCCGAGCGCATCGGCACGGGCAAGGCCGTCCAGGGAAACCTGGACCCCGCCGCCCTGTTCGCGCCCTGGGAGGTCGTGGCCGAACGCACCCGCGACATCCTCGCGCGCGGCCGCGGGACCGAGGGCCACGTGTTCAACCTCGGCCACGGTGTGCTGCCCAGCACCGACCCGGACCAGCTCCAGCGGTTGACCGAGTTCGTGCACGAGCAGACCGCCTCTTGAACATCCGCCGCGGGGGCGCCGGACCGTGCCCGGCGCCCCCGACGTGTGTCCGGCGGGTTCAGCGGGGGGCGGACCCGGGGGCACTGCCGCCGGACGCGTCGGGGCCCTCCCCGTCGTCGGTCGTGGAAGCCTCCGCATCCGCAGGGCCGGGGCGGTCGGTGCCGGAGACGTGCGAGTTCAGCCCGGCCCGTTCCCGGCGCCGTGCACGCAATCGCAGGACCGGCCATGNGCAGCAGCCAACCGATGCCGGCGGCCAGGAAACGTGCCGCCGTGAGCAGGGACTCCGCGCCCGAACGCAGGCTCTCCAGGAACCCGGGAGCCTCCGCGGCCTCCTGGTCCTGCGTCGGCGCATCCGGCGGCAGCAGCGTCAACTCCACCGTGGAGTAGGCGGTCCGGTCCTCCAGCGACGCCAACCGCGCCTCGAACGCCTCCAGATCCTCCTGCCGCTCCTGGATCTGCGACTCCACCTCCAGCAGCTCCTCCACGCCGTCCGCCTCGTCGAGGTACCCGCGCAGGGTCTCCAGGGAACGCTCGGCCGACTCCGTACGGCCCTCCACGTCGGCGACCTCCTCGGTGACGTCCTCCACCGACCGCTCCAGGCCGGTGCGCTCACCCAGGTCGCCGAGTTCCTCCAGCACCGCCTCGTAGTCGTCGCTGGGCACGCGCAGGGTCATCGACGAGCGGGCCGGACCGGACGAGGGAGCCTCGTGGGACTCGCGGGACACGTGGCCGCCCGCCTCGGAGACCAGCCCCGCGGCCGCCTCGCTCGACGCGTCCAGCTCGGCCACGCGCACGGTCAGCTCCGCGTGGTGCACCAGATCGCGGTCGTCCACCTCCACGTCGCCGCCGACCGTGGAGTCTTCCCCGCCGCCGTCCTCGCCACCGTCGTCCGCGTCGCCCTCGGCCGGCACGGCCTCCTGCTCGGCCGCCTCGTTCCGGGGCGCTCCCGCCCCGTCGGACTGCCGGGCCGACCCGCACCCCGCCAGCACCAGGGCCACGAGGAAAGCCGCGAGCAGACTGCCGGGGGTACGCCACTTCGCTGAATCCATGCACGGTCGGACGGACCCCGGCCCGCCTTCGTTCCGGGGCTGCCGGTCACGACCGTGCAACGGGACGGGCGGTGCACCCGGTCCGGACGAAGGACGGTGTGCCGGAGCACCCGGGTATCCTTGCGAGTGCACGCGGGGCTCGTGGGACCGGTGCAGCGACAGGGGGACGCACGCGCTGCACGAGGGGCGGGCGGACCGCTGTGACCCACAGCATCTGGGAAGCTGGAGACATGCCTGAAGCACCGCACGTCGTCGTGGTCGGGGGAGGGGTCTCCGGACTCACGGCCGCGTACCGGCTCCGCGGCCACGGAGTCGTCGTCACCGTGATCGAGGCCGCGGACCGATCGGGGGGGAAACTGCAGGCCTCACCTGTGGCCGGGGCCCGCGTCGACGCCGGTGCCGAAGCCGTGCTGGCCCGCCGTCCCGAGGCCGTCGACCTCTTCGAGGAACTCGGACTGGGTGACCGTGTCGTCCACCCCGGCCAGGGCTCGGCCTCCCTCTACAGCCGTGGGCGCCGCCGCCCCCTGCCCAAGGGCCAGCTCATGGGTGTGCCCGGCGACCTCAGGGCCCTCGCCAGGAGCGGGGTGCTCTCATGGAGCGGGGTGCTGCGTGCCGGGCTCGACCTCGTGCGCCCCCGCACGCCGGTTCAGGGTGACGTGTCCGTGGCCGACTACATCGGGACCCGTATGGGACACCAGGTCGTGGACCGCCTCGTCGAACCGCTCCTGGGCGGGGTCTACGCCGGGCGTGCCGACCGCCTCTCCCTCGACTCCACCCTCCCGCAGATCGCCCCCATGGCCCGCACGGAACGCTCGCTCATCCGCGGGGTCCGCACCAGTCTGGCCGGACGCGGCAAGGCCCCCACAGCGCCCGGGCCGGTCTTCGCGTCCCTGCGCGGCGGTGTGGCCGGGCTCGTGGAGGCCCTCGCCGAACGCCAGGGCGAGCACCTGCGCACCGGGACCCGTGCCCGAGCCCTGGAACGCCGCGAGCACGGCTGGCGGGTGCACATCGAGGACTCCGACCCCCTCGACTGCGACGGCGTCCTGCTGGCCTGCCCCGCGCCCGAGGCGGCCCGCCTCCTGCGCGAGCACGTGCCCGAGGCCGCTTCCGGCCTCGAAGGCATCGACTACGCCTCCATGGCCCTGGTCACCTTCGCCCTGCCCGCCTCGGCCTTCCCCGGCCCCCTCACCGGAACCGGGTTCCTCGTGCCCTCCGGCGAGGGCCTGACCGTCAAGGCCGCAACATTCTCCTCCAACAAGTGGCCCTGGCTCGCCGAGGAGATCGCCGAGGCCAACCCCGGCGAGGACCTCGTCGTGGTGCGCTGCTCCATCGGCCGGTTCGGGGAGCACACCACCCTGCAGCGCTCGGACGACGAGCTCGCCGATGCCGCCCTGGCCGATCTGTCGGGCGTCACCGGGCTGTCCGGGACACCGGTGCAGACCAGGGTCACCCGCTGGGAGAACGGCCTGCCCCAGTACTCGGTCGGCCACGCAGGCCGCATCGAACGTGTCCGCGGCGCCGTGGGCCGCCACACCGGCCTGGGTGTGTGCGGCGCCGCCTACGAAGGCGTGGGGGTGCCCGCCTGCATCGCCGATGCCGGACGCGAGGCCCAGCGCCTCGCCGAGGGACTCACCGTCCGCCCGTACACCACCGACGAAACCGACCAGCAAGGAGCCAACCCGTGACCGGCCAGAACGAAGCCCGCGCCAACGACGGCACCGACCTCAATGCCCTCATCCGGTACACGATGTGGTCGGTCTTCAAGGTCGAGCTGCCCGAGGGCACCGACCGCACCACCGCCGCGGGCGAACTCCAGTCCTTCCTCGACAAGGCCGCCGAGAGCGGTGTGACCACCCGCGGCAGCTACGACGTGCAGGGACTGCGCGCCGACGCCGATGTCATGTTCTGGTGGATCGCCGACGACCCGCGCCAGCTCCAGGACGTCTACTCGGCCTTCCGCCGCACCGAGGTCGGCCGTGCCGCCACCCCCGTGTGGTCGGTCATGGGCCTGCACCGCCCCGCCGAGTTCAACCGCGGCCATGTGCCCGCCTTCCTCGCCGGTGAGGAGCCCAAGGACACCATCTGCGTGTACCCGTTCGTGCGCTCCTACGAGTGGTACCTGCTGCCGGACGACGAGCGCCGTTCCATGCTCGCCGAGCACGGCAAGATGGCCGCCCCCTACGCCGACGTGCGCGCCAACACGGTCTCATCGTTCGGCCTGAACGACTACGAGTGGCTGCTGGCCTTCGAGGCCGACGAGCTGCACCGCACCGTCGACCTCATGCGCCACCTGCGCGGTGCCAAGGCCCGCCTGCACACGCGCGAGGAGCTGCCCTTCTACACCGGGTTCCGCAAGCCCGTCGCCGAGCTCGTGGAGTCCTTGGCCTAGATGTGGTGGTTCGTCGGGCCGGGGATTCTGGGGCGGGGATCTTGCTACTGGAGCCGGTATCGGCGCTGAACCCTGCTCTGGTAGCAAGATCTACTGGGGATCATGGTGAGTGTCGGGGAG
>NZ_ANBF01000241.1 GCF_000341025.1 Nocardiopsis salina YIM 90010 | reverse complement strand
TCCGAGGAGGAGGAGCGGGAGATGATCGAGCGCGCCATGGTCGAGGCCGAGAAGTTGGCCGAGACCATCGTGGACGCGGAGCTCCGCGGACGCCTTCACCGGCGACCGGGTGACGAGTAACCGTGGCCGGATGCGGCCAAGAGCCAGCATCCCCCTACTGACGGTTACTTTCGTTGCTGAACGTAATTGGATTAGGCCGAAAGCCTTCTTTCGGACACAAGTTCGATCTAAGCTAGAGCTCCCCGTCCCGCTCACGGGTCACATACGCAGCATGGCGAGGGGAGTCTAGATGCTGCATCCCCCTGCGACACACCGTGGTGTCCTTCTGTCCGTCATCGTCAGCGACAAGATGCCGACCACGAAGACCTTCGAGTTCGGCACTCTCGGGCCTGACTGGTACCTCGTCATCGTCAGGTACGGGGTTACCTTCGGTGAGCTCGTGCGCGCTTACCACCGGGCCCTACCGGGGTGGGCCCGGTGGCGCCTTTACACGAGCTTGGGCGTGATCGACCCCGCTGTGGATCTGGCCGACTACATCCGCACCCGCTGGTGGGACGAATCATGGGTCATCACCACGGACACCGAGTTCCGGGTCGCGGCAGCGGGCAAGGAGTCGGGGCTCCTGGTACCGCTACGCGGACCGGAACTCGCAATGGCTAGCTGAGAGCCCCACTGAGGGCATAGAACGCCCCCTGTCGCCACGGGAGACGACAGGGGGCGTTGTCGTGTCAGAGGTGATTCGCGATCCCGAGCCGCTGGGACTCCTGCCACGCCAGCCTGTCACGGGAGTCAGAGATGTACAGGCGGATCATCTGGTCGTTGACCCACCCGGCGCGAGCCATCAATGAGTCCGGGGAGCCGCCGGCACCAATGTGCCATGTCGCCATACTCCTTCGGAATCGGTGCGGGTGAACCGACTCTGCAATCCCAACACGTTCAGCTCGCCGGTTGAGCATGCCCTGTACGCCTCCACGAGTGAATCCTCCTCCGCGGTATCCGAGCCACAGCGCGGGGTCGTCGGCCAGGCGGTGTTTTGCCCGGTTGCGCAAGTACCGATCGATCGCGGTCGCGGTACGCGGAGCGATGTCGACGAAGTGCACTGCTCCGCCCTTAAGGCGCAGGCGGATCAACGGCGGGTCGTGATCGAGGAAGACGTCGTTGCGCCCCTTGTTGTCGAGGCCAGGGTGCTCGGAGGACCACCTCAGACCGAGGAGCCCACCCACGCGCATCCCCGTGTCAGCGAGGGTCCGGATGATGGCTGCGTCCCGCGTTTCTCGGAAACCGGTGCGCTCGCACGTGCGCAGCAGGGCAGATACCTCCTCTTGGGACAAAGGTGGGCGGCGCACGTCCTCGGGGTGGGGTTTTTCCACTTCAAGCATGGGATCTTCACCGGCTGACAAGAGTTTCTCGCGCACCACCCACGACCAGAAGGACTTGACGTTGCGATAGTGGTGGAGAGCGTTGTGGTTCGACGTAGCCTCGGCGATTTCCTGAAGCCAGTCTGTGACGTCGTCGCCCTCGACGGCTGTGACGGTCGTGGGCAGCTCTCGCTCGTCGAGCCAGGAAGCGAGTTTGTGGACGCTCTTGAGGTAGTTCCTGACGGTGTACGGACTAGCTGGGGCCTTCTTTTTGCCTGCGGTGCCAGCCTTGAGGGCGCGTGCCCAAGACCGAACGAGCGGCACCAGCTCTTCCTCTCGCTGCGACTTCTTACCCATGCACTACTCCTGCGGTGCGAGACGGCCAAGGAAGACTCGATAGTGCCTTCTACGACCGTCGTACTACGGGACAGATTTACTGAGACCCCGCATTTCCGCAGGTCAAGAACTTTCCATGCACGGATTCAGCTCGCAACTTGCAGTCACCTACTCAATGTAGTAGACGCCGGGAGCGCCCCGTGACCGGGGGCGGTCCGGTCGAGTCCCGGATCACCAGGTGTGAGGGCAGAACCACACGGTGCGGGTCGGTGAGCGTGCCGGACCGGGCTCCTCCGCGCAGCAGGAGTTCCACCGCGGCCCGGCCCGCGTGGTCGCCCGGGCCGGCCAGGGTGGTCAGCGACGGAACGCACAGGTCGGCGCCGAAGATGTTGTCGTAGCCGACCACACTGGCCTTCTCGGGGACACCCACGTCCCGCTCGGCCAGGCGCTTGAGCACACCGATGGCGAGCAGGTCGTTGTGTGCGACCAGGGCCGTGGCGTCCCGCGCCAGGGCGGCGTCGGCGGCGGCGCCCCCGGCGTCGGTCGTGGGCGGGAACGGGCCCAGGCGCTCGGCGGCCATGCCGTGCTCGGACGCGGCGGACCGGAGCGCTTTCCACCGGCGCCCGGCCGACCACGACTGCTGCGGTCCCGAGAGGTAGACCAGGGAGCGGTGCCCGAGCGAGGCGAGGTGGTCCACGATCTGGCCGGTGCCGGAGTCGTTGTCGACGACGGCGCTGGGGATGCCCTCGACCTCACGGTTGACGAGGGCGAGGTTGTGGTCGCGCGCCAGGTCGGTCACGGCCCCGCCGGGCAGGCGGCTCGCAGCGAGCACGAACCCGTCGACCGAACGCGACAGCCGCTCGATCTGGTCCTGCTCCTTGGCCGCCGATTCCTCGGTGTTACTCAGGATGAAGGTGAGGTCGGCCTGCCGGGCCCGCCCCTCGGCGCCGCGGATGGCACCGAAGAAGTGGGGGTTGGTGATGTCGGGGACCAGCATCGCGATGGTGGCCGTGCGGCCCGACTGCAGCGCGGAGGCCAGAGGGCTGGGCCGGTAGCCGAGACGCTCGGCGGCCGCGTGCACGTGCTCGCGGGTGGCCCTGTTGACCCGCCGGGGGTTGCTGAATGCGCGGGAGACCGTCGAGGCGGCCACCCCTGCCTCCCGGGCGACGTCGTAGATCGTGGTGCGCTTCGGTGAGCCCATGGCTCCGTTCCCCGTCCGACAGCTCCTGGAACGCGCCTCATTGCACCAGTATTGACAACAAATGGCAATCGCTTGCCATGGGTGGAATCGGACTAAAAAGGTTCACGAACACGTCACATCCGGCGCCTTGTCCCCCGCCCCACCTGGGACGGCGCCGGAGCACACACCTCCCCCGGACTGGAGCCTGGGATGTCCCCACCCGCGAAACCCGCGCCCTCCGCGGCAACGCCACCACGGCCGACACCGGTGCGGTGGCTGGAGAGGGCCGAGCTGGCCACCGGCGCCTTCTTCCTCGTGCTCGTCTTCGTGCTCATGCTGGTCCAGGCCGTCCAGCGCCATCTCCCGGTCGAGGGATGGGTGTGGACCGGTGAGCTCGCCCGCCTCGGCCTGGTGTGGCTGGCCTTCTCCCTCGTCGGGTACCTGGTCGGACGCGACGAGCACCTGACCCTGAAGCTCGTGGACATGGTCGCGGGCCCCCGGCTGCTTCGGGCCGTGTGGGTCTTCGCCAACCTCACCGTGGCTGCCATCGGCGTGCTGCTCATCGTCGAAGCGGTCTCGCTGGTCTTCGGCGATTCCCCGCTCAGCACCCCCGCACTGGAGATCCCGGTCGGCTGGACCTACCTCGTCCCCCTGGCCGGCCTGGCCCTGGCGGTGCTGCGGGCCGTGGTCAACGCGTTCCTGCCGGCCCCGCCGAAGGAGGAGGACCCCCGATGAGTGCTGCCCTGGTCGTCACGGGGATCCTCGCCCTGCTCCTGCTCCGGGTCCCCATCGCCTTCGCCATCCTGGGACCGACCCTGGTCTACATGGTGGCCACGGACCACTCCACCGGGCTCAGTCTGCGAACGGCCGCGCAGGAGATCGACAGTTTCCCTCTGCTGGCGGTGCCGCTGTTCATCCTGCTGGGTGTGGTGGCCAACCACACCGGGATCGCCGACCGCATCTTCTCCTTCGCACAGGCGCTGCTCGGCCGCGTACGCGGCAGCATGGGCTACGTCAACATCGGCGTGAGTGTCGGGTTCTCGTGGATGAGCGGCAGCGCCCTGGCCGACGTGGCCGGGATGGGCAAGCTCATGGTCCCGGCGATGACAGCCCGCGGGTACCCCCGCAGGTTCGCCCTCGGCCTGACCGCGGCGTCGAGCCTGATCAGCCCGGTGATGCCGCCGAGCATCCCGGCGATCGTCTACGCGTCCGTGGCGGCGGTGTCCACGGCCGCCCTGTTCGCGGCGGCCGTGGTCCCGGCCTTCCTCATCGCCGCCGGACTGGCGCTGAGCGTGTTCCTGTGGTCCCTGCGCCGACCTGACCAACGCGGCGAACGCGCCGAGCCCGGCGAGATCCGTTCCTCTTTCGTCCGGGTCCTCGGGCCGCTGGGTGCACCACTGGTCCTGTTCGGTGGCATCCTCAGCGGGCTGTTCACACCGACCGAGGCCGCGGCCGTGGGAACCGCCTACGTCGTCTTCCTGGGGCTGTGCTACCGCAGGCTGTCGCTGCCCGCCCTGGGCCGGATCGTCGTGGACACCGCCACAACCGCCGCCTCGATCGCGATCGTGCTGGCCGCCTCCGGACTGCTCGGCTGGGTACTGGCCCGCGAGCAGGTGCCACAGTCCATCGCCGAAGCGCTCATGGGCGTCACCGACAACCCGGTGGTGTTCCTGATCCTGGTCAACCTGTGCCTGATCCTCATCGGCACGGTGTTGGAACCGGTCGCCGCACTGGTGATCACGGTTCCGGTGCTGCTGCCCATCGCCGTGGAGTTCGGCGTCGACCCGGTGCACTTCGGTGTCATCACCATCGTGAACCTGATGATCGGCCTGCTCACCCCGCCCCTCGGCGGTGTGCTCTTCGTACTCGGTTCTTCGACCCGTACCCCGATGTCGGAGGTCTTCCGCGGGACCGCGCCGTTCCTGCTGCCCCTGCTCTGTGTCCTCACGCTGCTCACCCTCGCCCCGGACCTGGTCCTGTTCCTGCCGGAGTACCTGGGCCTGTAGCCGGTCCCGTGAAGGAGAAGCCCATGAGAAGCTCCCTGCGCCGGAGCGCCCTGATCCCCGTGGCCGCCCTCGTCCTCGCCGGGTGCGGCGCGGACGGGGACGGTACCGAGCCCACCCTGACCTTCACCAACTCCTACGCCGAGGACCACCCGCACACCCGGTGCGGTATCGATCGGGTCGCCGAGGAGGTGGAGGAGGCCGATGCCGGGTTCGCGATCGAGACCTTCCCCAACAGCCAGCTGGCCGGAAACACCGAGACCTTCCCCGCCCTGATGGACGGCGACGTGGACCTCGATGTGCAGGGGTCGGCCGCCCTCGGATCGGCCTACGAACCGATCGGGGTCTTCGACGCGGCCTACGCGTTCAGCGGCCCCGACCACTTGTTCTCCTTCTTCGACTCCTCGGAGACCGACGAGGTCGAGGAGGGCTTCGAGCAGGAGACCGGGGCCAAGGTCCTGGACCTGTGGTATTTCGGCGACCGCCACATCACCGCGAACTCGCCCGTGCTCTCCCCCGGTGATCTGGAGGGCCTGCGCATGCGCTTCCCCGATTCACCGATCTACCTGGACAACGCCGAGGCCCTGGGCGCCTCCCCGACGGCGGTCGCCTTCGAGGAGGTCTATCTGGCACTGCAGCAGGGCACCGCCGACGGGCAGGAGAACCCGATCACCACCGTGGACGGGGACAACTACGCCGAGGTGCAGAGCCACATCAGCCTGACCTCCCACCAGATCGGCTCGCAGATGGTGGTGGTCTCGGCCGAGACCTGGGAGCAGCTCGACGGGGAACAACAGCAGATCCTGCAGGAGGCGGTCTCCGACGTCCGCGAGGAGAACCGCGCCTGCATCGAGGAGTCCGAGCGCGAGATCCTCGCCGGATGGGAGGCCGACGACGCCATCGAAGTGGTGGACGACGTCGACACCGACGCCTTCCGCGAGCAGGCGCGCGCGTACTTCCTCGAACACCTCGAGGGCGAGGGGCTGGACCTGTACGAGGCCGCCCTGGACGCCGAGGAGACAGCCACACATCCGACCCCTGACAGGGAGGAACCATGAGGCGTTCCATCGCAACCGTCTCGTTGAGCGGGACCTTGGAGGAGAAGCTCCGGGCCGCCGCACAGGCGGGCTTCGACGGCGTCGAGATCTTCGAGAACGACCTGGTCGCCTCGCCGCTGCCGCCGCGGGAGATCCGTGCCCTGGCCTCGTCGCTGGGCCTGGGTGTCGATCTCTACCAACCCTTCCGTGACTTCGGCGGGGTCACCGAGGAGCAGCTGGCCGCCGACCTGCGCCGGGCGGAGGCCAAGTTCGCACTTATGGTGGAACTGGGCGCCGACACCCTCCTGGTGTGCTCCAACACCGCCCCGGACGCGATCGACGACGATGCTCTGGTCACCGAACAGCTGTACCGGTTGGCGGAGGCCGCACGCCCCTACGGGGTGCGCATCGCCTACGAGGCGCTGGCGTGGGGCACGCACGTGTCCACCTACGGGCACACGTGGGACCTGGTGCGCCGGGCAGACCACCCCGGGCTCGGGGTGTGCCTGGACAGTTTCCACGTGCTCTCGCGCGGCGACGACCCGGCGGGCATCAGGGACATCCCGGGCGAGAAGATCTTCTTCCTGCAGTTGGCGGACGCTCCCCGATTGGCCATGGACGTGCTGCAGTGGAGCCGCCACCACCGGTGCTTCCCGGGGCAGGGCGACTTCGATCTGACCGCGTTCACCGACCACGTGCTCGCGGCCGGCTACGCCGGGCCGCTGTCGTTGGAGGTCTTCAACGACGTCTTCCGGGCCGCCGACACCGGACGGACCGCCGCCGACGCGCACCGTTCGCTCGCGCTGCTGGAGGACGCGGTGGTCCGGCAGCGCGAGGAGAGCGGGGACGCGGTTCCGGAGCAGTTGGTACGCCTGCCGGACCCGGTTCCGCCTCGCCGGTTCGCTTTCGTGGAGATGGCCGCGGACACCTCGGCCACCGGCGAAGCCCGCGCGGTACTCGAGGCGCTCGGGTTCACGCACACCCGCGACCACCGGTCCAAGCCGGTCGAGCTGTGGGAACACGGCGGGACCCGGATCCTGCTCAACGCCACCGATCCCCGGCTCGGCCACACCTGGGACCGGGCCGCGGCGATCACCGCGGTCGGGTTGGACACCGAGCTCCCCGACCGGGCCCTGGAGCGCGCCGGCACCCTGTCCGCCCCGCCCCTGCCCCGTCGGCGGGACCCGGCCGAGACCGACCTGCACGCGGTCGCCGCCCCCGACGGCACGGCCGTGTTCTTCTGCCAGGACGCCGGCCCGGGCGACCAGGCCTGGCTCGACGACTTCTCCGCGCCCGCGGTGCACCACCCCCGCGACGAGGCCGGGCCGCGGCTGACCGGCATCGACCACATCGGGCTGCACCAGCCCTTCGACCAGTTCGACGAGGCCGCGCTGTTCTACCGTTCGGTGCTGGGTCTGAGCCCGTCGGAGAGCACCGACCTGGCGGCCCCGGACGGTCTCGTGCGCAGCCGGGCGCTGGTGCACCGCGCGTCGGGGCTGCGGATCGCGCTGAACGTGTCGGTGCTCGGTTTCGGTGAGCACACACGCGCGGCCGGGGGTGCACAGCACATCGCGCTGGGCTGCGAGGACGTCTTCGCCGTGGCCGAGGCCATGCGCGAGCACGGGCGCCCTCCTCTGCGCGTTCCGGACAACTACTACGCCGACCTGGCCGCACGCACCGACCTGGCCCCGGCGACAGTGGAACGCATGCGCGAGCACGGGGTCCTGTACGACCGTGATCCGGTCACCGACGCGGAGTTCTGGCACTGTTACACACCGCTCCTGGACGGCCGGCTGTTCTTCGAGGTGGTGCAGCGCGGCGCCGGGTACGAGGGTTTCGGTGCCCGCAACACCCCCGTACGGATGGCCCTGCACCGTGCGGAGCGTGACTCGTGAGCGATCCGTTGTCCACACGCCCCGAGGGTGTCGCGTTCCTGCTCGGACTCATCGGCTCGGGCATCGGGCCCTCCCTCACCCCACCCATGCACGAGCGGGAGGCCGCCGAGCTGGGGCGGCCCCTGGAGTACCGCACTCTCGACATCGACGAACTCGGCTCCGCACCCGAGGACGTGGGAGAGCTGATGCGCTCCGCACGTCGTCTCGGGTTCGACGGTCTCAACATCACCCATCCCTGCAAACAGCTGGCCCTGCACCACCTGGACGGCCTGACCCCCGACGCGCAAGCGTTGGGCGCGGTGAACACCGTGGTCTTCGGTGACTCCGGGGTGCAGGGCCACAACACCGACTGGTCGGCGTTCGCGCGCTCGCTGGAGTCAGGGCTGCCCGGCGCCCCGAAGGACCGTGTGCTCCTGCTGGGCACCGGCGGGGCCGGCGCGGCGGTCGGGTACGCGCTGATGCGTGCTGGTACCGGAGAGCTGGACGTGGCCGACCCGGACCCCGACCGTGCCGAGCTCCTGGCCGCCAACCTGCGCGGCCTCTTCCCCGGCCGGGTGTGCCGCGCGGTGCCCACACGCCATGTGGCCGACACCGCGCGGGTCTCGGACGGGCTGGTCAACGCCAGCCCCGTGGGGATGGCCCACCACCCGGGCACGCCCCTGCCGACGGAGCTGCTGCGCCCGTCGATGTGGGTGGTCGACGTGGTCTATCGGCCGCTGGAGACCGAGCTTCTGGCGGCGGCACGCCAGCTCGGGTGCCGGGTACTCAGCGGGAAGGGGATGGCGGTCCACCAGGCGGCCGAGGCGTTCGGCCTCATCACCGGGCTGGTACCCGACCGCGACCGGATGCTGGCCCACTTCGACGGGCTCGAGCGGGCGAGCGCGCCGGCCTGAGGACGGCCCTCCCCGGACGACCGTTGCCTCAGTGCCGGTGGTCGTGTCGGCCGCGCTCGTGGGCAAGAGCCGCCCCTCGCTCGGGGCACGGCCGTGACCGCCTCGAGGCGGTCACGGCCGTGCCCCCGCTCGCGATGATCGCCACCCAGGCGTTCTCGTTCGACGACGGCCTCGGCCGTCTTCGCCCTGGTGGCCGCGGGCCTGTCGTTCCCCGCCCCGAGCCGGCCGGGCGCTGACCTGCGTCCGCGGCGAACCCGCGTCAGTCCTGCTGTCCCCGGCCGCCGAGCGCGCCGGCGGGCAGCAGCAGCGAGTCGCGGACCCGGCACCAGTCCACACCGGTCAGACCCAGTGCCCCCAGGTCCTCCACCACCGCGTCGATGGAGCGCACATCTCCCTCGTCGGTCAGGGCGGCCCCACCGTCACGGTGGTGGAGGACGAGCTCTGTCACATAGCGGCGCAGCGGATCGAGCCCGTTCTGAGCTGCGGTCCGGGCGGGGGTGTGCCAGCGGGCATCGTGCGGGATCCAGCCGGTAATGACCTCGGTCGGCTCGGGGGTGTCCATACCGGGACATTAACAGGGCGCGCGCGTGCGAATCCCCTGAGTACAGCCTGCGTGAGGGCAGGGCCCCGCCCTCACGCGGGCCGCACGGGCGCGGAGACGTCCAGCACGACGGTCCCGGCGATCTTGTCGTGCAGACCCTGCCGGTTCGGGCGGTCCCAGGCGGCCACCGCGCCGCACAGGAAAACGACCGCCGTCAGACACAGGAGCCACACCCAGACCGGCATCACCAGGAACAGCACCGGCAACACCGGCAAGGCCGAACGCACCATGACCGCAGCCAACCGCAACGGGCCCAGCCGCCCGGCCCCGGCGGCCGGGGCCAGGCGCAGACCCATGCGCGCCCGGCCGTAGGTCTGCTGGCTCCGATACAGGGCGGCGACCTCGTACCCGGTGTAGAGCAGGAAGAAGACCACCACGAGCAGCACCGGGAACCTTTCGTCCAGGTGCCGGGTGGATCCACCGAAGACCATCTGGGTCCCGACCCAGGCCAGGGACGCCACGAGAGCGATCAGCAGCGCGGGCACCCCGACCGCGGCCAGGTCCAGGCCGCGGGCCATCAGGCGGTGGTGCCAGAGCGCCAGGCCGTAGCGGTGTCCGACCGCCTCGCCGTGGGGATCACTGCGCGGGGGCGGCTGCTGTCCTCCGGTGGGCCGGTTCTGTTCCGGTGGAGGGACGTTCATGGTCGGGGGCGACCTCCGGTCGGGCCGAGGGGCTGTGTGCGGGGCAGGGCCTGTCGACCCGACTCTACCGAGCCGACCTGCCGCGGAGCCCGGCACGGGGTCGCCCCCCGCGGCCGAGGCCGCGGGGGTCGCAGACGGGCACGGATCAGAGCATCTTGGCGAGGTACTGCCCGGTGTAGGACTCGGCCACGGCCGCGACCTCCTCCGGGGTGCCCTCGGCCACGACCTGGCCGCCGCCGGAGCCGCCCTCGGGCCCCATGTCGACGATGTGGTCGGCGGTCTTGATGACGTCGAGGTTGTGCTCGATGACGATGACGGTGTTCCCGCTGTCGGTGAGCCGGTCCAGCACGCTCAGGAGCTTGCGGATGTCCTCGAAGTGCAGGCCCGTGGTCGGCTCGTCCAGTACGTAGACGGTGCGGCCGGTGGAACGGCGCTGCAGCTCGGCGGCCAGCTTCACGCGCTGGGCCTCACCGCCGGACAGAGTCGTGGCCGGCTGTCCCAGGCGCACGTAACCCAGGCCGACGTCCTCCAGGGTCTGCAGGTGGCGGCGGATCGCCCCGATGTGTTCGAAGAACTCCAGCGCCTCGGTGATGGGCATCTCCAGCACCTCGGAGATGTTCTTGCCCTTGTAACGCACCTCGAGGGTCTCCCGGTTGTACCGGGCGCCGTGGCAGACCTCGCAGGGCACGTAGACGTCGGGCAGGAACTGCATCTCGATCTTGAGCGTGCCGTCGCCGGAGCACGACTCGCACCGGCCGCCCTTGACGTTGAAGGAGAAGCGCCCGGGCTGGTAACCGCGCGTCTTGGCGTCCGTGGTCTGCGCGAACAGCTTGCGGATGTGGTCGAAGACGCCCGAGTACGTGGCCGGGTTCGACCGCGGCGTGCGCCCGATCGGGCTCTGGTCCACGTGCACGACCTTGTCGACCTTGCCCGTCCCGTTCACCCGCAGGTGGCGGCCGGGAACGTCGCGCGCGCCGTTGAGTTCCTTGGCCAGGGCCTTGTACAGGATCTCGTTGACCAGCGTGGACTTGCCCGAACCGGACACCCCGGTCACAGCCGTGAACACACCCAGGGGGAAAGCGACGTCGATGCCCTCCAGGTTGTGCTCGCGCGCGCCCTTGACCACGNGGGCGCCCGCCGCACCGGGGGCACCGCGATGGTACGCCGTCCGGTGAGGTAGTCGCCGGTCAAGGAGTCGGGCGTCTCCAGCAGATCGGGTACCTTCCCCGACACCACGACGTGCCCGCCGTGCTCGCCCGCGCCCGGGCCGATGTCCACGACCCAGTCGGAGGAGCGGATGGTGTCCTCGTCGTGCTCGACCACGATGAGGGTGTTGCCGATGTCGCGCAGCCGCTGCAGGGTCTCCAGCAGCCGGTGGTTGTCACGCTGGTGCAGGCCGATGGAGGGCTCGTCGAGCACGTAGAGCACGCCGACCAGCCCGGAACCGATCTGGGTGGCCAGACGGATGCGCTGGGCCTCACCGCCCGAGAGCGATCCGGCCGCCCGCGCCAGGTCGAGGTAGTCCAGGCCGACGTCGAGCAGGAAGCCGAGCCGGGCGTTGATCTCCTTGAGCACCTGGGCGGCGATGACCATGTCCCGGTCGGAGAGCTGGAGCTCGCGCAGGAACTTCGCGCTGTCGGACAGCGCCATCTGCGCGACCTCTGCGATGGACTTGCCGCCCACCGTCACCGCGAGCACGACCGGCTTCAGGCGCGTGCCCTCACAGGTCGGGCAGGGAACGGTGCGCATGTAGCCCTCGAGGCGGTCCCGGCTGAACTCGCTCTCGGTCTCGGCGTGGCGGCGCCGCACCCACGGGATGACGCCCTCGTAGTCGGTGTAGTACGAACGCGTCCGCCCGAACCGGTTGCGGTAGCTGACGTGCACCTGGGTGTTGTGGCCCTCCAACAGCGCCTTGCGTGCCTTGCGGGGCAAGTCCTCCCAGGGGGTGTCCATGGTGACGCCGAGTGCATCGGCGACCGCGTGCAGGATGCGCTCCCAGTATCCGGTGTTGGGTCCGCTCGCCCACGGCGCGATGGCGCCCTCGGACAGCGACTTGGCCGGGTCGGGCACCAGCAGGTCCGGGTCGACCTCCATGCGGGTGCCCAGCCCCGAGCAGTCGGGGCAGGCTCCGTACGGGGCGTTGAAGGAGAACGAGCGCGGTTCGAGCTGTTCGAAGGACAGGTCGTCGTAGGGGCAGTACAGGTGCTCGGAGAAGACCTTCTCGCGGCCGGGGTCGCCCTCGGGCACGTCCACGAAGTCGAGCACGATGGTGCCACCGGCGAGCTTGAGCGCTGTCTCGACGGAGTCGTTGAGGCGCCCGCGCGAGGAGGGTTTGACCGCGAGGCGGTCCACGACCACGGAGATGTCGTGCTTGTCGTAGCGGCCGAGCTTGGGCGCTTCGTCCAGGCGCACGGCCTGCCCGTCGACGACGGCGCGGGTGAAGCCCTTGGTCTGCAGGTCCTTGAAGAGCTCCACGTACTCGCCCTTGCGGCCGCGCACGACCGGCGCCAGGACCTGGAACCGGGTGCCCTCGGTCATGTCGAGGACCCGGTCGACGATCTGCTGCGGGCTCTGCCTCGCGATCTCACGCCGGCACTCGGGGCAGTGCGGCGTTCCCACGCGTGCCCACAGCAGGCGCAGATAGTCGTAGACCTCGGTGATGGTACCGACGGTCGACCTCGGGTTGCGGCTGGTCGACTTCTGATCGATCGAGACCGCCGGGGAGAGTCCTTCGATGAAGTCGACGTCGGGCTTGTCCATCTGGCCCAGGAACTGCCGGGCGTAGGCCGACAGGGACTCGACGTAGCGCCGTTGTCCCTCGGCGAAGATCGTGTCGAAGGCCAGGGAGGACTTGCCCGAACCGGACAAGCCGGTGAACACGATCATGGAGTCGCGCGGCAGCTCCAGCGAGACGTCCTTGAGGTTGTGCTCGCGGGCTCCCTGCACGACCAGGTTTTGTTCGACCATCGAGTGAGACATCCTTCGGCTTGAGCGCACGGGAGGCGGGCTCGCCGCGGCGACGGCCGGCCCGTGTGGCATGACGGCACGGCGGTCGAACTGCCCCGTGAGGTGCCCGCGCGAGCAGCTGGTTCGGGCCGGTCGCCGTGCGGGCGGATGGAGGGTGACGCGCCTGTGGTCCGTCCGACCAGACTAACGACGGGGGACGACGCTTTCTTCCTGAACGGGAAGTGACGGCGCCCCGACCGCGTCACCGCGAGGAGCACCGCCACTATAGACGAACACCCGTTCGAAATCAGCCGGCACGGGGCGCCGCGTCGGATCCGCGACGCCCCGTGTGCTCAGGAACGGCCGGAGGAGGCTTCGGAACTCTCCAGCTCGGCCTCGCCCCGCTTGTCGACACGGGTCTTGAGGAGGCTGCCCGCGACGGTGACCGTCATGACGCCGAGGATGACGGTCAGGGACAGGCCGATGCCGACCTCGGGCACGTGCACACCGTTCTCGTGTAGTGCGTGCAGGATCATCTTCACACCGATGAAGAGCATGATCGCCGACAGGCCCCAACTGATGTAGGCGAGGCGGTCCATGAGGCCGGCCAGCAGGAAGTACAGCTGGCGCAGGCCCATGAGGGCGAAGGCGTTGGCGGTGAAGACGATGTAGGCGTCCTGGGTCAGGCCGAAGATCGCCGGGATCGAGTCCACCGCGAAGACCAGGTCGATCACGCCGATCGCGACGATCACGAGCAGCATCGGGGTGATGTAGCGGACCCCGTCGAACTTCACGGTCATCTTGGCGCCGTGGTAGTCCTCCGTCACCGGCCAGAAGCGCTTGACACCGCGCACGACCGGGTTCTGCGTGAAGTCCTTCTGGTCCTCCCCGCCCTTCACGTGGTCGCGCACGATCTTGTACGCGGTCCAGATGAGCAGGACGCCGAAGAGGTAGAAGACCTCGCTCCAGGCGTTGATGACCTGGGCGCCCAGGACGATGAAGAAGCCGCGCATCACGATCGCTATGACGATGCCGACGAGCAGGACCTCGTGCTGGTACCTGCGCGGAACGGCGAACGCGCCGATGAGCAGGTAGAACACGAACAGGTTGTCGATGCTCAGACTCTTCTCGGTGACGAACCCGGCGAAGTACTCGGCACCGGCGGTGGCACCGCCGAAGTACATGACACCGAGCCCGAAGACCACTGCGATGGCGATGTAGAAGGCCGCCCACCACGCTGCCTGGCGGGTCCCGAACTCGCTCGGGCCCTTCTTCTTGCTCCAGGGGTGGTCGACGATGATGAGGTCAAGGACCAGGATCGCGACCATCGCGCCGATGGTGGCGACCCATACCCACAAGGGAACGTTCACGGACGTCTACTCCTCCGGTCTGAGTGCGTGCGAGCGTTGTGCACGCACCACGAACAGCCGGAGGTCTCTCCCGTCCTGGCCTCATGGGCTCGGACCGGCGGAACCGGGAACACGTCCTTGTGCTCCGTGATGACGGCGCCGCCGCGGTAGGGATACTCCCCTCGCGTCAAAAAAGCGGCCACGGCACAGCCCACCGGGGGCAATGGCCGTCGGCCGACCCCAAGCATGCCATCAAATGCCTCTCCGAGGAAGTCGTGGGCGGGTGGCATCCATCGCTCCACCGGGCCACGCGGGCCTCACCACCGCGCGACGCCCGCGTAGACGTCGAGTGCCGCCTGCACGGCGTCCTCCTCGGTGGGCAGGGCCTCGGCGGCCTCACCGGACCGTGTGCGCAGGTCGGCGCGGAGGTGGTCGTCGTCCAGGACCCGTCCCACGGCGGCGGCGAAGGCCTCCGGGTCGTCCGGGGGCACGAGCAGCACAGTGCCCGCGTAGTGGTCGGGGATGCCGCCCACCCGGGTGGAGACCACGGGGAGTCCGGCACGCAGCGCCTCCATGATCACCAGGGAGGGCCCCTCCCACCGGCTGGTGAGGCAGAACACGTCGGCGGCGGCGAGGAGGTCGGCCACATCGGTGCGGTGGCCGAGCATGCGCACGTCGGCGTCGATCTCGGCGGCGGTGTCGTGCAGGCTCCCCCAGAGCGGTCCGTCTCCGGCGAGGGCTATGACGGGGTCGGGAACGCGGTCGGCGATGGCGGGGGCCGCCGCCAACAGGGTGTCCAGGCCCTTCTGTTCGACGAGGCGCCCGATGGTCAGCACGAGCGGGCGTTCGGGCAGCACGGCCAGGTCGGCGCGGGTGTGCTCGCGCCCGTTGAGGGGCTTGCCGACGTACGGGGCGGCCACGACCGCCGGGCGGGTGTCCCGGGCCCCGGCGGCGGTGAGGCGTTCGACGAGGTCACCGGAGACCCCGAGGCACACGTCGGCGCGACGGGCGACGATGCGTTCCAGGAGCGGATGGATCGCCGTGCGCACACCGGTGACCGCGGGCGGGGCGTTGTGCACCGTCACGACGAGGGGGCCGACCCCGGCCAGGGCGCACAGGGCCCCGGCGCGCACCCCGTGGGCGTGCACGATGTCGGCGTTGCGCAGCAGGGCGCGCAACCGCAGGACCGACCCGGTGTCCCCCAGGTCCGGGGCGGCACCGATGGGAACCGGGGCGAAACGCAGCCCCGCCCGGGTGAAGCCGATGTCCCTTTCGGTCTCTGCGGGGCCGAGCACGGCCACCTGGTGTCCGCGTGCGGCAAGCTCAACCCCGAGCGAGCGCACGTGCCGTCCCGACCCCCCACTGCTGGTCCCCACCACCAGCGCGATCCTGGCGTTCACCGCTCCCCCTCTGCGCTCTCGGTCCCTGGATCCTGCCTACCCGGATGCCGCCCGCCCGCTGGTGGGGGCACGCCGGTCACCGGTGCTCCTCCTGGCGCCGCGCAGTGGTCCGGCCCCGGAGCGCGCGCAGAGCCGAGCGGTCGACCAGGGCGGCGACCACCGCGAAGAGCGCGACGGCCGCCAGACCGCTGCCCCCGATGACGGTGAGGAACAGGGCGGCGACGCCGACGGTCGTGCCGGCCGAGAGCACGAGTTCGGTGGCCAGGGGCAGCCCGGACAGATCCTGGCGGTGTTCGGAAGCCAGTGGGACGAAGGCCAGGTAGAAGCCGACGACGGCCAGGCTCGAGACCAGCGGGGCGAGGGAGGGGCAGACCGCGACGGCCGCGCAGGTCCCGCCGACCAGAGCGGGCCCCTCCTGCAGGGTGACGGTACGGCCGCGGAAGTTGCTGCACCGCCGGGCCTCGGGGCGGTCAGCCGACCCGGTTACGGCGCGGGCGCGGCGCAGGAGCGCACGGACGGTGGGGCCGGGGCGGGTGAGCACGGCGTAGGCGGCACGGGCGGCCACAGCCCCGATCACGCCCCCGGCCGGACCGTGGCCGATGCTGCGTAGCCGGGACGCAGGGGTGCAGGACCGGCACGGGCCTCAGCCCCCGTCCCGCACGGTGCGGCGCGCCTCGTCGTCGATGTCCCGCACCTCGCCGCCGTCCTCCAGCGCCGCAGGCAGTGGGTCCGGCAGGAACCCCTGGGTCCCCTGCCCGATGCCGAAGGAGCCGCCGTCGCCCTGGACCTCGGCCGACAGCGCCAGGACGGTGACCACGTCTCCGACGCTCCGTCCGGCCACGTCGACGGTGCTGTAGGGCGTCTGCCCCTCACGGACCTGGGCGAGCATGTGGCCGTGGTCGGCCGAGGAGGGGTCCCCGGCGAGCACGGTCGGCCCGACCTCGGAGTGCAGCGCTTCGGTGAGCGTGTCGAGCGCGGCCCCGGTGGCCTCGCTGTCGGAGCCCTGCCCGCCGGCCTCCTCCCCGGGTGCGAGCACGACGAGCGCGTCGGCGCCCTCGACGGGGTCGCCGGTGACAGTGAGCAGCTCGGCCTCGGTGAAGGCCGACAGAGCCGCCTCGGCGTCGTGGCTGTCCTCACCGGTGTCGTCGGAGGCGGGCTCGGCGTCGGCGTCCGACCCGTCGCCGTCTGAGCTCCGGCCGCCCCCGGAGGAGGCCAGGGCGCGGCCGAGCTCGGTTCCGGCCTTGGTGTGGGGGCTGCCCGCGAGCTCGGCGGCCTCGGGTGAGACCTGCACGGCGAGCTCGTCGAGGAAGGTCTCCTCACCCTCGTTCAGGAACTTCTCGGACAGCTCGACCCTGCCGGCCGGCTCGCCCCCGGCCTGTTCGATGCGCCGGTCCAAGGAGGCCGACGTGTCCTCGTCGGCCCCGGGGGCGGCGACGGTGACCACGTCCAGGTCCAGGAGTCGGTCCTCGAGCAGGTCCCCGGCGGCGGCGTCGACCATCTCGTCGGCACCGTTGCCGAGCCGTTCGGACACGTCGCGTTGGGTGCGCAGGTCCTCGCTCTGACCGCGCATCTCGGCCGTCTCGGACTCGAGGGTGTCCAACAGCGGGTCCTGGAGCATGGTGGACCCCAGGGCCAGCCCCACCGTCAGCGCCAGGAACACCGCGATGATGGAAACAAGGTGATAGCGGAAGTCGATCACGTGAACAGCCCCGTCAGCCAGTAGGAGAAGGTGTCCCAACGCGCGGCGAGAAAGGTCAGGTAGACCTGCCCCGCGGGTGAGCTGACGGCCGCGACCACGATGGTGAGCAGGCACGCGGCGACCAGTCCGGTCAACGCCCACGGCGAGATCCGGGAACGGTAGAGGCGGCTCACCCCCTTGGCGTCGACGAGCTTGCCGCCGACCCGCAGCCGGGTCAGGAAGGTGCTGGCCATCCCCGATCGGCCCTTGTCCAGGAATTCCTCGAGGGTGGCGTGGGTTCCGACCGCGACGATGAGGTCGGCACCGGAGCCGTCGGCGAGCATCATGGCCACGTCCTCGCTGGTGCCGGTGGCCGGGAACACGACCGCCCGGTGGCCGAGGTCGGCGAGACGGTCCATGCCGGGTGCGCGCCCGTCGCGGTAGGCGTGCACGACCAGCTCGGCGCCGCCGGACAGCGCGCGGTCGGAGACGCAGTCGAAATCGCCGACGATGATGTCGGGCCGGAGCCCGGCCTCGAGGACGGCGTCGGCCCCTCCGTCGACGGCGATGACGACGGGGCGGAACTCCCGGATGTAGGGGCGCAGAGCCGCGAGGTCCTCGCGGTAGTGGTATCCGCGCACCACGATGAGGACGTGGCGTCCCCCG
Source organism: Nocardiopsis salina YIM 90010 (assembly GCF_000341025.1). Lineage (GTDB taxonomy): Bacteria > Actinomycetota > Actinomycetes > Streptosporangiales > Streptosporangiaceae > Nocardiopsis > Nocardiopsis salina. The sequence goes on along the minus strand of NZ_ANBF01000241.1, from coordinate 13,359 downwards.
ATGTCGGTGTCGATGGCGGGAATCCCGACGCCGTCGAGCAGCAGGTCGCGTTCGCGCTGGAGGTAGGCCATGGTGTTGGCGGCGAAGGCCTCCAGCTGGGTGGAGAGGCCGGCGCGGGCGGTGGCCATGGCGGCCTCGACCGATCCGTGGTCCTGCACGGTGCCGCGGGCGACGGGTCCGTCACCGCGGTAGAGGGTGTCCCCCTCCAGGCGCAGGAGTTCGCCCTCACGTACACGGGTGAGGGCCTCGGGGCCGGTGTCGTCGACCAGGGGGATGCCTGTGCCCACGAGGAGTTCGGGCCCCTGGTTGGGGTAGCGGCCGCTGATGCTGCGGGCGACGTTGACCACGGCCGAGACACCGCAGGCGACGAGCGCCTCGGCACTGACGCGGTCGAGGTCGGCGTGGTCGATGACGGCGATGTCGCCGGGCCGCAGGCGCTTGGTCAGGTTCTTGGTGCGGCGGTCGGCCCGAACGGGCGCCTCCGCCCCCGTGGGTGCCACCACCTGCGTGCGGCGCAACCGCAGGACCGTGGTGCTGAGCGCATCCGATACGTTCATCGATCGCATAATGCCATTATGCGATCACCCGCAGTAGTTACATGGTCGGACAGGAGGTTCGGGGCAATCCGGACCGGCCCGACAGCAGGATGTCGCGCCCGGACGTGCCGGGCGCGACTCGGGGTCAGGCGGCGGGCAGTGCCCGTTCGGGGTCGGCGTTGCTCAGCAGTTCCTCGGCGTGGGCCCGGCCCAGCTCGGAGTCCTCCAGGCCGGCCAGCATCCGAGACAGCTCCCGCACCCGGCCGTCGCGGTCCAAGCGCACCACACCGCTCTCGGTGACCAGGCCCTCGGTCGATTTCTCCACCACCAGGTGCGCGTCGGCGAACGCGGCGACCTGCGGCAGGTGGGTGACCACGATGACCTGTGCGCGGCGGGCCAGACGGGCCAGGCGGCGGCCGATCTCGACAGCGGCCTTGCCACCCACGCCCGCGTCGACCTCGTCGAAGACGAACGTGGGCACAGGGTCGGCGCCGGCGAAGACCACCTCGATGGCCAGCATCACGCGCGAGAGCTCACCGCCGGAGGCGCCCTTGTTCAGGGGGAGCGGACGGGCGCTGGGATGCGGGGCCAACAGGAGTTCGACCTCGTCGAGCCCGTTCGGCCCGAACTCCTCGCCGGTCGTGATGCGGACACTGACGCGCGCGTGCGGCATGGCGAGTGCGGTCAGTTCCTCGGTGACGGCGTCGCCGAAGCGCTCGGCGGCCTCCTCGCGCAACCGGGTCAGCTCCCGGGCCGACTCCGACATCGCGGTGTGCAGCTCCTCGGTCTCCGCGCGCAGCTCCTCGATGCGGTCGTCGTCGCCGTCCAGATCGGCCAAGCGCTTGGCTGCGTTCTCCGACCAGGCCAACACGTCGTCGGTGGTCTCGCCGTACTTGCGGCTCAACTGGGTCAGCAGTGCCCGGCGCTCCTGGATCTCGGCCAGGCGGGCGGGGTCGGCGTCGACCGACTCGGCGTAGGAGGCCAGCTCCGTGGCGGCGTCGGTGAGGATGTAGGAGGCCTCGTCCAGGCGGTCGCCGAGCGCTGCGAGCTCGGCGTCGTGCTCACGCACCGCAGCGACCGCGCTCCGGGCCGCCGACAGCAGCGCCGCCACGTCGACCTCCACGTCCGAGGCGGGGTCGCCGGCCAGGGCCTCGTGGGCAGTGGTGGCGGCCATGCGCAGACCGTCCGCGTGGGCCAGCCTGGTCTCCTCGGCCAGGAGTTCGGCGTCCTCGCCCGGCTGGGGTTCGGCCGCGGCGATCTCCTCCACACCGAACCGGAGCATGTCCGCCTCCTGAGCGCGATCGCGGGCCCGCTCGACGATCTCCTCGAGCTCCCCCGCGAGTTCCCGGTGGCGCCGGTAGGCCGCGGAATAGCGCTTGAGCTCCTTGGCGAACCCGTCCCCGGCGAACCGGTCCAGGGCCGTACGCTGCCGGTCGGTGCGCAACAGGCGCTGCTGGTCGGACTGGCCGTGCACCGCCACGAGGTCGTCGGCGAGGTAGGACAGCAGGCTCACCGGGGCCGAACGCCCGCCCATCGTGGCCCGCGAACGCCCCTCCGCGGAGACCGCGCGCGTCAGGATCAGTACGTCGTCGTCGATGTCGCCGCCGGCCTCGAAGACACGGGAGGCCACCCGGCCGTCCTCCGGAACTGTCAAGCGCCCCTCGACGGAGGCACGCTCGGCCCCGGGACGTACGCGCTGCGGATCGGCACGACCTCCGAAGAGCAGACCGAGCCCGGTGACCACCATGGTCTTACCGGCGCCGGTCTCACCCGTGACCACGGTCAGCCCCGGTGACAACTCCAGGACGGCGTCGTCAATGACCCCGAGTCCCTGGATACGGACTTCTTCGAGCACCGATCCCTCTCCTGATTGTCGACGCCACTGTCCACGCGCGTACACACGCGTGCACGGCGTGCCAGGGAGTGCTCCCCGGTCAGCGGCCGTGCTCACCCCTGCCGCGCCATCCTGCGACCGGCAGGCCGAACTTGGCCACCAGTCGGTCCGTGAACGGGGCCCGGTGCAAGCGGGCCAACCGGACCGGCGTATCGGCACGGGTGATCTCGATTCGTGCCCCTGCGGGCAATTCGACCATACGCCGTCCGTCGCACCACAGCACCCCAGGCACCGTCTCGGGCAGCACCTCGAAGGCCACCGACGTGTGCGGACCGACCACGAGAGGCCGTGCGAACAGGGCATGTGCGCTCAGCGGGACCACGAGGAGGGCGTCCACGTCCGGCCAGACCACGGGGCCTCCGGCGGAGAACGCGTGCGCGGTCGAACCGGTGGGGGTCGCGCACACGACACCGTCACACGCCCAGCGTGAGAGGGGACGGCCGTCGATCTCCAGTATGGTCTCCAGGACCCGCCGTGCGTCGCCCTTCTCCAGGGTCGCATCATTGAGCGCCCAGGTCCGGGCCGACGGGGTGCCCTCGTTGCGGCCGTTGTGGAAGACCGCCACGTCCAGGGTCATGCGCTCCTCGACGGCGTAGTCGCGCTCGACCACACTGCGCACGGTCTCACCGAGGTCCTCGCGTTCGGCCTCGGCCAGAAAACCCACGTGTCCCAGGTTCACCCCCAGCAGCGGGGCCCCGGCGGGGCGGGCCAGCTCAGCGGCGCGCAACAGGGTTCCGTCACCGCCCAGGACCATGACGAGTTCGACCCCCCGCGCGGCATCGTCGTCCTCCACCGCCTCGACCGGGGTGAGCTCGAACCCGGCCTGGGCCAGCTCCTCCACCTCGTCCTTGAGCATGCGCACGTTCAGACCCTCACGGGTGAGGCTGTCGTGCACGAGCTGGGCGCTGCGCAGCGCCGCGGGCCGACCGGTATGGGCCAGCAGGAGAACACTGCGTCCCCTGGTCATCGCCGTCCCCTCAACGTTGTCTCCCTGCGAGGGAGTGGTGCCCGCACCCGGGTCCCTCGGCCGGGACACGTTACCCAACCACCCGGGCGCCCTGCCACGCGATCCGGACGCGTCCGTACGCGCCCCTGCAGGTGTGTCGCCCCTACCGGGGGCCCTCCTCGATGGCGCGGGCCAGCACTGCCGGGTCCAGGGGGCCGGCCCCGGCACGCATCCACAGGAAGTACTCGACGTTGCCCGAGGGTCCGGGCAGCGGGCTCGCCGCGACGTCGACCGCACCGAGACCCAGCGTGTGCCCGTGGTCGGCCACGGCGGTGACCGCCTCGCCCCGCATATCGGGTTCGCGCACCACACCGCCGGCTCCCACACGTTCCTTGCCGACCTCGAACTGCGGCTTGACCATGAGCACGAAGTCGGCGTCGGGAGCGGCGCACTCGCGCAGCGGCCCGAGCACCAGTGTGAGGGAGATGAAGGACAGGTCGCCCACCACCAGGTCGGGACGGGGCTCACCGATCTGTTCGGGTGTCAGCTCGCGCACGTTCACACGTTCCATGACCCGGACCCGGTCGTTGCTGCGCAGGGCCCAGGCCAACTGCCCGTACCCGACATCGACCGCTGTGACGCGGGCGGCGTTGCGGCGCAGGAGCACGTCGGTGAACCCGCCGGTGGAGGCGCCGGCGTCCAGGGCGCGACGGCCGGAGACGTCGAAGGAGAACGCGTCCAGGGCACCGAGGAGCTTGTGGGCCCCGCGCGAGACGTAGGGAGGCTCGTCGGAAGGGGTTCGCACGACGATGGGCTGGTCGGTGCCGACCTGGGACGCGGCCTTGGAAGCCACCATCCCCGCGACCTTGACCGACCCGGTCTCGATGATCTCGGCCGCGTGACCGCGGGAACGGGCCAGCCCGCGGCGGACCAGTTCGGCGTCGAGCCGACTACGTTTTGCCATGGTCACCAAGGGTACCGGCGCTCACCGCGCGGTGTCGGTCTCCTGGTCCAGAGAGCCCAGCACCGCCGAGAGTTCCCGGTGGAGGCTGTCGAAGACCTCCACGTGTTCGGCGGTGGGGCGCTCATCCAGCTCGGCCAGGCGTTCCTTTGTGGCCTCGAGCGTACGTCGGGCCAACTCGGCGGGTTCCATGACCTCTCCCCCGTCTGCGGCTGCGGATCGACCCGACTGTATCGCCCGTGGAAGCGCGCGCGGCCGGTCCTACTTCTTGGTCTTGGCCTTGGTGGTGCGCTTGCCGGTCGACCTGGGTTTGGTCGTCCTGGCCTTCCCGGACTTGGAACCGGACTTGGCCTGGCCCGACGCGCCACCACCCGAGGCCTTGGCCGGTTCCTCGGCGGGCTCGGCCCCGGACGTCTCGCCCGAGGACTGCCCGGTGTCGGCCCCGGGTTCGCTCCCGGGGTCGGCCTCGGTGCCGGTCTCGGTGTCGGCCTGCGCGGATCGGTCGGTGGTCTCCGGGGCCTGCTCGTCCGCAGAGGTGTCGCGGGCCTCGGCGCCGGCCTCCCGTTGGGGAGCCGCGACCGGTTCGGAGGGCTGCGGGCCGGCGGAGGCGTCCACGGACAGCGCGCGCTCGACGGCGTGGCGGGCGGCCAAGCGGCGTTCCAGCTCGGCGACCCGGCGGGACAGGCGCTCGTGTTCGCTGCGTGGGACCACGTCCATGGTCTCCAGCTGGCGGCCGACCTCCTCCCGGACCAGGTCGGCGATGGCGGCCCGGTTGGCCTGGCTGGTCTCGATGAGCTCACCGGCCAGCACCTGGATGCTCTGTCCCACCCGTGGGGCGGACTCGCCCTCGGCCCCGGCGGCCGCGCCCGCGGACCGTTGGTCGGTGCGCAACAGCGCGCGGGCCGCGGCGACGGCATCGCGGCGGGAGAGTTCGGTGAGGCCATTGGCGGCATCGAGATAGGTGCGTACCGCGTCGACGACCATGGTGGCGTTACTCCTTGGAGCGCGTGAGGTTGCAGGCAGGATCACAGGCGGCACGAGGAGCGGGGCGGAACTCGCGCGTTTACGGGGGATCCGGCCACAACGCTACCGGTGCGGCCGAGGCCGCGGCACGGGAACCACAGAGGTCTTCTACTTCGTCACCTTGGCCACGGAAGCCCCCCGTTTCACACCGGTTGAGGCATCATGAGCTCATGAGCAGCATCGACGCCTGCCTCGACGGCTTCGCCCTCGTCAACCAGCGCATCCTCGAGCACCCACGGCAGGAACGGGCCCGCCGCATCGACGAGCGCAGCATCGCCGTGGTCGTGCCCGACCTGGACACCACGTTCCGGCTCCGGCTCACCTCGGAGGGCCTGGCCGACATCGTGCACCATCCCAGCGGAACGGACGGCTCCCCCTCGCAGGTCACCGTCACCGTTGGCGGGGACGACCTCGTCGCGATCGCCGAGGACCGCCTCAGCGCCAAGCTCGCCCTGGCCACGCGCCGTGTCAAGGTCAACGCCTCCCTGGGGGACATGTTGCGCATGCGTTCGCTGCTCGGGTGAGCGCACCGTCCACGCCCGGGTAACGTTCTGGGATGTCTGTCCACGGTCTCGACCTGGCTCCTTTCCGGGGTCTGCGCTACGCCGCTCCCGACGTCGACCGCTTCATCGACGACGAGGTCGACGTCTCCCGCCTCCTCGCCCCGCCCTACGACGTCCCCGACGCGCGTGAGGCACGGGACCTGCAGCGTTCCGACCCCCACAACGCCGCCCGCGTGACGCTGCCCTTCGAACTGACCCGGGAGACCCATCCCCGGTACCGGGCCGCCGCCGCGTTGCTGCGCCGGTGGGTGCGGGACGGGGTGCTGACCCAGGACCCTGGGCCGGCGCTCTACGTGTACGAGCAGATCACCATAGGCGGTGCGCGCCAGCGCGGCCTCGTCGGGGCACTGGGCCTGAACTCCCCCGTCCGCCCGCACGAGGACGTCGCCGAGGCCCCGGTCCAGGACCGCTTCCGGCTCATGCGGGCCGCCCGCGCCAACCTCGAACCGATCTTCCTCGTCTACCGCGGCGCCGGAGGCGCAGCCTCCCGCACCACGGAACACCCGGACCAGGAACCCCTGCTCACCACCGGCACCGCCGACGGGGCCGAACACCGCCTGTGGGCGCTCACCGACCCCGCGACCATCGCCGAAGTGCGCGCCGACCTGGCCGAGCGCTCGGCCCTGATCGCCGACGGCCCCCACCGCTACGCCGCCTACCGGCAGCTGCACCGCACCGAGTCGGACCCGGGGTGGCGCCGAGGGTTGGCGCTGCTGGTGGACAGCGACACCCACCCGCCGCACCTGGGAGCGATCCACCGGGTCCTGCCCCGCACCGACACCGACCGCCTTCTGGAGCTCGCCCGCGAGGTCGCCACGGTCGAACCGGTCACCGCACTCACCGTTCGGGGCGCCGAGGGTCCGTCCGTGGTCGTGGCCGGCCCCGACGGCGGCGCCCACCTGGTGCACGGTTTCGACGCGGCACTGCTGGCCACGCATATGCCCGGCCGGTCCGGACGGTGGCGCAACCTGCCCACCTCCGTCCTGCACGAGGTGCTGCTTCCGCTGTGGGGTGTGGCCGAGGACCGGGTCCGCATGGTGCACGACAGCGCCGACGAAGCCGTGGCGGCTGCCCGAAGCGACAGCGGAACCGCGGTGATCGTGCCATCGTTGTCCGTGGACCAGGTCTATGCCGTGGCCGACCACGGCGAGCTCACCCCCCGAAAGTCCACGTCCTTCGGCCCCAAACCCCGGACCGGCCTGGTCATGCGGCTGTTGGACCGACCCCCCGAGGAGCCATGGCCGACCGAACCCTCTGCACACGGGAGTCACTGACCTCCGACCTGACCGGCCTGGGGCTCGCCCCGGGCAGCACCGTGCTCGTCCACAGTTCATTGAAATCGCTGGGCTGGGTGTGCGGCGGTGTCCCCGCGGTGGTGCAGGCCCTGACCGACGCGGTGGGCCATACGGGGACCGTGGTGGTGCCCACCCAGAGCGGCGAGTACTCCGACCCCGCGGGGTGGCAGAACCCGCCGGTTCCCGAGTCGTGGTGGCAGACCATACGCGAGCACATGCCCGCCTACGATCCGGCGGTGACCCCGACGGCCGGAATGGGGCGGGTGCCCGAGCAGCTGCGGACCTGGCCCGGGGCCGTGCGCAGCGCCCATCCGCAGGTGTCCTTCGCCGCGCTCGGAGCACGGGCGCGCGAGCTCATGGAGCCCCACCCGCTGGAGGACGGCCTGGGACCGGACTCCCCGCTGGGACGCATGGCCGGATCCGGCGCGCAGGTACTCTTCCTCGGCACCGGGTACGCCACGTGCACCGCGTTCCATCTCGCCGAGTACCGGATCCCCGTCTCTTCGCGCATGACCTGCGGTGCGCCGGTGCTGGACGCCTCCGGGAAGCGGGTGTGGACGCAGTACACCGACGTGGCGCTGGACGAGCGGGACTTCACCGGTATCGGTATGGCCCTCGAACAGGCACAGCACGTCACCGTGGGCGCGGTGGGCACCGCCACGGCCCGGTTGTTCCCGATGGCCGAGGCCGTGGACTTCGCCGCCGAGTGGATGCGGCGCCACCGCACCGTGCCACGGCCCTGACTTCCGCCCGTGCGACGCAGCCCACCCCTGGCGGACCCACCCGCTAGACGCCGGGGCCGGGGCCTGCCCATAACCTGGGGGCGTCTCCTGCCACGACCATCATGAACGGGTCCGCCTCCATGACGCTGCGCGCCTCCGAACGCCCCCTCGACGAGATCCACGACGCGATGCTCCTGGACCTGGACGGTGTCGTCTACGTCGGCCCGAACGCCGTTCCGGCCGCGCCCGAGGCGGTCGATAAGGCCCGCGCGGCCGGCGCGGAGGTGGCGTTCGTGACCAACAATGCCGGGCGCACGCCCGGACGAATCGCCGAGCACCTCACCGGCCTCGGGGTGGAGGCCGTTCCACAGGACGTGGTCACTTCCGCCGAGGCCGCGTCCCGGCTCATCGCCGAGCGCTACCCGGAGGGCTCGGAGGTCCTCGTCATCGGTGACACCGGCCTGCGCCAGGCCGTGCACCGCAGCGGGATGCGCCCGGTCACCGTCGACTCCCGGTCGGTGGTCGCTGTCGTTCAGGGATACTCGCGTTCCATGGCGCGCGACCTGCTCGACCAGGGGGTGCTCGCTGTCGCCCGTGGTGCGTTCTTCGTCGCCAGCAACGCCGACGCCACCGCGCCGAGCGAGTGGGGCAACACCCCCGCCAACGGTGCGTTCGTCCAGGTGATCACGCATGCCACCGGGGTGGACCCGGTCGTGGCAGGAAAACCGATGCGTCCGCTGCACCAGGAGGGCATGCTGCGCACGGGTGCCCGAAACCCGCTCATCGTCGGTGACCGCCTCGACACCGACATCGAGGGTGCCGTCACCCACGGGGCCGCAGGCATGCTCGTGCTGTCCGGGGTGGCCACACCCGCCGAGGTGCTGGCCGCGCCCGAGCACCAGCGCCCGCACTACCTGGCCTGGGACGTCTCGGGCATGAACAAGGCCCACCCCGCGGTGGAGCACGAGGGCACCACCGTACTCTGCCGGGGTTGGGCCGTCACGGTCGACGGTTCCGGTGTGGGGCTCTCCGGATCCGGGGAGCGCCTGGACGGGCTGCGTGCGCTGTGCGCGGCCGTGTGGGGCCACCCCGGCGTCGACCCCGCCGGCACGAGCGTGCATGCGGCGTTGTCCCGTCTCGGGTGGTGAGCACCGCCCCGCACTGCGCGTGACGCGGCGCCGGCGCTGCAGGCTCTCGAGCAGGGACCTGAGCACCGCCGCTCCCCCGCGGGTGTACACGGACATGTCAGCGTTCCCCCTTCCGTCGGGCACGCACGAATCGCACCGACGTGGCCTCCACCTCGCACACGCTCCGGCGCCCGTTCACCCCGCGCCAGGTGCGCCGCCGCAGCGCGCCACGGACGTCGACGACGTCGCCCAGGCGCCAGCCCCGCAGTTCCCCGTGGAGGGCCTGGTCGAAGCTCACACAGGTGATGGAGTCGAACCCGCGCCCCCGGAACCGCGTCGAGGGGTCCCGGGTGACACAGATGCGCCACGTGGCCAGGTGGTCGCCGCTGGGCAGTTCCCGGAACCGGGGCTCGGCGGTGATGCGGCCCGCGAGACCGACCTCGTTGTGGTGCTCGCACTCCACGCGTTCGCCGTCCGCGGGGCGGTCCTCGGCGGGATCTCCGGCCGGTTCCTGTTGCACCGTAGCGGCGGACCCGCGTACGTCGGTGTCACCGCCACTGCTCTCCGGCACCTCCGCCTTCGACAGGGGTGAACGGTCGCGACCGGAACCCGGCGCGTTCCCGGACCGCCGACCCCGCCTGGTTCCTACGGGGGCTGCATTCTCACGGGACATGCCGCGCGAAGCGTGTGGGGCATCCTCTCCCCTGCGGGCACTCGGGCCGGGGCCGGAAACATCAGCGGATCCGGGCGGGCCTGCTGCGCGGGCGAGCGACGCCTCGGCACCGGAGAGAAGCGGGCGCCGGTCGGGGGCATGGCCGTTGTAGGGCGGCAGTGTGGGGTGCTGGAGCGGTACGGGACCGGAGAACGGGCCGAACGTGCAGCGGTCTGGCATGGGATCTCCCGGTTGGTGGGTGACGGGGACGGCACACCGCTGGGCCGGGGGTGATCCCGAACGGGGCGGGTGCGCCGATTCCAGATTCACCGGGACCGGGCGTGGAAGAAAGACCCGGATCCCCACCTGTGGACAGCCCGGGTGACCCGGACCACCGTGGACCGAACGCTCTGTTCTAGGGTCTGTTGGTGGACGCCTTCCGTTGCTCCGGTCGGCTACTGCGCCGCCAGGCGTCCGTCGAGGGCGGTGGCGGGTGACGGGTGGGCGCAGGCAGTGGTGCTGTCGCAAGGCCGAAGAAGGAGTCGGCCTGGACGTGCCGTCGACCGATGAGAACGCCGCGAGAGTGCCGCTGGGGCGCCGCGCAGCAGGTCATCGGTGTTCGCCGAACAAGCTCTAGAGTCGAAGTCCCGAAGACGCCGTAGAACAGGGGTGCCTGCCGTGCACGACGACGTGGACGTGAACGGACTGCCGGAGGGGATCGTCCCGCTCGGCAACGACATCTACGCCATCGACACGATGCTCGCCGGTTATCCCGGTGTCGTGTCGAGCTACCTCATCCGGTCCGAACGGCCGTGCATCGTCGAGGTCGGCACCGCCGGATCCGCACGTGTCCTGCGCGACGCTGTCGTGCGCCTGGGGCTGGCACCCGAGGACCTGGCCACGATCGTGGTCACCCACATCCACCTCGACCACGCAGGCGGTACCGGCGACATGGCGGCGCACTTCCCGAACGCCGAGATCGTGGTCCACGAGCGCGGTGCCCGCCACCTCGCCGACCCGAGCCGCCTCATGGCCAGCGCGAAATTGGTCTGGGGGGAGCGCCTGGAGACCCTGTTCGGCCAGATGCGCCCCACCGAAGGGCAACGTATCCGCGCGGTCGCCGAGACCGGCGAGATCGATCTGGGCGCGGGCCGCAAGCTCGTCTCGCACTACGCTCCCGGCCACGCCAAGCACCACATGGGCCTGGTCGACACCCTCACCGGGGACCTCTACGTGGGTGACGCCCTGGGTGTGTACAACCCCCTCACGGGCGACGTCCGCCCGGCCACGCCCCCGCCCGACTTCGACCTGGACGCCTGCTTGCGCACCCTGCGCCTGTTCGGCGACATCGAGCCGCAGCGCCTGATGTTCTCGCACTTCGGGGCGGTTGAGGCAGTACCGGAGACCATCGACCGGGCCGAGTCCGAGCTGCGCCTGTGGGTGGAGACGGTGCGGGAGTCCTACGCCGCCGACGGCGACCTGGACCACGCCGTCGCGATGGTCAAGGAGAAGGTCGTCTCGCGCTACCGGCCGCTGCCTCCGGACGCCTCGGAAGAGGCCGCGGCCGTGCTCGACATCCTCGCCGGTCCCGAGGCCAACGTCGGCGGGATCATGCACTGGTTGGACCGTCTGGAGCAGGAGCAGGCCGAAGCGGAGCGGGCCGGCCGCGAACGCGAGGCCTGACCCTCCCGTGCCGGGCCGACGAAAACCCCGTGCTTCCGGCCCCGACCCGGCCTAAGCTCTCGCCCATGACTTCCACGGTGCGGCCCATGGGCCCCCGCGTCCTGCCCTTGGTGACCTCTGCCTTCCCGTGCATGGTGCTCACCGAGGAATCCATGCGGTGGCGGACCGGCCACCCCCACCCCGAGTTCGTCAACCGGGAGCTCCTGGCCGTGGACGGACACAGCGCCCCGGTGGGGTTCGTCCGAGTCCTCACGCTACGCACCCCTGACGAGACCGGACAGGTCAAGGCCTACATCACCCTCCTGAGTGTGCGGGAAGGTCAGCGTGACCCGATGGAGGTCCGCGCCGCACTGCTGCACGAGGCCGAACGCACGGCCCGTGCGGACGGGGCCACGGCCGTACGCGTGGAGGTGGCCGACGACGCCGTCCAGGCCGGGGGTTCCCTCCTGGCCTCGTTCGTGCACGACCACGGCTACACGCAGAACGTGGAGGAACACCGGATCCAAGGGCTGGACCTGCGTTCCCTGCCCGAACCCCGACCGGTCCCCGACGGGGTGGAGCTGCTCCCCTTCACCCGCGTCCCCTGTACGAGGTCGACCGGGAGGCCACCGGGGACGAGCCCGGTGAACGCAGGCCGGAACCCTTCATGTCGTACGCCGCATGGCTGGACAGCGTGTGGCCCCACCCTCGCGGACCGGGACATCAGCACGGCGGTCCTGGTGGGGGGCGAGGTGGTGGGCTTCACCGCCTATGTGAGCGATGGGCGAACCAGGATGGAGTCGCAGATGACCGGGACCTCGGCCGCGCACCGCGGCCGAGGTCTGGCGGGCCTGGCCAAGACCACCGCGCTGCACCGTGCCCGGGAACGCGGTATCCGGTTTGCTTATACGGGCAACCACGACGCGAACGCGCCCATGCTGGCGGTCAACACCGGGCTGGGATACAGGGTCGTGGGTGCGGAGCGCACCCTCGCCCGCCCCGAGGGCCAGGCCGAGGGATCAGTCGGGCGCACCGGGCAGACCGGCCGCCCGGATCAGGTGGGCGTAGATCCCGTCCCCCCACGAGAGCTCGTCGTCGCCGGGCAGGCGGTCGAAATCGCGTGCCTCGACCGTCTCGAACTCGCCGGTGAGCGGGGCCAAGGACTCGACCTGCGCCTGTGTGACGACGGTGACGTGGCCGTCGGAGAGCACGTAGTACCCGACGAGGCGAAGCTCGCCGAGGATCGCACCGGCCTCCTCCAGCGCCTCCCGCCGGGCGGTCCGCCACAGGGTCTCGCCCGGTTCGACGTGTCCGCCGGGAAATTCCCATCCCCTTCGCCGGTGCCGCACCAAGAGAGGCCGGTCACCCCGGTACGTCAGGCAAACGACGGAGTCGTGGTGTTCGGGCAGCTGTTCCAGGTGCACGACCGCACCGCCGAGCGGCGAGTCGCCCGGCGGTGGGGTGGGTTCGGCGCTCAGCCGCGCTCCCGGTCGCCGCCCTCGGAGGCATGGTTGCGGTCGTTGCCGACGGGTGCCTCGTCCTCATCGGAGGCGGGGTCCTCGGCGTCCGTCCACATGATGCCGTCCTCGAGATCGACATCGACGAGCTCGACGCCCTCGATCTCTGCGAGGCGCTCGTCGGCATCGGTGACACCCTCACGGTCGACGGAGGAGGCACGCGCGAAGTATTCGCGGGCATCGTCCTCCTTGCCGAGCTCGGCGAGCACGTCGCCGTAGGCGTAGAAGAGACGTGCCACCCACGGGCGGGCCCGGCGCTCCTTGAGCTCCGGAATCTGGAGCTCGGCCAGCGCGGCCTTGGGGTCGCCCATGTCACGGCGGGCACCGGAAGCGACGATGCGCAGTTCGATGCGCTCGGCTGCGTCGAGCTCGCCGGCCGCCGGGTCGTCTGCGATCTCCAGCGCACGCTCGGGGCGCCCGAGCCCGCGCTCGCAGTCGGCCATGACGGCGAGGAAGCTGTC
>NZ_ANBF01000240.1 GCF_000341025.1 Nocardiopsis salina YIM 90010 | reverse complement strand
GGGCGTGTGGCCAGCCACACCGGAGGCCTCGCGCACGCCGGGCACCCGGGAGGCCTTGCGGCGGGCGTAGACAGCGTGCTTGTAGGCCCGCTCGGGGTTCTCGTCGAGCAGGAGGCCCGCGGCGACCACGTGCTTGCCCACGATCTCGGCGAGCGACTTGGGCAGAGAGTTCAGGTCACGCTTGGTCTGCTGGTCCAGCTGCCCGTAGGCGGCCTCGTCGGGCAGCAACGGTGCGGCGTCCGCGGGGTCACGGTTCTCCCGGGGGGCGCGGCTCCGGTCGTTGCGGCCCCGCTCATTTCGGCTCCGGTCGTTGCGGCCCCGGTCGTCACGGCGGTCGTCGCGGCGGAAGTCGCGCCCACCACCCCGGCGGTCATCTCGCCCGCGCCGCTCGTCACGGCCACGGCCACCACCACGGCGGTCGTCCCGGTATCCACCACGCCGGTCTCCGCGGGGCCCGCCCCCGCGGTCGTCACGGTCACGACGGCCACCACGGTCGTCGCGCCTGCCCCCGTGGCCACCCTGCCGGCCACCTCTTCGGTCGCGGGATCCCCGGTACCCGGAGCGGGAGCTGGGCGGTCCGCCGCGCTCCCGGCCGTCGGGGCCACCCGAGCGGTCTTCACCGCGCTCGTCGGCTCCGGAACCCTCGTGGTCTCCCGATCGGCTTTCCTCAGTCATCGAATCCGTCCGTCAACACTCAAAAGCGCTGCCACTTCGACCAGTAGCAGCGCGTCATAGTACTTGGGCTTCCAGCTTACGACATCGTCGCCACCGGCTCGGACGCCGGCGCTGGTCGTGGCCGTGTGCTTGTGCACAGCAGGCGCAGACCTGCAGCACCCTTTCACGTGTTCACAAGTGCAGACACAAAAAAGAGGGGCCCCGCAAA
>NZ_ANBF01000239.1 GCF_000341025.1 Nocardiopsis salina YIM 90010 | reverse complement strand
AGTTCGCCGGCCCGCTTCCACAGGTCGGTGAGGTAGGCGCCCTCCTTGGCTCGGGCACGGTAGTACTCCTGCCCGTACTCGGCGGCGAAGGCCGACACGGCAGCCCGGAGTTCGGTGCGTTCGGACGGTTCGGTGAAGGTCATGGCGCCGGTCAAGAGTCCTGCCCTTCGTAGTCGAGCACGGCCAGCGGTGTGCCGGCCGAGACCTTCTGCCCCTCCGCGACCGGGATCTCCCGGACGGCACCGGCGGCGGGGGCGGTGACGCGGTGCTCCATCTTCATCGCTTCCATACGCAGCAGGGTCTGGCCCTCGGCGACCTTCTCCCCGACGGTCACACCGACCGAGGTGACGGTGCCCGGCATGGGGGCGGGAAGGGCACCGGGGTCGACGACCGCCTCGGGTGCAGGGAGCGGGTCGACGGGGACCAGGGTGAGGGGGCCGAGCGCCGACTCCACGTGCACGTGGTCGGAGCCGGGGTGGACGTGCACGTCGAAGCCGCGGCGCACCCCGTCGGCCTCCAGGACCACGTGGCCGGGGCGGGCCGAGAGCACGCGCACGCCCTCCTGCTCCGGCAGGTAGGAACCGCCTGAGGTGCGGTAGGAGCTGGTGAGCTCGTGCCCCTCGTCGGTGGTGTGGCGGCGCGTCTGCGCCTGGGACGTGAGGTTGCGCCAGTTCGCGGCGATCCCGGCCGGAACCGGGGTGCGGGCACGGGCCTCCTCGGCCGCCGACAGGCTCGCGGCCAGCGCGGAGAGGTGTTCGGCGGCGCGGTCGGCCAGCGGCTGAGCCAGGGCGGTGAGCCGGTCTCCGGCCAGGAATCCGGTGTGCGGCGCGCCCGCGGCGAAGGCGGGGTGGCGAAGGGTCCGTACCAGCAGGTCGCGGTTGGTCCCGACGCCGTGGACCAGGGCCCCGGCCAGGGCGGAGCTGAGCCGGCGCAGGGCGTCGCGGCGGTCGCGCCCCACAGCCACGACCTTGGCGAGCATGGGGTCGAAGTCGGTTCCGACGCTGTCTCCGGCGGCCACGCCACTGTCCAGGCGCACCCCGGGTTCGGTGAGCGGGGTGAAGGCGCAGCGGGCGGCAGGGACCTCGAAGACGTGCAGGGTCCCGGTGCGCGGACGCCAGTCGTTGCGGGGGTCCTCCGCGTACAGGCGCACCTCGACGGCATGGCCGCGGGGTGCGGGCGGGCCGCCGTCGGGCAGGTGCTCGCCCTCGGCCACGCGGATCTGCCACTCGACCAGGTCCAGGCCGGTCACGCACTCGGTGACGGGGTGTTCGACCTGCAGACGGGTGTTCATCTCCAGGAAGACCGGGTCGCCGGGGGTGCCGTCCTCGGCGACGGGCACCAGGAACTCGGCAGTGCCGGCACCCACGTAACCGATGCGCTCGGCCATGCGTCGGGCGGCCCCGTGCAGGGTCTCGCGGAGTGTGTCGCCCAGGCCGGGCGCGGGCGCCTCCTCCACGACCTTCTGGTGGCGGCGCTGCACCGAGCAGTCGCGTTCGCCCACCGCCCAGACGGTGCCGTGGGTGTCCGCCAGGACCTGCACCTCGACGTGGCGGCCGCGTTCGACGTAGGGCTCGCAGAACACGGTGGGGTCGCCGAAGGCGGAGGCGGCCTCGGCGGAGGCGCGGTCGACCTCCTCGGCCAGGCTCTCCAGGTCGTGCACCACACGCATGCCCCGGCCGCCGCCCCCGGAGGAGGCCTTGACGAGCACGGGCAGGTGGGAGGCCTCGACCTGCTCTGCGGTCAGGGCCTGGGAGACGGGGACCCCGGCCTCGCCGGCGATCTCCTTGGCCCGGGTCTTGGCTCCCATCTCCTCGATGGCCTCGGGCGGCGGACCGACCCAGGTCAGGTCGGCGTCGAGTACCGCGCGGGCGAAGGCGGCGTTCTCCGACAGGAACCCGTACCCGGGGTGGACGGCGTCGGCCCCGGCGGTGCGGGCGGCGTCCACGAGGGCCGGGGGGTCGAGGTAGGCGTCGACGGCGCCTCGGCCCTCGGGCACTGCCAGGCACACGGCGGCGTCGGCGTCGGTGACGTGGGGAGCGTCCTCCTCCCCGGGGGTGTACACGGCCACGGCCGCGACCCCGAGGTCCCGGCAGGTACGGGTGATCCGGCGGGCGATCTCACCGCGGTTGGCCACGAGGAGGGTGGAGATGGTTCTGGTCGGTGGGGTGAGGGGTGTGTTCACCTGGTTCTCCCGGACGGTGCCCGGCGACGGGCCGGGACGGCGGACGGTGGGGACGGGGACGGTCGGCGGTTCACATCCGGAAGACCCCGAAGGCGTCGGTGCCCTCCACCGGGGCGTTGTGGGCGAAGGACAGACACAGGCCCAGGACGGTGCGGGTGTCGCGGGGATCGATGACACCGTCGTCGTAGACCCGCCCGGACAGGAACAACGGCAGGGACTCGGACTCGATCTGGTTCTCGACCATCTCGCGCACGGCGGCGTCCTGCTCCTCGTCGTAGGGCTGGCCCTTCTTCTCCGCCGACTGCCGGGCGACGATGGAGAGCACCTCGGCGAGCTGTTTGGGTCCCATGACCGAGGAGCGGGCGCTGGGCCATGCGAACAGGAACCGGGGGTCGTAGGCGCGTCCGCACATGCCGTAGTGCCCGGCCCCGTAGGAGGCGCCGATGAGCACCGAGAAGTGCGGGACGGTGCTGTTGGAGACGGCGTTGATCATCATCGAGCCGTGCTTGATGATGCCGCCCTGCTCGTAGTCGGCGCCGACCATGTAGCCGGTGGTGTTGTGCAGGAACACCAGCGGGGTGTCGGAGCGGTTGGCGAGCTGGATGAACTGGGTGGCCTTCTGCGCCTCCTCGCTGAAGAGCACGCCCTGGTCGTTGGCGAGGATGCCGACGGGGTACCCGTGCAGGGTGGCCCAGCCGGTGACCAGGCCCTCCCCGTAGGCGGGCTTGAACTCGTCGAACTCCGAGCCGTCCACGACACGGGCGAGGACCTCGCGCGGGTCGACCGGCACCTTGAGGTC
>NZ_ANBF01000238.1 GCF_000341025.1 Nocardiopsis salina YIM 90010 | reverse complement strand
CAGGGGCGGGCCGCCGAGGAAGACCTTGGAGCGCTCGCGCACCATGACGACGTGATCGCTCATGCCGGGGATGTAGGCGCCGCCCGCGGTGGAGTTGCCGAAGACCAGCGCGATGGTGGGAACACCCGCGGCCGACAGCCGGGTCAGGTCGCGGAAGGTCCGCCCGCCGGGGATGAAGATCTCCTTCTGGCTGGGCAGGTCGGCGCCGCCGGACTCCACGAGGCTGATCATCGGCATGCGGTTCTGCTCGGCGATCTCCCCGGCCCGGTGGGACTTCTTGAGGGTCCAGGGGTTGGAGGCGCCGCCGCGCACGGTCGGGTCGTTGGCGACGATCACACATTCCACGCCGGAGACCACGCCGATTCCGGTGACGACACTGGCGCCGACGTTGTAGTCACTGCCCCAGCCGGCCAGCGAGGACAGTTCCAGGAACGGGCTGCCCTCGTCGAGGAGGAGCTCGATGCGCTCGCGGGCCAGGAGTTTGCCGCGGGAGCGGTGGCGGTCGACGTACTTCTGTCCGCCGCCGTCGACGGCCTTGGCGTGCTCGGCCTCGATCTCGGCGATCCGGTCTAGCATGACCTTGCGGTTCTCGGCGTGCTCGTCGGAGGAGGGATCGATCCGTGAGGTCAGGACGGTCATGGCAGCAATGCCTCCGGGAGGTCGGTCTGTCGGGCCCGCAACCATTCGCCGAGCCCCTTGGCCTGGGGGTCCTGGCCCTCCCGGCGGGCGGTGCCGGGGGCGAGGATCCCCTCGATCCAGAAGTTGGCGGCGCGCAGGTTGGGCAGGAGGTGGCGCGTGACCTCGAGGTCGGCGGTCTCGGGCAGCAGTTCCTGGAGTTTCTCGACGGTGAGCTCGTGTGCGAGCCACGCGAACCCGGCGTCGTCGCGGGCCCACACGCCGAGATTGGCGTCGGCGCCCTTGTCACCGCTGCGGGCCCCGAGCACGGCACCGACGGGGGCGCGGCGGCGCGGTCCCTCGGGCGGGGGCGCGGGCAGGGGCGGTTCGGGTACGGCCGCCAGGTCCTGGAACCGGGCCGAGGGGGCCACTGCGACGCGCTCCCCGTCGGGCAGGATCACCGTGTGCTCGACCTCCTCGACGGTGACGAGCTCGTGGGTGGCGGCGACGCCGTCGGGGCGGGCCGAGCGCGGAGGCGCGCTCATGTGGAACCCGGCGTACCCGGCGAGGGCGATCTCCACGGCGGCGGCACCGAACCCGCGGCCGATGGTGCGGGCGTCGTGGTCGCGGGCGGTCACGCGCAGGCGGGAGGTGGCCGCGTCCTGGGTCCGGCCGGCGGGATCCTCGGCGGGGTGGAAGTCGAAGCGCAGTTCGCCGGGTTTGCGGTGCTCGAGCTTGGCGCGGATCTGCCGTTCGGCCCAGGCCGCCTTCTCTCTTGCGCCGTCGCCGGTGATGAGCAGGTCGTACTCGTTGCGGAACCCGGTGAGCCCGGTGAGGCCGACCTTGAGCGTGGGCGGTGGCGCCTCGCCGCGCGTGCCGCTGAGCCGCACGCGGTCGGGGCCCTCCTGGGTGAGCTCCACGGTGTCCAGTCGGGTGGTGACGTCGGGACCGGGGTAGCGTGCTCCGGCGATCTCGTACACGAACTGGGCGGTGACGGTACCGGTCGTGACCGCTCCCCCGGTGCCGGGGTGCTTGGTGATCACGGAGCTGCCGTCGGCGGAGATCTCGGCGAGCGGGAACCCGGGGTGGTCCAGGTCGTGGCCGTCGGCGACGAGCTCGGGGGCGAAGGCGTAGTTGCCGCCGGTGGCCTGCGCACCGCACTCGATGACGTGCCCGGCGGCGGTGGCCCCGGCCAGGGCGTCGAGGTCGTCGCGGGTCCACCCGAAGTGGGAGATGGCCGGGCCCACGGCCAGTGAGGCGTCGGTGACCCGTCCGGTGACCACGATGTCGGCGCCGGCGTCCAGGCACGCGGCGATCCCGAACCCGCCCAGGTAGGCGTTGGCGGTGAGCGGGGCGCCGAGGCCGAGCTCCTCGGCCCGGTGGAGCAGGTCGTCCCCGGTCACACACGCGATGCGCGGTTCGAGGTCCAGCTGCTCGGCGAGCTCGGTGAGCTGGTCGGCGAGCCCGCGTGGGTTGAGGCCGCCGGCGTTGGTGACGACCTTGATCCCGCGTTCCATGACGAGCCGGAGGGTCTCGCGCATCTGGCGCAGGAAGGTCTTCGCGTAACCGCGTCCGGGGTCGGCGAGCTGGTCCCGGCCGAGGATCGCCATGGTGAGTTCGGCCAGATAGTCACCGGTGAGGACGTCGACCGGCCCTTCGGTGAGCATTTCGTGGACGGCGGCGATGCGGTCTCCGTAGAAGCCGGACGCGTTCCCGACCCACAGCGGTGGCTCTGGTGTCGCAGTCATGGTGACGAGAGTGACACCGCCCACACAAAAAAACAAGCGCGCGTGATTGTTTTTCTTTCGGCAGAGGTCGCGGCCCCTGAGCCGGACCCGTTCACCACCGCTGACCGGATCCGGCCACGGAGCGGGCGGGCCCGTCCGCGTCCGGGCTCCGCGGACCCAGTAGTTTTGGGGCCGTGAGTACCTCCCGAGAAGACGAAGCCACCGACAGCACCACTGACGCGGACGTCTCCCCCGAGACCCACGAGGACCGGACCGGCGACGGGACGACCGGTGCCCCGCAGACCGGCGCCGACTTCGTCCAGGGGTCGCGGCCCCAGGCCCTGCCCCGTGGCGGCGGGGTGTTCTCCCCCGAGTCCCTGTCCATCACCGGCATGTTGCTTCTCCTGCCGGTCCTGGTGGGCGGCCGACTCCTGGAGCGCGTGGCCTGGTTCGGTGTCGGTTCCGGAACCGCCGAGGCCGCCCAGCTGGCTGTCCTGCGTTCCGAACTGCTGATCACCGGCGCCATCGCCGGGCTCGCCGTCCTGCTGGGCTCGGTGTCGCTGTTCACCGGTGACGACCGCACCCGCGCCTGGGCCCGCTGGGCGGCCTCGGCGGTCGTGATCGCCGGCGTGGTCAGTCTCCTGATGTGTGTGATCGCCTTCGTCGGTATCGGTTAGCGCGATCGAGGCCGGGCTGACCTGCCCGGGCAAGCGCGACACCCTCGGCCACGCCGCTCCTTAGGCAGCGTTTATCCAGGTCGGGGGGTACGTTGGCCGCATGGGCAACGACAACACCAATCCCACGGACCGTCCTGAGGAGACCGAGGGGCAGGGCCCCGGGTACCCCGAGGACACGAACGTCGACACCCAGAACGGCGACCCGCGTTGGGCCGGGCCCCACGACGAGGCGGCGGCCGAGGGCACCGAAAACGCCGAAGGCGCCGCGTACGGATACACCGAGGAGGGTCACGGGGAGGCCCCGGTCAGCGCCGGCGCTGTGGCCGCGCAGCCCCGCACCGGCGGGCTGCTCGGCTCGGAGACCTTCACACTCAGCGCGGTGTTCCTGCTGGCCGTGACGCTGATGTCCAGTCAGCTGGTACAGCTCTTCAGCTCCGTCATGCAGATCGGCGACCAGCCCGTTCCGCACGAACAGGTCGCGCAGCTGTCCAACCAGGCCCTGGTCGGGGGCGGCCTGGCTCTTCTCACCGTGCTCTTCGCCGGCCTGGCCCTGGTCCTGGCCGACGTGGGCACCCGCGCCTGGGCCCGCTGGGGCGCCATGGCCACCATCATCGTCGGCCTGCTGTTCGTGATCGTCGCGGCCCTGACCTACGTGATGATCCCGGCCGGTTCCGAGCCGCAGATGCCGGAGATGCCGGCCATCCCGCAGTAATGGCGGTGCCCTCCCCGTCCCGTTCGGTCGGGGGCGAAGGCAACCGTGTCCCGAGCCCCGGCGCCCGCTGTGCGGGCGCCGGGGCTCTCGTGTGCGGGGCCACAGACCCTCGTGCGCCGGCGGTAAACTGACCGTTCCTTGGACCCCGTCACGAAGGTCGACCCCCCGTGTCCGATCGCCCCTCCGCAGCCGAGCCCGCGTTCGACCCCGAGCTCCCCCAGCGTGTGTACGACGAGCTCCAGTTCCGGCACGACGAGCTGCTGCGCGCCGACGACGCGCGGCAGTGGACCCGGGAGCTGTCGACGGGACAGCGCTGGGCCGAGGCCCTGTTGTTGTCGGCGCTCAGTGCCGCCCCCGCACTCGCCGTGTTCTGGGTGGCCGCGGTCTTCTTCGTGCCCCTGACGATCATCGCCGGGATCCTGCTGGTCATGCTCGTCTTCGGCGCGTTCGGCCACAACCCGATCGTCGGGTTCTTCGTGCTGGCGGCCTCCACCGCGCTCGTGTCCGCGGTCGTATGGCTGGGCCCGGCCGCGACCGTCTACACGATCTCGGCCGGGGTCTGGCTGACCGGGACGTTCTTCGGCGCGCGCTACGCCCTGCGCGACGCGGGCGAGCGCATCCCGCACGTGTACCGCGACCAGTACGTCGTGCCCGCCGACCTGCACCCGGTGGAACGGGGCATGCTCGCGCGGGTGCAGGTCGTCGTGGACCTGACCGAGTCCGCGCGGGAGATCCTCGGCGGGGAGTTCGACGCGACGAGAGCTCTGCGCACCCTGCACGCACAGGAGTGGACGCTGGCGCAGCTCTTCCTGCGCCGCAGCCACCTGGCCCGCGACCTTGAAAGGCGCGAGCGCGAGGCGGTCTCGGACGCGGTGCAGCGTTCCCTGGATCCGCAGCGCTCCTCCCTGCAGCGGGTGCGCGCCGAAGCCGAGGAACGGGTCGCACGCATCGAGTCCTACGGCCGCACGGTCGCCGACGCCCTGGTCAAGCAGCGCGAGTGGGAGCAGGTGTGCGAGAACACGGCACGTGACGATGCCTACGGGGACCTGCTGTTCGAAACCGGGAGCGCGCCCGAACAGCAGGGCGAGGGTGTGCCCGAGGACAATGCGCTCCGTGCGGTGCGCGAGAACCGGGACGAGAGCGTGCGCCAGGCGCTGGACGAGGTCCGGTGGCTGTCGGAGTCCCAGGACATGCTCGACCGCTGACCCATGGCGGCCCGCGCCCTGCTGCAGTGCGGGACGCGGGCCGGGAGCCCGGGGATGCCGGGCCGGGACGGGTCAGCCGATGCGGTCCAGCACCAGGGGCCCGGGCTCGAACCCGGGCTCCTCCTCGACGTCGTAGGAACCGGCCAGGGCCTGCGCGGCGCGGTCGAACCGCTCGGATTCGTCGGCGTGCAGGGTGAACAGCGGTTCGCCCGCCGAGACCCGGTCCCCCGGCTCGGCGTGCAGGGTCACCCCGGCACCGAAGGAGACGGCGTCCTCCTTCCGTTCGCGACCGGCGCCCAGGCGCCAGGCGGCCAGCCCGACCTGGTAGGCGTCCAGACGTGTGAGGACCCCGGAGGCAGGCGCCAGGACCACCCGGTGCTCGGCCGCTCCGGGCAGCGGTGCATCGGGGTCGCCGCCCTGGGCGCGCACGAGGTCCTTCCACACGGCCAGGGCACTGCCGTCGGCGAGCGCGTCGGCGGGGTCCTTCACGCCGTCCGTGCCGGGGGTCAGGTCCGCGGAGGCGAGCATCTCCCGGGCCAGCGCCACGGTGAGCTCGACGACGTCGGAGGGCCCGCCGCCGGAGAGCACCTCGACCGCCTCGGCGACCTCCAGGGCGTTGCCGACAGTGCGGCCCAACGGGGCGGACATGTCGGTGAGCAGCGCGGTGGTACGCACACCGTGGTCGTTGCCGATGTCGACCATGGTGCGCGCCAGTTCGCGAGCTGAGCGCAGGTCCTTCATGAAGGCGCCGGAACCGACCTTGACGTCGAGCACGAGCGATCCGGTGCCCTCGGCGAGCTTCTTGCTCATGATGGAGGCGGCGATGAGCGGCACCGACTCCACGGTCCCGGTGACGTCGCGCAGGGCGTAGAGCTTTCGGTCGGCAGGTGCGAGCCCGGTCCCGGCCGCGCAGATCACCCCGCCGGTGTCCTCCAGGACCTTGCGCATCTCGGTCGGGGTGAGCCCGGCCCGCCAGCCGGGGATCGACTCGAGTTTGTCGAGGGTGCCGCCGGTGTGGCCGAGCCCGCGCCCGGACAGCTGCGGGACCGCGGCCCCGCAGGCGGCGACGGTGGGCGTCAGCGGCAGGGTGATCTTGTCGCCCACACCGCCGGTGGAGTGCTTGTCGGTGGTGGGCCGGGCCAGGTCGGAGAAGTCGAGGCGGTCGCCGGAGGTCAGCATCGCCTCGGTCCAACGGGCGGCCTCGGACCGGTCCATCCCGCGCAGGAACACCGCCATGGCCAGCGCGGCCATCTGTTCCTCGGCGATCTCGTCCCTGGTGTAGGCCTCGATGACCCAGTCGATCTGCTCGGGGCTCAGCCGCTCCCCGTCGCGTTTGGTGCGGATGACCTCGATGACGTCCATGTCCTGTTCCTTCGCGTCGTCGCGGAGCGGAAGGCACCGGGCGGGGGTGCTCCCTACAGCTGTCCCCGGCACCGTCGGGCGGGGCCGGGGACAGTCAGGTGTGTCCTGGATCAGACCAGGTTGTGCGGCCCGAAGGCCTGCGGCAGGACCCGGTCCATGGTGAGTACCCCCTCGGGGGTGTCCACCAGGAGCTCGGGGCCGCCGTGTTCGTACAGGAGTTGGCGGCAGCGCCCGCACGGCATGAGGGCGTGTCCCTCGCCGTCGACGCAGGCGAACGCGGTCAGGCGCCCCCCGCCACTGGAGTGCAGGGCGCTGACGAGCCCGCACTCGGCGCACAGGCCGACCCCGTAGGAGGCGTTCTCCACGTTGCAGCCGGTGACGGTGCGCCCGTCGTCGACCAGCGCCGCCGCACCCACCGGATACCGCGAGTAGGGCGCGTAGGCACGGGTCATGGCCTCCCCGGCGGCGCGGCGCAGCGCCTCCCAGTCGACCTCGTGCGGGGTGTGGCTCATGAGCGGCTCGCCCTCCACTGTTGTCCGATGCCGGCGGGGGCCCGCAGCCTCTGGGAGGCCAGGGAGAGCACCAGCAGCGTCGCGATGTGCGGACTGTAGGTCGCCAGCTCGCGTGGCAGCGAGTCGGTCCCGAAGTACCAGAACAGCAGCAGTGCGGCTGCTCCCGCGGTCACCACCGCCAACGCCGTGGCGCGTTCCTTGTGCCCCCACATCGACACCAGCGCGGCGATCACACCCAACACGGAGCCGGCGACGAAGACGGTCGTGGTGTCCGCGGTGGGCAGGGCGGTGAAGGATCCGAGCCAGTAGGCCAGCGCCGCCACCGACACGAGCCCGACCGCGACCGTGGCGAGCACGGGCGTGTCGGAGGTGCGTGTCCCGATGAGCGCCAGCACCAACCCGATCAGCAGGAGCAGACCCGAGGTCGGCAGCAGGAGCCCGGAGAACGCGGCCAGCGGCCCGGCGGAGACGAACGCGTACACCAGTGCACCGGTGACCGCCGAGACGGCGCCGACGCGGCCGATCAGCGAGCTGCGCGCCCGCCACACGGCCCAGGCCAGCAGCGCCGCCACGAACAGCAGGAGCAGCGCGTGGATGGCCGCACCGCCGCCGCGCACCTGCAGGGCGTCGGTGTAACCGAACAGGCCCGCACCCATGGCCAGGCCGCCCGGGCGCCAGTTGCCGAAGATCATCGCGGCCAGACCGATGTAACCGCGGCCGCCAGTCTGGCCCTCCTGGTAGATGTTCGAGGCCACCAGCGACAGGAACGCCCCGCCCATCCCGGCCAGACCGCCGGAGATGATCACGGCCGTGTACTTGAGGCGGTAGACGGCCACGCCGAGGCTCTCGGCGGCGTCGGGGTTCTCACCGACCGACCGCAGCCGCAGTCCGAAGGTGGTCCTCCACAGCAGCACGTAGGTCAGCGGGATCATCAGGAGCGCCACGAAGGTCAGCGCGGACATGTTCGTGGTCAGCCCGACGAAGAAGGACGCCAGGTCGCCGATGACGAAGATCCCGCTCGCCGCGACCGGCTGGAGCAGCTCGGGCACCACAGGCAGGGACAGCGTCGGGAAGTCCGGGGTGACCGGCGACTGTGCCGCGCCGGCCTGGGGGACGTCCTCGTAGGTGAGGATCGAGAGGTAGCGCATCGCCCCGAGCATGAGGATGTTGATGGCCACACCCGAGACGATGTGGTCCACCGCGAAGGTCACGGTGGCCACCGCGTGGATGAGTCCGCCGGCCATGCCCGCGACCACGCCTGCGAGCATGCCGATCCAGGGATCGCCCGTGTTCCAGGCGAAATAGGCGCCGAACCAGGTCCCGAGGATCATCATGCCCTCGAGGCCGATGTTGATGATGCCGGCGCGTTCGGCCCACAGACCGCCGAGAGCGGCCAGGGCGATGGGAACCGCGAACACCAGGGTCGTGCGCACGGTCCCTGCGTCGGTGAGCATGTCCTGGCCGGTGATGACCCGCAGGCCCGCCAGGGACACGAAGACCGCACCGAGCAGGGTGAGGAAGCGCCACTTGGCCCGCCCCTTGGGGCGTGCCGGGGTCTTCGCGGTCGCCTTCACATTGAGTTCCTGGCTCACTTCGCCTCCCCGGGGGACACGGTCCGGCCGAGCTGCTTACCGATCTGCTGCTGTTGGTAACGGCGGCCCCAGCGGTGCACCACCTCGTAGACCACGACGACCGTGAGCACGATGGTGGCCTGTGCGATGACCGCGATCTCCTGCGGTGTGTCGTCGAAGGGCAGGATGCCCGCCGCCTGGTCGAGGAAGGACCACAGCAGCGCCGCGAAGACGATCCCGACCGGGTGGTTGCGGCCCAGCAGGGCGATGGCGATCCCGATGAAGCCGATGCCGGCGGGGAAGTCGAGCGCGTAGTGGTGCGAGTGGCCGAGCAGCTGCGGCAGGCCCACGAGACCGGCGACCATGCCCGAGAAGAGCATGGACAGGAACACCATCTTCTTGACGTCGACACCGCTGGCCTCGGCCGCCGTCCTGGACTGGCCGGTGGCGCGCAGTTCGAACCCGAACCGCGTGCGGTTGAGCATCGCCCAGTACAGGAACCCGACCACCGCGGCCAGGACGATCATGCCCCAGATCTCGCGTTCGGAGCCGAGGAACACGGCGGGGATGCCCGGCACCCACGACGACTCCGGCATGGGCGGAGTGCCGATGTTGTTGGTGCTCAGCTCCACCGCGAGGCGGTCGGTGCTGAGCAGGTAGGCGGTGATGCCGGTCGCGATGGAGTTGAGCATGATCGTGGAGATCACCTCGGACACACCGCGCGCCACCTTGAGGTAGCCCGCGATCCCGGCCCACACCCCGCCGACCGCGACGGCGGTGACGATGATGACGATCTGGCTGATCACCGGCGGCAGCATGATGTAACCGCCCACCGACGCCGCGGCCAGGGCCGCGAGCCGGTACTGGCCGTCCACGCCGATGTTGAACAGCCCCATCTTGAAGCCGATCGCCACGGCCACGGCGGCCAGGTAGTAGGTGGTGGCGGTGTTGATGATCTGCACCATGCTGTCGGGCCGGGAGCCGAACTCCAGCATGCGCCCGAAGGTCTCCACCGGGGCGATACCGCTGAGCTGGAGCACGGCGCCGGTGACCGTGAGCGCGATGACGCCGGCGGTCAGCACCGCGGCGAACGACAGCGCGAGCATGGCCGACAAGCGGTGGAAGAGCACGAACGCCAGCGCGGAGCCGACGAGGGCGCCCAGGCCTGCGGCTACCTCGGAGATGAGCCGCAGGTCGAGGAGCCAGGCGGTGGCCAGACCGCCGAGCAGGGCCAGCACCAGGGACATGGGGGCGACCAGCACCTTGTGCAGGGGCGTGCCCTCCTCCTTGGCCCCGGTCGCCCCGGTGCGGCTCTCGTCGCGGGTGCGCGAGGCGGTCGCGGCGACCAGCACGAAGGCCGCGCCGACCCCGATGAGGACCGCGGCCCACCAGAGCAGGAACAGGTCGAGCACGACCGTGGCGGCCGTGCCCAGGAGCAGGGCCGGGCCGAGGACGGCCGGTGCGGCGAAAGTACGGGGAGCGTTCTCAGTCATGCTCCGCCCTCGCCCTCGTCGTCGCGGGTCCGGTCGGCACGGGGGCCACCTTCCGTGTCGTCGGCGCTGCCCAGGCCGGCACCGGTCATGGCGGAGCCGAGCTGTTCCGGGGTGACGCCGGCGGGGTCGGCCTCCACGACCAGGCGGCCGCGGAGGATCACGTGCAGGGTGTCGGACATGCCGATGAGCTCGTCCAGGTCGGCCGAGACGAGCAGGACGGCCAGGCCCGCGGCGCGGGCCTCCCGCAGCTGCTCCCAGATGGCCGACTGGGCACCCACGTCCACACCGCGGGTGGGGTGGGCAGCCACGAGGAAACGGGGCTCTCCGCTCATCTCACGGCCGATGATGAACTTCTGCTGGTTGCCGCCCGAGAGCGCGTCGGCGACCACGTCGATGCCGGGGGTGCGCACGTCGTACTCTTCGACGATGCGCTCGGAGTCGGTGCGGGCGCCGGGCCGGTCGATCCAAGGTCCGCGCACGCTCGGGGGGCGGGTCTGGTGTCCCAGGATGCGGTTCTCCCAGAGCGGGGACTCCAGGAGCATGCCGTGGCGGTGGCGGTCCTCTGGGATGTAGCCGACCCCGGCCTCGCGGATGTGCAGTGTCGACCACTCGGTGATGTCGGCGTCCTCGAGGAGGATGCGTCCGGCGCTGAGCGTCTGCATGCCCATGACCGCCTCGATGAGCTCGGACTGGCCGTTGCCCTCCACCCCGGCGATCCCGACGATCTCGCCGCGGTGCACGTCCACGGACACGTCGTCGACGGCCGGACGGCCCTCGGGCGAGAGCACGGTGACGCCGTCGAGGGAGAGCACCACGTGGTCGGTGACGGTCGACTCGCGCAGTTCGGGCACCGGGAGTTCGCCGCCGACCATGAGGGTGGCCAGATCGCGGGCGGATGTGGAGGCGGGGTCGACGGTGGCCACCGTGGTGCCGCGCCGGATCACGGTGATCTCGTCGGCCACCGACAGGACCTCGTCCAGCTTGTGCGAGATGAAGATGACCGTGAGGCCCTCGCGCTTGAGCTCGCGCAGGTTGTCGAAGAGCTCCTCGACCTCCTGCGGCACCAGGACGGCGGTGGGCTCGTCCAGGATGATGGTCTGTGCGCCCCGGTAGAGGACCTTGAGGATCTCCACGCGCTGGCGGTCGCCGACGCCCAGTTCCTCCATGAGCCGGTCGGGCCTGATCCCGAGCCCGTACTGGTCGGAGAGTTCCAGGATGCGTGCCCGGGCCTTGTTCCCGATGCCGTGGCGGCGTTCGGCCCCCAGCACCACGTTCTCGAGCACGGTGAGGTTGTCGGCCAGCATGAAGTGCTGGTGGACCATCCCGATGCCCTGCTTGATGGCGTCGGAGGGCGAACCGAAGTGCAAGGGGGTGCCGCGGACGAGGATCTCGCCCTCGTCAGGACGGTGCATTCCGTACAGGGTCTTCATCAGCGTGGATTTCCCGGCCCCGTTCTCGCCCACGATGGCGTGCACGGTACCGGGAGCCACGGTGATGTCGATGTCGTGATTGGCCACGACGCCGGGAAATCGTTTGGTGATCCCGTGCAGCTCGACGGCGGGGGGCGCTTCGGCCCCGCCGCCCGGTGGCGTGCTGCTCATCATTCTCCTCGTGGAAACGGCAGCGCGGCGGATCGGGCCGGATCCCGGCCTTTCGACACCGTCGCCGCAAAACGCAAGATTGGGGGCGGTACCCGCGGGGCGTGTGGGAACGTCTTCCTGCGCCTTCGCCGGTACCGCCCTCGCCGGAACACCGCGGGGTCGGGGCCGCCGCTCCGTCGATCGCGGCCGCCACCCCTACGGCGCGGTCGGGACCTCGATCTCGCCGTCGATGATCTGCTGCTTGAGATCGTCCAGCTCGTCCTCGAGCGGCTCGATGGCCTCCTCGTTGGACCGCGTGTAGTCCACACCGCCGTCGGAGAGGTCGAAGCGCTGGATGCCGCTCTCGTGCTCGCCCTCGCCCACGGCCTGGATGAGGTCGTACACGGCCACGTCGACCTCCTTGATGGCGGAGGTGAGCACGTAGGGCTTCTGGTCGTCGTCGGCGTTCTCGTACTGATCGCTGTCGACGCCGATGAAGGTGAGGTCGTTGTCGGCCACGGCCTCGAGCACACCGTTGCCGGAGGCGCCGGCGGCGTGGTAGAGCACGTCGGCGCCGCGGTCGTGCTGGGCCTGGGCGCTCTCCCGGCCCTGGGCGGGGTCGGTGAAACCGCTGATGTCCGGCGGCTGGCTCAGATAGTCGACCTCGACGTCGATCGAGTCGTCGATGTGCTCGACACCGGTGAGGTAACCGGCCTCGAACTTCTTGATGAGCGGGGTCTCGACACCGCCGACGAATCCGACGTGGTCCTCCTCGGTGGTCAGCGCGGCGGCCGCGCCGGCCAGGAAGGAGGCCTGCTCCTCGGCGAAGACCAGGCTGGTGATGTTGTCGTGGCCCTCGAGCTCTTCGTCGATGATGGCGAAGTTCACGTCGGGGAACTCGGAGGCGACGTTCTCGATGGGTTCCTGGTAGGCGAACCCGACCCCGATGACGAGGTCGTAACCCTCCATGGCCATGTTGCTGAGGCGGTCCTCCTTGTCGGCGTCGGACTCGCCGTCGGCCGGTTCGAAGTCGGACGTCTCGACGCCGAGCTCCTCTTCGGCACGCTGCAGCCCGCGGTAGGCCGAGTCGTTGAACGAGCGGTCTCCGCGGCCGCCGACGTCGTAGGCGAGGCCGACCCGCACGGTGTCGGCGTCGCCGCCCTCTCCGTCACCGGACGCGCCGTCGCCGTCCGCGTTCTCGCACGCGGTCAGCACCAGGGCGCTCGCCGCTGCAACGGCGGCGAACTTGATTGCGTCAGTACGCTTCACTTCGGAACTCTCCCCTTCGCACTCTCGGCCGTCCGGACATTCACGCTGAACCGACCTGAGTTCTGCTGCCGGACAATATCCCGTTGCCGAAAAACCACCCAACGGACGGGCCGAGTTGTTATGAAGGCGAGAGCGGAGCGACACGGGGCCCGACGCACGGGCCGCTCGGAACATGCCGGGGCCACCCGGAGGGGGACTCCGCGGCGGCCTCCCGGGCGCCGGAATGCGCTCCCACCCGGCATGACGACACTGGGCCGTGTTTCGGTCACCCAGAGCTTCCCCACCTGACTAGTGGGTCGCCGGTACAGACCGGTCTGCCCCTGCGCGGGCGGCCCGCTCCCCCACGCGCGCAGGACGGCCGAACCGAAGGTCACAAGCCCGCGCCCAGGAGGTCAGGGCGGTTCAATCCTCGACGAGGAAGTCCACGGCGACCTGCCGGAAGACCCGCGAGGACACCGCGTTGGCGTGGTCGCGCCCGGAGATCTCGACATGGCTTCCACCGCGGTCGCGGGCCAGCTCACCGGCTCCGGTGGCGAGGGGGTCGTTGGCCCCTGCGACCAGGAGGAACGGGATGCCTTCGGGCGCGGGCTCCGAACGGAACGGGCGAGCGGCCTGCCCCCGAGCGCAGGCCGCCAGGGCCGCCTGGTCGTTGCCGGGCAGGGCGCTGACCGTGCGGAACACCGCATCGAAGGGGCTCTCCCCCTCCCCCGGAGCATTCAGGTCGGTGCCTGCGAAAGCGTCGTTGGGGCCGAAACCCCCGAGGACCAGGCGCCGCACCCGCCCTGGCGCACGCAGGGCGAGGTCCCAGGCCAGGCGGGAGCCCATGGAGTACCCCACGACGTCGACGCGGTCCACGTCCAGCCGGTCCAGCAGCGCGACCAGGTCCTGGGTGAAGCGCTCGGGCAGGTAGGCGCCGTCGTCGGTGGGCTTGTCGCTGCCACCGTGTCCGCGCAGGTCCGGACCGATGACGCGCAGGCCCTCGGCCTCCAGGGCCTGCACCCATCCGGCGGCTCTCCAATTCATCTCGAAGTGGGTTCCGAAACCGTGCAGGAGAAGCACCGGAACCGCGTCCGCAGGAGACCCCGGGCGCAAATCCGCATAACGCATTGCAACGTCGTCGGTGAGTTTCGCAGACATGCAATCCTTCAATCGTTTGCCTGAGCGGAGACCATCCGGACCCGGCGCGGTTTTCATTCGTGTTTTCCGATGAACGGACCCGAATATTTCCGGGGACCGTTGGTACAGAAGAACGAACACCCGGCGGGCGGCTCCGGGGCCCGGGGATCATTCGTCGGGCGGTGTGAGGCGCACGCGCCGCCGGGGGCGTTCCTCCTTCTCGGGGACGGTCCCGACGATGCCGGCGGCGGGTCGGTCGGGGGCGGCGACCGCGAAGGTCACCAGAGGTGCACCGACCCGGACGACCTCGTCGGGGGCGGCGTGCAGTTCGACCACGCGCCCCTCGTGGGGCGAAGGGATGACCACGGCGGACTTGGTGGTCTCCATCTCCACGAGGGGGTCGTTGCGTGCGACGCCGTCGCCGACGGCGGCCTCCCAGTCCAGAACGGTCGCCTCGACCAGGCCCTCGCCCAGGTCCGGGAGGTGGAAGGTGACGTGCTCTTCTGCCATGTCGGTATCAGTACTCCAGAGTGCGCTGCACCGCGAGCAGCACACGGTCGGCGGTCGGAAGGTACTGGGGCTCCAGGGGCCCCGCCGGATAGGGCACGTCGAACCCGGTGACGCGCTGGACCGGGGCGGCGAGGTCGCCGAAGCAGGCGTCGGTGACGCGGGTGGCCACCTCCGCGCCCAGCCCCGCGGTCAGGGGTGCCTCGTGCACGACCACGGCGCGTTTCGTACGGCGGACCGAGGCGGCCAGGCCCTCGGTGTCCAGCGGGCTGAGCCAGCGCAGGTCCAGGACCTCGAGGTCGACCCCGTCCTCGGCGGCCAGCTCGGCGACCTGGAGGCAACGGTGGACCATGGCGCCCCAGGCGATGAGGGTGCCGTGGCGTCCGGGGCGCACGATGCGGCTGGTACCGACGGGATCGGCGGGTTCGCCCAGCTCGACGGGGCGCCGGTCCCAGTAGCGCGCCTTGGGTTCCATGAACACGACCGGGTCGTCGCAGCGCACCGACTGCAGGAGGAGGCGGTAGGCCTCGCCCGGGTCGGAGGGCACAGCCACCTTGAGCCCGGGGGTGTGGGCGAAGAGCGCCTCCAGGCTCTCACCGTGGTGTTCGGGGGCCTGGATCCCGCCGAAGGAGGGCAGGCGCAGGGTGACGGGCATCGGCACGGTGCCGCGGGTGCGGTAGTTCATCCGGGCGACCTGGTTGACGATCTGGTCGACGGCCGGATAAGCGAACCCGTCGAACTGCAGCTCGGGGACGGGCCTCCAGCCGTTCATCGCCAGGCCCACGGACATGCCCATGATGGCCGACTCCGCCAGCGGCGTGTCGAAGACTCGGTCGGCGCCGAACTCCTTCTGCAGGCCGTCGGTGACCCGGAAGACCCCGCCGAGGGCCCCCACGTCCTCCCCAAAAACCAGGGTTTCGCCGTCCTCGGAGAGCAGGGTGCGCAGGGCCCGGTTGAGGGCCTGCTGCATGGACAGTTCGACGGTCGGACCGGTAGCGGTGGCGGTGGTGTGCTCGATCAGCTCGGTCACGGCTCGACCTCTTCCTGCCAGGTGCGGCGCTGCCGGGCAAGCTCCTCGGTGGAGCCCCGGTACACGTGTGTGAACAGTTCGGCCCCGTCGGGTTCTGGTGCGGCGGCGACACCGTCGCGGATGCGCACGGCCTCTTCGAGGGCGGCAGTGTCGGTCTCGGCCAGGGCGCTCTCGTCGGCGTGGCCCGCGGCGAGGATCGCCTCCCGCAGCAGAGTGACGGGATCGCGGCGGCGCCAGCGTTCGGTCTCGGTGTCGCCCCGGTAGCGCCCGGGGTCGTCGGAGGTGGAGTGGGGCTCGACGCGGTAGGTGAGAGCCTCGATCAGGGTCGGCCCCTCACCTCGGCGCGCGCGTGCGACGGCCTCGGAGGCGGCAGCGTGCACGGCGCCGACGTCGTTGCCGTCGACGAGCACCCCGGGCATGCCGTACCCCTGGGCGCGGGCGGAGATCGAACCGCCCGCGACCTGGCGATCGTTGGGCACCGAGAGGGCCCACTGGTTGTTCTGGCAGAAGAAGACCACGGGGGCGCCGTAGACACCGGCGAAGTTCATGGACTCGTGTACGTCGCCCTCCGAACTGGCGCCGTCGCCGAAGTAGGCCAGGGCAACCCCGTCGGCCCCACTCAGGCGTTCGCCGACCGCCCAGCCGACCGCGTGGGGCACGGGCCCGCCGACGACGGCGTTGACGGCACCGAAGCGGGAGGCCGAAACGTCGTAGAGGCCTCCGTGCCACAGGGCGCGGTGACTGGCCA
Source organism: Nocardiopsis salina YIM 90010 (assembly GCF_000341025.1). Lineage (GTDB taxonomy): Bacteria > Actinomycetota > Actinomycetes > Streptosporangiales > Streptosporangiaceae > Nocardiopsis > Nocardiopsis salina. Next base: position 17,303 of record NZ_ANBF01000238.1, on the reverse strand, counting down.
TGTAACCGACCATGTCGACTCCGTGGGCCTGGGCCGCGGCCATCTCGCGGTAGGTGGGGAAGACGAAATCGCGGCCGGGGTCGAGCGCGGCGGCGCTGCCGACCTGGGCGGCCTCCTGTCCACGGACCGAGACGTATGCGGGGAAGACGCCCTGGCGCTGGAGGGCGATCGCCTCGGTGTCGAGGTCCCGGGCGGTGCGCATGTGTCGGTAGAGCTCGCGGGTGAGATCGGGGGACAGATGGCCCACGCTGATGGGTCCTCGGCCCGCGGACGCGTTCTGTGGCATCTCTGGCTGCTCCCAACGTGGCCCCTGGACGTGTGGCGGGCGGGGCCGGGCTCTTCGGTCTCCTGCCTCGATTCTGCTTCGGGTTCGACACTTTTGGTAGATACGCGCCCATAGTTGATACAGATGCGAACGAGATCGGCATTTTAGTTCGTGATTGTCCAGACATACTCAGACACCACCTGCAAAAACGACACACAGACCTGTACGCCCTGAAAGGGGGCACCCCGGCACTGGACGGAAACGTTCCGCCCGCAGGACGGGTTCGCCAGACGTCGGAAAGAACGCCCCGGGGCCGAACACTCGTCAGGTTCTCGGCGTTCTCGGCAAGACAAAAAGGACGATTCGCAGAACGGCGGTGTAGCGGACCGCCCGGGCGGGAAACCCCCAACCCAGTCCGCCGGGCCCGCCCCGGGTACAGTCGGTCCTCCCTCCGGCTCGGCCGACCCCCGTTCCCCCGACCCCTGTTCCCGCCACCGTCTCGCCACCTGAGACCCCGATGGACGGATTCACCGTTTCCCTGGTAGTTCGTTGGCCCCCACGACCCCCGTCGACGAGGACCGTGAGGGGCCGCCGCGAGCACAAGAGCACACGAGGAGCACGAACATGGCCATGGGCGACCAGCGTCGCAACGGTCGGCGTCCGGACAACACCGACCAGACGATCCTGAGCGCGCTCGCCAAGGACGCGCGAACCGGCATCACGGAGATCGCCGCACTGGCCAACGTCTCCCGCGCCACCGCCTACAACCGCATCAAGCGCCTCACCGACGACGGGGTGATCCGCGGCTACTCCGTGGTCGCCGACCACGCCAAGATGGGGCTGGGCGTGACCGCGCTCGTCCTCATCTCCGGCAGCCAGCCCGACTGGCGGGCCAACCGGGAGGTGCTCTCCTCCTACCCGGAGGTCGAGTACTGCTGGTACGTCGTGGGCTCGGCCGACATCGTGCTCCTGGTCCGTGTCGCCAACACCAACCAGCTCCGCGACCTGATCCTGACCCGCCTGCAATCGCTGCCGGGGGTGACCGCCACCCAGACCCTCACCGTCATCGACGAGGTCGTGCACCGGCCCGTGGTCGAACCCGCCGAGGAGGACAGCTGAGCACCCGCGCAGGACGTTCCGGTCACTGGCCCCGGACCGCTGCCGAGACCGACGCCATGACCTCGGCGAGCATGCGCGCGCCGCGCACACGGGTGGAACCCACGTCGTCAGCGGTCTCCAGGACGATCTCGGCGTAAGCCTTGAGCTTGGGTTCGGTGCCCGAGGGGCGCAGGGTCACCCGGCCACCGCCCTCCAACCGGAACCGCAGGGCGTCGGTGGGCGGCAGTTCGGAGTGCCCGGCAGCGAAGTCGTCCACGCCCTCGACCGCGAACGGACCGAACGCCTCCGGCGGGTCCGAACGCAGTCGGCGCATGGTCCCGGTGAGCAGGGACAGGTCGGCCACCCGCACCGAGAGCTGGTCGGTCAGGTGCAGCCCGTGGCGTCGCGCCTGGTCGTCCAGCAGGTCCAGGAGGGTGCGTCCGTCCTGTCGTGCCCCGGCCGCCAACGACAGCAGCACGAGCGCCGCGCTGATCCCGTCCTTGTCGGCGACCGGACGTGCCCCGTCCCCGCCGACGCAGTACCCGAGCGCTTCCTCGTAGGAGAAGACCCGGCGGCGCTCTCCGCCCGCACGCGCCAGCCACTTGAAGCCGGTCAGGGTCTCGTCGAAGTGCACCCCGCGAGCGCGGGCGATACGCCCGAGCAGGGTCGAGGAGACGATGGAGGTGGCCACGGCGCGCTCACCCGAGGTGTGGTCGAGCACGTACTCGGCGATCAGGCCCCCGACCTCGTCCCCGGTGAGCATCCCGTGCCCCGGGACGGCCACCGCGAGCCGGTCCGCGTCGGGGTCGTTGGCCACGACGACGTCCGCACCGTTGGCCTCCCCCGCCCGCAGCGCCAGGTCCATGGCTCCCGGTTCCTCGGGGTTGGGGAAGGCCACCGTCGGGAAGTCCGGATCCGGGTCGAACTGCTCGGCCACGACGGTCGGCCGGGGGAACCCGGCCCGCTCCAGCGCCGCGGTCAGCACCCGGCCGCCCACGCCGTGCATGGCCGTGTAGGTGGCGCTGACCTCCCGGGGGCCTTCCGGGACCAGCGCCGCGACCGCCGCGAGGTAGCGCTCCAGGACCTCCGGGCCCAGCCGCGTCCAGTCCGTCCCCAGGGGCAGCTCGCCCACGGGGCCGACCCGGTCGATGGCGGCGGAGATCTCCGTGTCGGCCGGGGCGACGATCTGCGTACCGGCGTCCTCGCCGGCACCCCCGACGTAGCCCTTGTAGCCGTTGTCCTGCGGAGGGTTGTGGCTTGCGGTGACCATCACACCCGCGTCCGCGCCGAGCTCGCGCACCGCGAAGGCCAGCACAGGGGTGGGCAGTGCCCCCGGCAGGACCGAGACCCGGTGGCCGGCGCCGGTGAGGACCGCAGCGGTGTCGGCCGCGAAGTCGTCCGAGCGGTACCGGGCGTCGTGGCCGACCACGACGTGGCGCCCGGCCCCGCCCAGCCAGGCGCCCAGGCCGGCGGCGGCCCGCATGACCACCACACGGTTCATCCGGTTCGGGCCGGCCCCCAACGCCCCGCGGAGCCCGGCGGTGCCGAACTCCAGGCGGTGACCGAAGCGGTCGTCGAGCTCGGAGACGGCCTCGGGTTCCTCCGCCTCCACGCGCACGAGCAGGGCGGACAGTTCCGCACGGGTGACGGGGTCGGGGTCCTGGGCCAGCCAGGCACGGGCGCCGTCGAGGGTGTCGGTCATCGGGGGAGCGTTCTCCTTGCCTCAGATCTTGGCGACGACGTCGGCCAAGAGGCGGCCGACCCGGTCGGCGGAGTCACGGCCGGTGGCCAGGACGTCCTCGTGGTCGAGGTTGGCGCCCTGCAGTCCGGCGGCGACGTTGGTGACCAGGGAGAGCCCCAGCACGCGGGCCCCGGCAGCGCGGGCCGCGATCGCCTCCAGCACCGTGGACATACCGACCAGGTCGGCCCCCATGGCACTGAGCATCCGGATCTCGGCAGGGGTCTCGAACTGCGGCCCGGGCATCTGGGCGTAGACACCCTCGGCCAGGTCGGGCACGACCGAACGGGCGGCCTCGCGCAGCTCGGCACTGTAGGTTTCCGTCATGTCGACGAAGGTGGCTCCGCTCAGCGGAGAGCGCGAGGTCATGTTGAGGTGGTCGGAGATGAGCACCGGCGAACCCACCGGGTAGGCGGGGTTGATGCCGCCGGCGGCGTTGGTCAGCACCACCGTGCGGGCCCCGGCCGCGACAGCGGTGCGCACACCGTGCACGACGGAGTCGGTGCCGTGTCCCTCGTAGAGGTGGGTACGGCCGAGGAAGGCCAACAGGTTCCGGTTCCCGTCGGAGATGCTGCGGACGGTGCCGCTGTGGCCGTCGACCCCCGGCGGGCGGAACCCGGGCAGGTCGGCTGCGGCCAGCTCGTGCCCAGAGTCGCCCAACAGGTCGGCGGCCGGGGCCCAACCGGAACCCATGACGAGGGCGATGTCGTAGGTGTCCGCACCGGTCTGCGAGCGCAGTTCGGCGGCGGCCTCCTCGGCGGCGGCCTGGGGTGTGCGAGTCACTGCGTGTTCTCCGTTCGTTCGTTCCGGGGGCCCGGAACACCGTGCGCCCCGGTGTCCAAGGCACGGGAAAGGACCTGCTGCGGGCCGTTCGGACCGCCGTGGTACGTACGGCCGGTGGGCACGAACCCGGCTGCCAGGTAGGTGCGTGTTCCGGCCTCGTTGGCGTGGTTGACGCACAGGACGATCTCGTGGGCCCGCGGGGCGGCCTCGGCGACCAGGGGATCGAGCAGCGGTGCGGAACAGGCCGCCGTGCCGATGCCGCGGCCCTGCCATTCTGGCGTGACGTAGTAGGCGCGCAGCAGAGCGGCCCGTTCCGGTGTGTCGACCAGGTCGCGCAGGGGCCCGCGTAGGTCGATGATGCCGAAACCGGCGCAGGTGTCCAGCGCGGTGAGCCGGTCCGTGGGTCGGGCGTCGGCGAGCACCATCGCGAAAGGGATCCGGTCGGGGTCGGTGTCGGCCTGGGGCAGGGTCCGGACCGCCTCGGTGACGAAGCGGCGCTGTTCGGGCGCCAGCCGTTGGCGTACCACCGCCTCACGCAGGGTCCGGGTCTCGTCGGTGTCGTGGTCGAGCCGGACCAGGCGCAGGCCGGGGGTCTGCTCCGTGGCGGGGTCCGCTGCCCTCCCGGTCGTCGAGGTCGCCACGCTGCTCCTTCCCTCGGGTGCGGGCGGACGCACGCGTGCCCGCCCGCGGACGCTCACACCCCGATCGGGTGCCAGACCGTCTTGGTCTCCAGGAAGGGTGACATACGCGAGGTACCGGGGTCGGGGTCGAGCCAGGCCCGCTCACCGCCGCCGGCCTCGGGCCCCGGGCGCAGCACCCGGGTGAGGGTCTCTGCGGCCGCTTCCTCGAAGGCGGTGGCGTGCTCGCCGGCCCCGGCCAGGTCGAGGGCGTCGACGTCACCGTGCGGGGCCAGGTGCGGGCCGATCTCTCCCGCGCGCCCGGTGAGCAGGTTGACCACCCCGCCGGGGACGTCGGAGGTGGCCAGCACCTCGGCCAGGTCGACGGCGGGCAGCGGCGCCTCCTCGGAGGTGACCACCACGGCGGTGTTGCCGGTGGCCACGACCGGAGCAAGGACCGAGGTCAGCCCCAGAAGCGGGGCGTCCTGCGGGGCGAAGACCGCGACCACGCCCGTCGGTTCCGGCGACGAGTGGTTGTGGTAGGGGCCCGCAACAGGGTTGGAACCGCCGATGACCTGGGCGAACTTGTCGGTCCAACCGGCGTAGTACCCCCACCGGTCGATGGCGGCCGAGACTGAGGTGTCGGCCTCCGATCGCTCCACCCCCTGTGCGGCCACGAGCTGGTCGGTGAACTGGGCTCGGCGGCCCTCCATGACCTCCGCCACCCGGTACAGGACCTGTCCGCGGTTGTAGGCAGTGCGCCCCGACCAGCCGCTGAAGGCCTTGCGGGCGGCAGTGACCGCATCACGTGCGTCCTTGCGGGAGGCGAGTGAGGCGTTGGCCAAGTGGTCTCCGTCGGCGGAAGTCACGGGGTAGCTCCTGCCCGATTCCGAACGGGGGAAGCCCCCGCCCAGGTAGAGCTTGTAGGTCTTGCGGACCGCGAGGCGGGCCGGGGCCTTCGGGGCGGTCCGTGCCGCCTTCTTCGCGCTGGTGCGCTGCTCAGCCAAGGTAGGCCTCCAATCCGTGCCGCCCGCCCTCGCGGCCGTAGCCCGACTCCTTGTACCCGCCGAAGGGGCTGGTCGGGTCGAACTTGTTGAACGTGTTGGACCAGATCACCCCGGCGCGCAGGCGCTCGGCGGTCCAGAGCATGCGCGAGCCCTTCTCCGTCCATACACCGGCGGAGAGGCCGTACGGGGTGTTGTTGGCCTTGGCAACGGCCTCCTCCGGGGTGCGGAAGGTCAGCACCGACAGAACCGGGCCGAAGACCTCCTCGCGGGCGACACGGTGGGACTGGCCGACGCCGGTCAGGAGCGTGGGCGCGAACCAGTACCCCTCCGACGGCAGGTCGCAGTCCGGGGACCAGCGTTCGGCGCCCTCGGCCTCGCCGCTGTCGGTGGCCTCGCGGATGCGGCGGAGCTGGTCGGCGGAGTTGATCGCGCCCAGGTCGGTGTTCTTGTCGAGCGGATCGCCCACACGGATGCGGGTCATGCGCTCCTTCAGTCGGGCCAAGAGCTCGTCGGCGATCGACTCCTGCACGAGCAGACGCGACCCGGCACAGCACACGTGGCCCTGGTTGAAGAAGATGCCCGAGACGATGCCCTCGACCGCCTGGTCCAGGGCGGCGTCATCGTGGACGATGTTGGCGCCCTTGCCGCCCAGCTCGAGGGTCAGGCGCTTGTCGGTGCCGGCGACCGCGCGGGCGATGCCGCGGCCCACGGCGGTGGAACCGGTGAAGGCGACCTTGTCCACACCGGGGTGTTCCACGAGGGCCCGGCCGGTCTCGCCCGCGCCGGTGACGATGTTGACGACCCCGGGCGGGAGGTCGGCCTCCTGGCAGATCTCGGCGAAGACCAGAGCCGTCAGGGGTGTGGTCTCGGCCGGTTTGAGGACCACGGTGTTGCCGGTGGCCAGGGCCGGGGCGATCTTCCACGCGAGCATGAGCAGTGGGAAGTTCCACGGGACGACCTGTGCGGCCACACCCAGCGGGCGGGGGTCGGTGCCCAGGCCCGCGTGATGGAGCTTGTCGGCCCAGCCGGCGTGGTAGAAGAAGTGCGCGGCGACCAGGGGCAGGTCGACGTCGCGGGTCTCCTTGACAGGCTTGCCGTTGTCCATCGACTCGAGCACGGCGAGCTCGCGGGAGCGTTCCTGCAGGATGCGCGCGATCCGGAACAGGTACTTGCCGCGTTCGACCCCGCCCATGGGGCCCCACACGTTCTCCTGGGCGAGGCGTGCCGCGGTCACGGCGCGGTCCACATCTGCGGGGCCCGCGGAGGCGACGGTCGCGAGCATGCTCTCATCGGCCGGGTTCAGGCTGGTCAGGGTCTCGCCGCTCTCGGCCGGGGCGAACCCGCCGTCGACGAAGAGGCCGTAGTTCTCGCGCAGGGACACGACGGAGCGGGACTCCGGCGCGGGCGCGTACTCGAAGATCTCTGCCACGTCTGTCAGTCCTGCGTGTAGTGGTCGGGGCCCGGGTAGACGCCGGTGGACAGCCTGGTGCGCTGCATGAGCAGGTCGTTGAGGAGGCTGGAGGCGCCGATCCGGAAGAGGTCGGGGGTGAGCCAGTCCGGCCCGGCGATCTCGTCGACCAGGACCAGGTTGCGGATCGCGTCCTTGGTGGTGCGGATGCCGCCCGCGGGTTTGACACCGATACGGCGGCCGGTGTCGCGGTGGTGGTCGCGCACGGCCTGCAGCATCACGAGCAGGACTGGCGGTGTGGAGGCGGGCGAGACCTTGCCGGTGGAGGTCTTGATGAAGTCTGCTCCGGCGAGGATCGCCAGGTGGGAGGCGCGGCGCACGTTGTCGAGCGTGGCCAGCTCCCCGGTCTCCAGGATCACCTTGAGGTGGGCGCCGCCGCAGGCCTCCTTGACCGCGGCGATCTCCTCGTACACCTTCAGGTGGTCTCCGGCCAGGAACGCGCCGCGGTCGATGACCATGTCGATCTCGCTCGCCCCGGCGGCTACCGCGGCGCGGGTGTCGGCCAGCTTGGCCTCCAAGGGCGCACGGCCGGAGGGGAACGCGGTGGCCACGGAGGCGATCCCGATCCCGGTTCCGCGCAGGGCCTCCACGGCGGTGCCGACGCGGTCGGGGTAGACGCACACCGCCCCGACCGTGGGAACCGTGCGGTCCTCCGGGTCGGGGAGGGCGGCCTTGGCGCAGAGGGCGCGCACCTTGCCCGGGGTATCGGCGCCCTCCAGGGTGGTCAGGTCGACCATCGAGACGGCGAGGTCGATCGCGCGGGCCTTGGCGGTGGTCTTGACCGACCGGGTGGCGAGGTCCTGGGCGCGGGCCGCGGCGCCGACCTCGTCGACGGCGGGGAGTCCGTGCAGGAACGCCCTCAGTCCTCGTTCGGTCACCGCCTCGGGCGCGGATGCTGTGTTGGGCACGGGCACCTTCAGGGTCGACGGTGTGCGGGGCCTCGGGGGCCGGCGGGGTGACAGGGACCCCGGGCGGCGCCGCCAGGCAGCACCCTAACGCCGGGGTCGGCGGCCGTCAGCACACGTGCGCTCCGCACCGACCAAGGTTGGATGCTCCTCCAACGAGATTCCTGTTGGGTGGTGGTGTGTTCATCCAAGGACACCACGGGAATCACCCGAAACCGGGCACGCGCTGTGTTCGCCGGGACGGCGCCGCACCGAACCGGTCCATACCGGACCACTCCCTTTTCCGGGGCTCGCCTACCCTGGTGGGCATGGCGGAGTTCCGGATCAGCAGCGATGACGAGCAGGTCGACCTGCGCAAGATGGCCACGGCCCTGACCGAGTCCCAGGGATGGGCGCGCGACGAGATCAGCATCTGGGACACCCGGCGGGGCGAGGTCATCGTGACCGTCGACGACGCGCTGCTGCGCTCGCCCGAGGCAGACCCGCTGAACCGGCCGCGGCACACGCCCGCCGACGTGCACCGGGCGTGCGAGCACCTGCGGCGGGAGGAACCGTCGCTGCGCGGGGTGGACTTCGCGTTCCTGCGCGACGAGACCGCGCGTTTCTTCTCGGCGGGGTGGACCGTCGCCGATGTGCTCCACGCACTCTCCCACCGGCCCGACCACGCCGAATGGCCCGCCGGCCCCGACCACCGAGGCGACGCGTGGCTGCGCCACCGCCTCGCGGCCTGGCGCACACCCGACGGCGACATCCGTCCCTCCCACTCGCAGGAGGCCGCGCAGCTGCGCGTGGTGAGCCGCGCGGGTCTGCCCATGGAGCTGGGACTGCCCGAGGACGCAGAGCTGTCCCAGCGCCCCGTCGCCAGCCGTGAGGTCGCGCGCTCGGCCGCCGACGACGCACGGCGCCTCATGCGCCAGAACTCGCGCACCACCACCGATTCCCTGGCCCACCAGGACCGGACCTCCGCGCACATCCACCGCCCCGACGAGTGACCCGGGGCTGCCGGGCCCCACAGGTGCGGGCCGCCACAGGAGCGTTCCCCTTCCCCGGCCCGGGGACCCGATCAGGGCGCGGGCGGGCGGGACCTGCGGTTCTCCTGGTACAGCTCGCCGATGTTGTCAGCGCTCATCGCCAAGAACGCCTCCAGCGGCCCGCGTCCGACCAGGAGCCGCCAGGCGAGCGCGAAGGCCACCGCGCCGATCACCAGGCCCTCCAGCAACCACGGTGTGTGCCAGTCCATCGGCCCGAGTACTCCGACCACGACGGCGATGACGAGCAGGTGCCCCGTGTAGACCGTCAACGGCATCCGCCCCACCGAGGTGAGCGGGTACATCAGCACCCGGGCACGCTCGGCCAGCCACAGGCACACCACCAGAACCAGGAGCGCCTGCCCCACGGCCTCGGCCATCTCGAAGTGGGTCCCGGTGTGGGGCGTTCCGACCGCCAGCCACCACCAGGTGTCCGTGGGAACCTGGCCGGAGATCGAGTGCGCCTCCTCCATCACCTGTTCCCGCAGGAACTCGCGCATCTGCGGGTCCTCCGCCACCGAGTCCGGGTACCCGACGGAGGAACCCGACGCCTCCGCCAACCGGTCCAGTCCACCGAAGACGTGCAGTGCCACCCACGACCCCGCATAGCCGAGCACGGCCAGCACCGCACCGGTGACCGCCAACCGCGCCCGGGTCGCGGCCGTCCCGAGGTCCAGGCGCCCCACGGCCATGCCCGCGAACACGAACACCATGAACGTGATCGCCGGGTAGTAGCCGGTGAGCAGGAACTCCGACAGCGAGGTCACCGCGCCCTGCGGTGTGCGCGGCTCNCCGCGGCGAGCCCCGCAGCCACCGCCACCAGCGTCCCCGCCCGCAGCTTCACCAACGGCAGCGCGAGCAGGAAGTACCCGGCGTAGTAGGTGAGGATGATGGCCACAGGAACGGCCAACACGTCGAGCATCAGCCCGAGCATGCCGATGACCACGGCCCGGGTCACGACCTTGACCGCCACCAGCCGCAAGGGGTCACCGGAGATCGGCCGGGTCCGCCCTGTCATCAGCGCCAGCGACACCCCGGCCAGGAATGCGAAGAGCGCGGAGGAGTTCCCCCGCGCCAGGTCGTGCACGGGCTGCCCCGCGCCGTCCGGGTCGAGCAGCCCGAAGGAGTCGACGGTGACGTGGACCGCGAACATCCCGAGGACGGCCAGGGCCCGGGCGGCGTCGACCCCGTCGATCCGGGCCCGTTGGTGTGTCTGCGGGGCTCTTTCGCCCGGTCGGTTCTCAGCCACGTGCGTCAGCCTATGCACACGTCGGTGCCCCGGCACCGAACGGCGCCGGGGCACCCGGGTCACCGGTCGACCAGGGAAGTGAAGTGGTCCAGTGCCTCGGGGTTGGCCAGGGAGTCGCGGCTTGCGACCTTCTCCGGGGGCTCGCCCATGAGAATCCGCTTGACCGGCACTTCCAGGACCTTGCCCGAGAGTGTGCGCGGCACCGCCTCGATCATTCGCACCCGGTCGGGCACGTGGCGCGGCGAGCAGTCGGTGCGGATGCGCCGGGCGATCTCCTTGGGCAGTTCGCCCTCCAGGTCGGCGCCCTCGCGCAGCACGGTGAACAGTTCGATCCTCGAGGACCCGTCACCCTGCGGAACGTCGACCACGAGCGCGTCGAGCACGTCGTCCAGGGCCAGGACGGCGCGGTAGATCTCGCTGGTGCCCATGCGCACCCCGCCCCGGTTGATGGTGGAGTCCGAGCGCCCGTAGATGACGGCGGTCCCGCGTTCGGTGATCTCGATCCAGTCGCCGTGCCGCCAGATTCCGGGGTAGGTGGAGAAGTAGCTGTCGTGCAGCCGCTCCCCCGACTCGTCACCCCAGAAGAACACGGGCATCGACGGCGCCGGCCGGGTCACGACGAGCTCGCCGACCTCCCCGACGAGCGGGTTCCCCTCCGGGTCCCAGGCCTCCACGGCCATCCCCAGCCCCCGAGACTGGATCTCGCCCTCGTACACCGGCAGCGTGGGGGTGCCGCCGACCAGGCAGCTGCACACGTCCGTACCGCCGCTGGTGGAGAACAGCCACAGGTCGGAACCGAACTCCTCGTACACCCACGCGAACGCCTCGGGGCTCAGGGGCGAACCGGTGGAACCGATGCCCCGCAGCCGCGACAGGTCGCGGCCGCGCGCGGGGTGCACGCCCTCCTTCATGCACGTGGACAGGTACCCCGCGCTGGTGCCGAACAGGGTCACCCCGGCGTCGGCGGCCAGGTCCCACAGCCCGTGGAGGTCGGGCGCGGCCGGGCTGCCGTCGTACAGGACGATCGAGGCCCGGGTCAGCAGCACGCTCACCAGGAAGTTCCACATCATCCACCCGGTCGTGGTGTACCAGAACACCCGGTCGTCGGGGCGGGCGTCCAGGTGCAGGTGGAGGTTCTTGAGCTGTTCGAGGAGGATCCCACCGTGCCCCTGCACGATCGCCTTGGGCAGACCGGTGGTCCCTGACGAGTAGAGCACCCAGAGGGGATGGTCGAAGGCGACGGGGGTGAACTCCAGGTCCCTGCCGGCACCGGAGGCCTCCAGGTCGGCCCACGCGGTGGTGCCCTCGGTGGTCTCCCCGGCATGGAGGTGGTCGAGCACCACCGTGTGCTCGACGGTCGGCATGGCTTCCCGGAGCTGAGCCACGACCTCGCGCCGGTCGAAGTCCTTGCCGCCGTAGCGGTAGCCGTCGACAGCGAGCAGGACCTTCGGTTCGATCTGTGCGAACCGGTCGATGACGCTGCGCACACCGAAGTCCGGCGAGCAGGAGGACCACACCGCGCCCAGGGAGGCCACGGCCAGGAAGGCGGCGACGGTCTCGGGAAGGTTGGGCAGGTAGGCGGCCACGCGGTCGCCCGGCCCGACCCCGCGCTCGCGCAGCCCTGCGGCGATGGCGGCGGTGCGGCGGCGCAGATCGCCCCAGGTCCACTCCCCCAGCGGCCGGAGCTCGGTGGCGTGGCGGATGGCGACGGCCTCCGGGTCTCGGCCCTCGAAGATCTGTCGCGCGTAGTTGAGGGTGGCCCCGGGGAACCACTCGGCGCCCGGCATGACCCGCTCGGTGAGCACCTGCTCGTAGGGGGTGTCGGAGTCGACCCCGTAGTACTCCCAGATCGCTGCCCAGAAGTCCTCGATGTCGGTGGTCGACCAACGCCAGAGGGCGTCGTATTCGAACGTGCCTCCCTCGCCCGACCGGTCACCGAAGGCCCGGACGCCCTTGGTGCGCTCGGCCCAGCGGGCGAACTCGACGATGTTGGCGGACTCGAGCAGTGTCTCGTCCGGCTCCCATAGCACGCGGGGCACGCCGCTCTCCGTCATTGCTGCGCCTTCCGTTCGACGTGACTGTGTCGTGTTGTGGGTCTCGTCCGACAACACCACCGGCACGCTAGCGCCCAGGAACGTGACGGCGGACACCGGGGTGTCCCGCGCCCCTGGTCAGGCTCCGCGCAGGGCGTCCACGGCGGCGACCGGGCTGTCCACAACAGGCGCGCCGGTGGCGGCGAGGCGGTCGCGGGACATCAGCCCGCTGGCGACCAGGATCGGCTGGGCGCCGGCCTCCTGTGCGGCGCGGGCGTCGTCGTCGATGTCGCCGATGAGCACGACCTTGGCGGGGTCGATGCCCTGGTTCTCGAGGTGGTGGACCAGGTGTTCGGCCTTGGAGTCGTGTTCGGTCTCGAACCGCCGCCCGTCCATTCGGGTGAAGTGGTGGGACAGTCCGCGCTCGGTGACCAGGGGGACGAGGTGGTCGTGCGCGGCCATGGACAGCAGCGACTGGGTGCCGCCCCCACCGCTCCAGGTGCGCAGCACGTCGGGCACCCCGGCGGCAAGGTCGCAGGTCGGCAGGTGCTGCTCGTATCCGTCGTGGTAGAGCGCCTCGACCCGCTTCCACTCACCGTCGGTGAAGGTACGGCCGAGCAGCTCCTCGTAGCAGGGGACAAGGGGGCGCCGGAACACTCGCCGCCAGTGGTCCATCTCGACGGGCTCGCGGCCGAATGTCACGCAGACGGTGTTGACGGCGGCGAGATTGGCGTGGTTGTCGTCCAGGAGGGTGCCGTTCCAGTCCCAGACGATGTGTGTGATGTCGCGCCGGTCAAAACTCAACTCAGTCATCGCACGAACTTTACGGCCCCATGACCGGATCACGGTATGCGTCATCGGCCACTCTCCCCTCCCCCGGTGTCCGGGATGCCGGGTGCCGGGCCCGCACCGGTCTGCAGCGCGCGGGCCCGGCGGCGCCTGCGCAGCAGGAGGAACCCGGCGAACACCAGGAGCGGCAGCACGACCAGGACGAGCACGGGAAGCAGCATGGCGAGCAGCGAGGTCACGAAACTCACGGCGTCCTCGAAGGCGGAGAGCACGGGAGCGGCACAACCGAGGGTGGCGGTGTTGGCGACGGGGCGGGCGAGGGTCTTGACGACGTGGAAGGCGAGGGCGATCAGCGCTCCGACCAGGACCGCGATCCAGACCGGCCCGGCGCCCCCGGCCACCACTGCCCCGGAGGCCTGCCCCACCACGTCGTCGACAGGAGGCGCCTCCACCGGAACGGACGTGCTGCCGGCGGCGAAGGTGATGCCCCCGGAGGTGGGGCGCACGAAGGTCTGGAGGGTGTCGTTGAGGCTGTCGAGGGCGGGAACCTTGTCGGCGACCAGCTCGACGGCGAGCAGCACGGTGAGGATGGTGAGGGTGGCGGGGTGTTCGAGCCACTGCCAGGTGTGCCCGAGGGGGATCGCGTCGGTGTAGCGGGACAGGAACCCGACGACGAGAAGGGGGACGAAGGCGTTGAGACCGGCCGCGGCGGACAGGCCCAGACCGGTGAGGGTGGCGAGCATGGATGCCCTTCGTGTGCTCCGGACGTGCAGTGGTGTGGACGCGTGCGGAGCGCACGTGGTTCGACCCCACCCCGGTCACTGCCAGTAGTGTTCCACCTCCGAGACCGGACGCGCACGTGCGTCGTCCGGGTTCTCCCCGTACTCGGCGCGGGCCCGGCGCTGCCGCAGGAGATCCCAGCACTGGTCGAGGGCCTCCTCGACCTCCTTCATCCGGCGGCGCTCGGTGCTGCCGAGGCCCTCGGGGGTGGAGCGCAGGGCGTGCTCCTCGTCCATCAGGCCCCGGATGGTGGTCATGATGTCCTTCTCGCCGGTATCGCTCATAGGGCCATCGTCAGCACGCCGCGGGGCCGGGACAAGAGCCCCGGCCCCGCGGTTACCTGCTTCGGACCGAACGTTTACGCGTGAGCACGAGCGCGACGATCGCTGCGCACACGGAGAAGACGCCGGCCAACAAGAGCCCGGCGACCCCGACCCCGGTGACCGGGAGTGTGGGTCCGTCACCGGAGGGCGGCGCCCCGTCGTCACCGTCGGGGCCGCCGGGGCCGTGGGTGGGCTCGGGCGGGACCGGCGGGCCGGTGGGGGCCGGAGGCGTCGGACTCTCCGTCGGGCACGGCGAAGGCGTCGGAGCCGGGGTGGGCTCAGGCGAGTCCGTCGGCGACGGACTCGGGGGTCGGTTCCGGATCCGGCGTCGGTGAAGGGCTCGGCGAGGGCTGCGGCTCCTCGAGCACCAGGTCGAAGGGGGGCACAGGCTCCCCGGCGGGCGCACCGTCCGCGTCAAGGGGCTGTGCCGTGGCACTGTAGACGGTCCGCATGTGACCGTAGTACGGGTCGGCGCGGTCCTGGTCGTGCCCGTGGTCGATGACGACGGTGACCTCGACGTCGCTGATGCCGTCGCCGTAGTCGGCTGGAAAGTGCAGCGTACTCGTATCCTCCCGGGCCCTGTCTGCGCCGGCGCGGTGACAGCCTGGCCCAGGAAGGTGGGAGCGGTCGTGGCCCGCATGGATCCCACCGCCCCAACTACTTTCTGTGCAGGTCATGCACAGAGAGTGACACCAGGGATTGCGGAGCCCGTGGGCCCGGGGCCGCTCCGCGCGGGATGCCCATGTTCACACCAAGGGATGCACAATCGTCCGCACGGGCAGGCCCGTGCACCGCAAGGGCGAACCGACCCCGCGATCTGAGAAACTCCCTCTACGGGCGGTTTTGATGGAGAATCACTCGGACGGTGAGAGGCCACCCCGCGGAACAAGGGCGCCGAACCCGGCCGTTCCATACCTTGAGGGGGTATTGTTATGGCACCTGATCAGGGACAACACGGAAGCGACACCATGGCGGCCAAACAACACGGCTACAGCGACGACAAGCAGGCCCACATCAATCGGTTGCGCCGCATCGAGGGACAGATCCGCGGGCTCCAGCGCATGGTCGAGGACGACCAGTACTGCATCGACATCCTCACGCAGACCTCCGCGGTGAACAAGGCTCTGCGTTCGTTCGCGCTCTCCATGCTGGACGAGCACCTCAAGCACTGCGTGGCCCACGCCGTGGCCAACGGAGGGGACGAGGCCGAGGAGAAGGTGCGCGAGGCCTCCGACGCCATCGCCCGCCTCGTCCGCTCCTGAGCGGGGCCGGCCCGGGCCCACCGCGAGCGGCAGACTCCCGACCCGGCCCTCCTGGGGTCTCCGACCCCGTGCTCCGGTGGCCGTTCAGCTCTCCCCGTACCGCTCCCTCAGGTTCTCCATCAACCGCGTACCCTCGGACCTGGCTTCGCCCGCGTCCAGGTACTCGACCGACTCGTTGGCCGCGAACGACGAGGGCCGACCGTTGTCGTTGAACCCGAGCCGCGAGACCTCGCCACCGGTGAAGGCACGGATGGCCCAGTTGGCCGCGATGCGTGCCCGCGCAGTGTTGGACGGCACCGAGAGCATGTGGTAGCCGCGGGTCGCGGCCAGTGCCGGCAGCCCACTCAGCTCCTGGTTGAGGATGCGCGCCAGGGCGTCCTTGCCGCTCAGGTCCACGACGAGCCCGAGGTCCTTGTGGCGGAACTCCTTGAGGGGCCGCCCCAGGATGGAGTCGACGACGTTGCGTGCGGCCGTGTCGGCCTGGCGGGTGGCGTACTGCGCGGTCGGCGGGCAGTAAGGACCGTTGGACTCGGCGATGTTGGGCACGGCGGCAGCGTCACCGAGCGCGAAGACCTCGGGCAACCCCGGGACACGGAGGTCGGTGTCGACCTCCAGACGTCCGCGCTGGGTGGGTTTGTCGAGCGTCTCGACAAGCGGGCTGGGTGATACACCGGCGGTCCAGATGAGTGTGCGGCACGGCAGCACCCGGCCGTCGGTGAGCACGACCTTGTCCTGGGTGACCTCGCGGACGCTGACCTTGAGCTTGACCTCGATACCGAGGTCGCGCAGGAGCCTGAGCGCCTTGCGGCCCAGCCGGTCACCGAGCTCGGGCAGCACCTTGGGAGCGATGTCCACCAGGTGCCAGCGGATCTCCGAACGCAGCTCGGGGTAGCGGATGGCCGCTTCCTCGCACAACCGCTTGAGGGAGGCTGCGGTCTCCACCCCGGTGTAGCCGCCACCGACCACGACGAAGCGGCAGCGTTCCTCGCGCTCGGCCGGATCACGGCTGTCGTTGGCCAACTCGAGCTGCGAGAGCACGTGGTCGCGCAGCAGGACCGCCTCGGCGAGTGTCTTGTTGCCGTAGGCGAACTCGGTCAGGCCCGGGATGTCGAAGGCACGTGTGAGGCTTCCCGGGGCCAGGACGAGGCGGTCGTAGGGCACTGGCGCGAGCTCTCCGGTGGGGCGGCGCACGATCACGACCCTGTCGGCGGTGTCCACACCCACGGCGTGACCGGGGATGAACTTGCTCTCCTGGGTGAGCCGGTGCACCGACATCGCTACCGACTGCGGCGTGAGCATGCCCGAGGCGACCTGGGGCAGCAGCGGGCTGTAGAGCATGTAGTCGTTCGGTGCGATGAGCGAGAGTTCCGCCGCCCCGTTGGGGACACGGCGTTCGAGGTGCCGGAGCGTCTGCAGGCCGCCGAAGCCAGCTCCGACCACCACGATCCGAGGCCGAGACATATGTACACCGCTCCTAACGTGTCGGGGGCGGGACGCCGTCCGAGACGGCTCGTATGGGGCCGTTGCGACCTGGTGTACCCGCCGGGGCCGAATGTACGGGCGAGTCGCTTGCTCCCCCTGTTCCCCGCACTAGACGTTCCGGGGACTTTGCCTGCACATGGCACGACGATGGAAAGCCATACGACTTCTTGACACGCCGGGGAGTCCCAGTTGACCGGGCACGCTTCCACCTGTGTCACGCTGTGTAACAGCGCGATAACTAATCGCGTCTAACCGAGCAGTGAAGGGAACTGAGGCACCCATGCGTGCTTTCACGAAGATCGCGGCCGCGACGATGCTGGCCGGCGGAATGAGCGTCTTCAGCGCCGGCGCGGCCTATGCCGCTCCGCAGGAGATCGAGGCGCCTCACGAGAACCTGGTCGGACAGGAGGTGATTGATCAGTTCCTCGGCCTGCAGGCGCCTGCCGAGGACCCCGAGGCCACTGAGTCCGTGGAGG
>NZ_ANBF01000237.1 GCF_000341025.1 Nocardiopsis salina YIM 90010 | reverse complement strand
CCGTCCACTCCATCGAGTACGGCGTCCCGTCCGTTGAGGACGAGTTCGGCCTCACCCAGGAGGCCCGCGGCGAGTACGCCATCGTCGAGCTGACGGCGGAGAACACCAGTTCCTCCGCCGAGTACCTCAGCGGTAGCGATCAGGTCCTTATGGACGCTGACGGCAACATGTACGAGTACGACATCACTGCGTCGACAGACGCCAGTTTCGTGGACCAGCTCAACCCCGGCCAGAGCGCCGAGGCTGTCCTCGCCTACGACATCAACGAGGGCACCGAGATTGAATACATGCTCGTGAACGGGGAGACCATGTTCGACGACGGCGTGCGCGTCGACCTCGACTAGCAACACCCCCACATGAAAGCGGCCCCGGCCGGTGCTGGAACACCGGCCGGGGCCTGTCCATCTCAACGAGACCTGACCTCGGAGACGAACGTGAACAGCGTACCCACCCACGGCCTGACCGTGGACGTCCTCGCCGTCCTTGACGTGCACGGCCACCACTGCCCCGACGACGCTGCGCTCGGAGCGGCCGTGGTCCTCCTCGGCGACGTTCTCGACGCCTACGAGGGGCGCATCGATTCCGCTCGCCTGCCTCGCGCCGAGGGCGGTGCCCAGTGAGCGAGCACACCACCACCGCTGCACGCCCGACGACGGCCCTCCTTCAGGACGTGTTCGCTGTCCTCGACGCACACGGCTACAAGCGCGCCCCCGGGCGAGTCCTGTGCGCTGCGCTGCCCCACCTCGACGACCTCCTCGCAGGACTCACCGCCACCTACGAGGGGCAGGAGGTGCCCCGTGCGTAGCCTCGCCACGGTCCTGCCCATCACTGGTTCACTCGCCATCGCGGTCGGGCTCATCGCGGTCAGCTACGGGCACATCTTCAGCTTCGCTACCAAGGCCGGCGCCCAGCCGTGGGAGGCGGCCATCCTCGCGGCCACGGTGGACGGCGCGATCGTGGTCGCTCTGGCCGTGACCGGGTTCGCTAAGTCCCGCGGCCAGGAGCCCCCGAGGGTTGCGAAGGTGACCCTCGTCGTGGCCGTGGTGGCCNCCCCGCCCCCGCCCTCCAATACGGGTGGCGGGGAGTGGCCGCGGCCGTGTGGGTCCCGCTTGTGGCCGAGATGGCGTACCTGTTGGCCATGGCCACGCACAGTGTGTCCGCTCATGGTGACCATCGCCGTCCGGCCATCTGCGGCGGCCGCACCATCCCCGTGGCCACGGTCATGGTCCGCGTGGCCGCTGCCCGTGCAGTGGGCGGGGAACAGGCCGAGCGCGAGGCGTCGGCCGTGTCCGCACGTCCGGTCATCTGTGGCCCCGTGGTGCCGGTGGCCACCCTGGCCGGGACGGTCCCCGTGGCCGCGCCGGACGCGCGTCCGGTGATCTGCGGCGCCATCGTGTCCGTGGCCAGCCTCGTCGAGTCCCTGCCCGTGGCCAATGAAGACGTCCGGCCGGTGATCTGCCACCAGGTGACCACTGTCGAGGAACTGGTCGCGCCGCTGTCCGACGAGAGCCCGGTCATCTGCGGCGGACGTCTCGTGTCCGCGGTCGAGGTCCTCGCCCCTACCCGCGCCGCCGCGGCGACGACCACGTCCCCGGACACAGTGGCTGTGTCCGCCCCGGCTCCCGTGACCATCGGGGACCGAGAGGAGAGGGTCATGGAGTGGCTGACCGACCCGGCGACCGAGGTGACCGCGGACTCGGCCACCGGCGCGGACATCGTGGCGCTGCTGGCCGAGTCTGGCCACGGCCGCGTGTCCGAGCGCACCGGGCGTCGGATCCTGGCCACGGTCCGAGCGGCCATGGCCGATCTCCCGGTGGCCGTGTAGGGCACGGGGGGGTACGGGTCGGCGCCGGACCGGCATGATGATCCGGCGCCGACCTTGCGGGCGTCGTGGCGTCCTGAGCCTTGAGACCACGGACAGCCCGGCGCCTCCGCGGGTGGCGGCTACCCTCGGCGGAGGCACAGGACCAGCGGACCAGGCCTCAGCCAGTGCGCGAAGGAGCCGCACGGTCGGATCTTCGTAACGGGACTTTGGTCCTCCCCGACACCCCGCCGAGCGGTAGGTCCTCCACCGGTGTCCACCGCGGTGTGAGGATCGCGGCCATGGACCGGTACCACTCCGCAATCTCCACCGTCCCGCCCGTGGTGCGTGCGCGCACCGCGGGCGGACTCGCCTACCTTCTGGCGTGGGTGCACACCTCGGGCGGGCTCCGTGCGCGGATCACATGGGTGGCTCAGTGGCGCGACTCCCCTGAGACATGGCGGTGGGAGGTTGCCGAGATCCCCGCCGGCGAAGTGTCCGAGGTTGACGGGCAGATCTACTCCGGCGTGCCGCGCGAGCCCCGTAGCGCCGAAGCGTAGATCCCGGACGCCTCGCCAGGGCCACAGCGCAACGCCGCAACCTAAGGGGACTCGCCCAGTAGGCGCCTGGTGCGTAGTTTCCCTGCCCCGAGTACGCGACCCTCACCAGATCCCGCCTACTTCGGCCGTGAACAAGCGTTGGCCATCGTGGCTTCGCACACGCGGGGGCTGCGGGTCAAGTGCGTCGGTGAGCCGGACGGCATAGACCTCGGACATGCACTCGGTGATCTCCTCAGCAGTGAGCCATTCGACCGCAGTCGACTCGGATGAAGGGCGCGCGACACCGCCGGACGGCTTGCACCGAAAGACCAAGGCGACGATCCCCCGCGCTGTGTTCTTGTAGACTCCTGTGAGCTGGTCGATTTCTACGTTAATGCCGGTTTCTTCCCAGATCTCCCGGCACACACCGGCCTCCGGCGTTTCAGGGAGTTCCAGGACTCCACCGGGAAGCTCCCACTTTCCGTTGTCAGCACGCCGGATCGCTAGGAGCCGACCGTCTTCTCGGATGACAGCTCCAGCGACTGACACCGAATGCAGTGGCGTTGACGGCTGATCTCCGCTGCTGTTACTCATGTACATGAGCATAGGAGGGTGGAAGGACCATGGTGAGCGTTGCAGGCGCGCGGTCTGGGAAGCCTCGATATCTACAGATCTCGGACGACCTCGAAGAGCAGATCAAGAGTCGCCGTCTGGCTCCCGCCGAAGAGGTCCCGAGTGAGTCGACCCTGATGCGCCGCTACGGCGTCTCTTCGGGCACGGTTCGGAAGGCAGTGGCACACCTTCGGACGATCGGACTCGTGGAGACCCACCAGGGTCGGGGCTCCTACGTGAAGTCGCGCCCTCCTGTGACACGTAAGTCTTCGGATCGGTTCCGTCGCTCCCACCGTCGCGCGGGCAAGGCGGCCTACATCGCCGAGACTGAGCAGGCCGGCGTCAAGCCAACGGTGAAGGTGCTTTCGATCGGCCCCGTCGAAGCGCCTGCGGATGTCGCGGACAGGCTCGGCGTAGCGGAAGGGGAGAAGGTGCTCGCTCGTCGACGGCTGTACTTCTCTGATGGCGCACCGACCGAAGAAGCTACTTCCTACTTGGCTTGGAGCGTGGCACGGGACATCCCTGAGCTCTTCGAGGAGAACCCCGGCGGAGGCGGTATCTACGCCCGCCTGGAGGAACACGGTCACGAGTTCGCCGAGTACACCGAGACTGTTCGGGCGCGACTGGCTACCAAACAGGAGACAACCGCTCTAGCCCTGAGTCCTGGTGCTCCGGTGATCCACCTGACCCGTAACGCGGTTACCACGTCCGGTCGGGTGGTGGAAGTCTGCGACACGATCATGGCCGCCGATCAGTTCGTACTTGACTACCGGATTTCAGCCCTGGACTGAGCCACCCTCCGGTCTTCTCCGGCCTTTGTTCCTCGCAGGGTTGACTCATGTACATAAGTGGTGCAGCCTAACTTATATACATGAGTACATGGGGACTGCACCTCGACAGGAGGTCTGTGGTCCGTGGTGCACATGGCGCGCCTGCCACCAGTTGCGCGCCACCAATCCTGGAGCGTGCTTCATGAATGCTGCTGTCCTGGATCCAGTTTCGAGGTCGAAGAGCGACGTGTTCAGTGGCCATAAGGCGCGTCGAGCGTGCCGTGTACGGGCCTACGTGCACCAACCCGGAGACCTCGCGCTCCTGGCCTTCTTGGTCCGGACGCTTCTCACTCGGGGGGCGATGTGAATGAACGCCACCGCACCCCCCGTCGCCGTCGACACGGCTGATCCTGAACTCACCGCCCTCATCACCGCCTACGGCACCGGGTGGACCATCACCCGCAGCACCGATCACGGCGGCACCCCCGGCGCCTGGTTCGCGAGGCGTCACGACCCCCGCCCCAGCCTCCAAGGGCTTCGGGCGTCCACCGCCGAGGAGCTCCGAGCCGCGATCGAGTGCGCGGAGGCGAGGACGCGATGACCGAGGATCCCGTGCTCGACTACCTCCAGCGCACCTACGGCAAGACGTGGCGTATTTGGCGGACTCCGAACTGGTGGATCGCCAACCCACGACGTTCCGGTACCGGTGTCACGCCGACGCTCATGGAGCCCACCCCGCAGGAACTGGAGGCACGCCTCCACGACCCCGGTAAGGCGATCGGTCAGGGGGTGGCCCCGTGGCAAGGGAGCTGCTGACTGTTCCGGCCGAGCGCCCGCTCCCGGGTCGTCTGGTCGTGCGCCCCTACGTGCTTGACCACCTTCACCGGCGCCGCCGGTGGGAGGCGCGGGTCGCGACGGGGGACACGCAGGCGTTGAATCTCGTGGCGCTCTTGGAGATCGCCGAGCCGATCCCGGTCGCTGCCTGACTAACCAGCCCGCCGCCCCCTCCCCTCGTGGGGGTCGGCGCAGGGGAGCCCGCCCGGGACATATCGAGGGGCGTGTCACGGGCGGGCGCCTCCAACCAGCCGGGTGCGGCCGGCGACAACACACAACGCCCCGACTCCCCAGACGGGGCACCCCAACCGGCCGCACCCTCCACCCGACCACAGCCGAGGAGGAACCACGTGAAGACCTACGACGCCGACGACCCCCGGGCCGACCGCCCCCTGACCAAGGCCGAGAAGGAGGCCGAGGAAGAGGCCGACCGCCTTCGCAACGAGAAGAAGAACGGCAAGTAGCCCAACGACTGGAAGGACTGCCCCGTGAACGAGATCATCGAGGACCTGTTCCAGACCCCCCAGAAGCTCGCCGTCCCTGACCAGGCCGACGAGTACACCAAGGTCAAGGGCGACGGGGACGCCCCCAAGCAGTACGACGAGATCTAACCCTCTACCCCCCGCGGGGCGGCCACACGGCCGCCCCGCTCTCGTTTCGGAGAGGACCCCCGTGCTCAAGCTCCACATCCATCCCGAGGACCTGCACCACCCCGACCGGTGGCGGCCAACCCCCACCGGTTGGGCGACCGGGCGCTCCACCCTCACGCCCTACTCGCACCCCTGCCTCGAATCCCGCATGAGCATGACCGAGGGACGAACCCTCATGGTCATCCGAGAACGCGTGCGCGGTCGCCTCGACTGGAACACCAGCACCGACTACGTGACGGCCGACGAGTACACCCAGCGCGCCGAGACCGTGCATGACTGGCCGCTGGGCTTCCTCACCATCGAGCTCACCGCCGGAAAGGCCAGGATCCAGGCGAGCAAATGGGGGTGCGCGCCCGTGCATCTGGCCACCGCGGACGGCACGCTTCGAGGCTCGTGGGACATGCTCGACCTCGTCGACCACGTCGACCCCGGTCGCCTCGATCCGCTCTCGGTGGTGCGGTTCCTGACCTACGCGAACTACTACTCCTCGGCGACCCTGCTCGCCGACGTAGTCACCCTCACCGAGCGAGCCACCGCCACCTACACCGGCGCGGACGTGCAGATCACCTACCCCGAACCCGGGATGCACGCCCTGCCGCGTGAACTCCGCCCCGACGCTGACCCGGTGGCCGCGTTCGAGCAGGTGCTCGCCGGGGTGGTCGACCGGTGGGAGGTCGATCCCGACCACACCGTGGCCGACGTGTCCGGCGGTATGGACTCCACCAACGTGGCCCTGTCCCTGGCACAGCTCTACCCCGGGCGCGTGGGCACCGGCGCGATGCTGCTCCCCGGAGCCATGGGAAAGCAGCAGCGCCGCCGACGCTCGGAGTTCCTCGCGCACGGGTTCGGTCCTGACCATACGGTCGAGATGGCCGAGCATCTACCGTTCGCCCCGGACGGTCCTCGGCGTCGCGGTGTGCCGTTCGACCCCGACGAAGGCCCCTACGCCGAGGCCCGGGACGTCCTCCTCCAGGACTACGCGTCCGCGGGTAAGCGGGTGTTGTTCACTGGCCTCGGTGGTGATGAGGCCATGAAACTCAGACGGGCCGAACGCGAGGCCCTCGGACTCACCTCGCACTCACCGTTGCGTCACGTCCGGGGCGTGCCGGCCTTCCTCGGGCCCCGCGGCCGGGAGCTTCTCCCGCACCGGTTCGAGGGGGCGGCGCCCTTGGGGCCGACCCTGTGGTCGATCCTGGCTTGCTTCTCCGCGATCTACCCCCAGCACATGCGCCACGGCATCTGGCCGATCACCCCATTCGCGGCTCCCGAGGTGGTGCGCTTGGCTGAGTCGCTGCCGGCCGAGTGGAGATCGGACAAGCGTCTGCTGCGGGACCGGCTGGCACGGGCGGGGTTCTCCCGAGACGTCTCGCACCCGGAGTTGAAAGAGACCTTCCAAGAGGTCTTGGACTTGTCGATGCGACGCCACGGCAGCCGCCTCCTGAGGGACCTCTTGGATGAAGGGGCGCTCTTGGTCGAGGAGGGCTACCTCGACGGCGAGGAGCTTCACCGCTCCGCGGCGGAGTTCGAAGCCACCGGTGGCAGGACCTTTGATGTGTACCGGCCGTTGATACTGGAAGTGGGCGTGCGCAGCTTGCGGGGAAGGACACGGGTGTGATGGAGATTCGACCGGCGGTCGCCGACGACGCCGAGGGCATCGAGGACATGGTGTCCCGGCGCGTGCAGTGGTTGGAGGAGCGTCGGGTCGGGGTGAGTCTCCGAGCCGCGGCCGCCATGGCCGAACAGGCCGGCGACGAGACCCCAAACTGGGTCCTGCTCGACGACGGTGAGATCGCAGGCTGCACCACCACCTACACGGAATCGCCGGCGTGGGCGTTCACCGAGGAGGAACGAGACATCCCGGCGGTGTTCCTCGCCTCGACGTGGACCGTCCCGAACGACCGCCGGTTGGGGTGGGTATTGGCGCGGTGGGCTCTTGGCCACGCCGCTCGGACCGGGCATCAGGAGGTGCGACGGGGCACGTTCGCTCCGGAGCTGGTCCGGTACTACACGCGCGTGCAGGGGTGGACGGTCCTGCGGGAGGTCGATCGCAGGGGCAAGGTGTGCACGTTCCTGACGCGCGCAGCGGAGGTACGTCCTGACCTGGACAGCCTGCTCTCCGGCCGGATCACCCGAGCCTGAACCGGGTACACCCTGTGCATGGACGATGACCCCCTGACCCGGGACGACCAAGCCCAGCTCGCCGAGATCCTCACCGCCACGGGCGCTGAAGGCGCCTACGCCATTGCCGAGTACCTCGGCATCGACCTCGACGCCGACGAGACCGACGAGTCCTGACACGACGAAACCGCCCCCGCCCACCACGAAGGTGGAGCGGGGGCGGTCGTGTACCCAGGGCTCAAGCAGGGACAGTGTGCAGGGTCGGGAGCCCGGACGGCGGGGTGCGTGTCCAGTCGACCGTCAGGGCCGATGCGTCCTCGCCGAGGAACTGGTGCGCCACCCGCGAGGAGCCGCGGCCGTTTCCGCAAAGGGATTCGCCGTCCTGGTGCTCGACCAGGCTCGGCACCGTGTACCAGGTGCGCCACCGGAGCCGATCCCTGTAGTACCTGCCTATGCGCATGTCGTAGGGCATCCGGCTTTTGCTCCCGTGCGAGCACCAGCGGAGCATGTCGCCGATCGTGTGCACCGGGGTGAGGATAGCGACGCCCCAGCACAGTGAACGTGTCGTCATCCACGCGTCGTCACGGTCCGTGGCGCGGGACAGGGCGCGACGAACGTGCGTCTGGTTCGGGCGCCCGGTGCCGGTGTACGCGGACACCAGCCCTTCGGGTCCCAGGACGTCGAGGGCCTTCTCCAGTCCCGTGATCAGGTCGCGGGAGATGAGCGCGTCGTCCTGGAGCACGAGGTGGTAGTCCGCTTCGGGGTCGTGGGCTTCCCACGCGCGCCGGCCGGTGCGCCAACGCTGGCGAGGATCCTTCGACGGCTCCGCCTCGGTGTCGTAGATGATCTCCACGTCCCGATCGAGCGCGGCCCGGACCCGCTCGGCGCTGTCCTCACGCACGGGGTGGGCCATGATCGTGGCGGACAGCCTCACACGACCACCTCGCTCTCGACCTGCGTCGTTTTGTTGTGCCAGTGATGGCGCGTGTAAGCACCGTCGACGGCGGGACGGTCGCGCTGGTCGAGCTCGCTCCAGTGGAACGGGTACACCAGCTCGGTGGGCAACACCGTGAGTTCGGGGTGCCTGCGGGCGACTCGGGTGAGGTAGTGGGCGCCGAGCTGGCGGTTCGACCGCGCCCGCGGCTGTGCAAGCACCGAGGCGCGGAGCCCCGCGAGCACGTCCTCCATCCACGCGGATCCGGGGATGGCACCCATGAACGCGTTGTTGATGAACCCCCGCCCCTCCTCGGCGATGAACGCGGTGTTGTCGAGGAGGTCATCGACCGGGCGGAGCGGTTCGAGATCAGCGTCGACATACACCCCGCCGTAGGTGTGCAGGATCCGGTACCGCGCGAGGTCAGAGCGCCACTGCCACACGTTGCTCTTGGGCGAGTAGATCTCGGGGTGCTCGTAGAGGTCCTGATACGCACCGAGGTGCGGTGTGGTCTCGGGAGTCCACAGGCGGAACTCCCATCCCGGATGGAGCCTCCGCCACTCGTCGAGGTAGGCGACCAGGTGGGGCGGCATCTCCGGACCGCCCCACCAAGCGTGCAGAATCTTCGGGATCACGGCGCCTCGCCGCGGGGCGTGTGCGGAGCCAGCCACCCGGCTACCGCAACGGCCAGAACAACGACCGCCTCAGCCACCCCGGCCGGGACATCGAGCCCGACGAGGGCGGCGAGCCACATGACCACGGCCACGCCGGCGCCGCTCGCGGTGCTGGCGACGACCTTCTTCTCCGGGCGCTTGCTGGGCACGGGCTTCGGCGCTTCGTGCTCACCCATCAGCACGACCCCTCATCCAGGTCGAGGCCCTGCTCGAAGCGGGCGATGTCTCGCTTCACGACCGCCCGGCGGATCTGCGCGGCTGCCGGACCGGACACACTGTCGCCGGAGGAAGCGCCGGATCCGACGTACTGCCGGGCAGCGAGGACAGCATCGGAGGTCCCGGCTCCGTAGTCGCCATCGACCCCGTCACCGCGGGGGCCGTGTCCGCCGAGCAGGTCGGCGAACCCGGCGTGCCTGAGGCTGGTCTGGAGGGCCTCCACACGGGGCCCCTTGTCGCCACGGCTGAGTCCGAGCATTTCCTCATCTCCTTCGCTGGTGATGGCGCCCGGGGCGCCGGTGAACGTGCCGTCCTGCACCATCCGGTACGCCCGGTCGCCGGGGCAGGAGGTGGCGGTGAAGTCGCGGTGTCCGAGCACGGCGGCGGCGTTGCCGTGGTCGTCCATGAGCCATCGGCGCAGCTCGCGCACGGCGTTGATCTGGTCGTCGGTGATGGTGTCGTTCGGGCCGGTCGCCAGCGTCACCGAGTAGTGGGAGGTGTTGCCGCCGGGCTGTGCGGCCTGCTCACGGCCGAGACCGCGGCCCTCAATGACGTAGCCGTGGGCACATCCCATGAAGCTGTATCCCACGTCCGCCCAGCCGCGGGAGGGGCCGGTGTGGAAGGAGCGGGTGCGGTTCCAGTAGTCCACGCACGCGGAGTGGGGTTTCGCAGCGAGGTTCTGGTCGCTGCTGTCGTAGTGGACCACCAGCCCCGACCGGGGCGTGGCGGCGTTGCCACCGCTGGTGGACGGCCACCCCAGATCAGACCTGGTGACGTAGTTCGTGGGTCGGGCCACAGGGGCCTCCTCCAGACATGACGAAACCCCGGCACGTTGCCGGGGCGGTTTCAAATATGCGGCTTGGGGTGAGGCAGGTCAGCCCATGAAAGCGCTGATGATCGCGGCGATGGCGGCGGCCACCGCTGAGAACGCACTGACCGGCAGTGCGTAGCGCCACGCTTCCAGCGCGCGGATCCTCTGCTCGTGGTCGCGGAGCTGGGTGCGGGTCACCTCTTGGTGGGTGATCGAGGTCTGTAGCTGTCCGGACAACTGCCGGAGCTCCCCGTACAGGTCCGCGGCCGTCACGGTGTGCCCCAGGATGGGGCGGGTCTCTCTGTCATCGCGCAACGTCAGCCCCTCTCATAGGTCGGGCCTACCGATGGCCAACCAATCCACATTGGTAGAGGTCTCGTTGGACCGGGCGATCACGATGGTGAATCCGGTGGTGGACACGTCGGTGTACGTGGCCTCGATGAACGTGCCACCAGGCACCGAGGTGCGGGCGGTCACCTGGATCGTGGGGATCTCGGCGAAGGGCACATCGAACGTGACGTCTGCTCGGCCTCGGTAGTACGAGGAGCCGAGGGCTCCGCTACCGACACTGGTGACGGGCGTGACGTTCACCAGCCCGAACTGGACTCCGCTGCGAAGCTTCTCGGCGGTGATGATCTCTCCGGCACGCCACTGGTACAGGGACACCGGGGCACCTCCTCTCTCATAGGGCGGCGGTGGCCGGGTAGGCCAACCGCACGGGCGTGCCGGCGCCGTGGTTCTTGGCCACGCCGTTGATGGCGCGCTCGACCTCGACTGACTGCCCGACTGACTCGCCGGTCCCGACGATGCCGGTGACCCGCATGATCTCCCCGCCGACGGTGATGTCGAACGGGAAACAGTCGGGGCGGGTGTCACTGGTGACCCATGCGGGGCCGCGGGAGGTCGACACGATGAGCAGCGTCTCGGTCTCGTCGAGGCCGTAGTCGATCTCAGCCCCGGCCGTATCGGCGCGCATCGGCGCGTCCGGCGGGGCCTCGGTCTCCTCCTCGCCGATCTGGCCGACCTGCCATGGTGAGGCCGGTGTGCAGGTCAGGGTGATGTCCCACTGGAAGAGGCCGATGTGTTCCTCGTAGCCCTGCACGATGAGATCGAGCGCGCGCTCCTGCGTCCACGGCGGTGGGTTGAGAATGCGGACCCGGTCGCCGGCATCGAGGGCGAGGACGTCCTCGATCCGCGCGGACAATCTCGGGTTGGCGAGGTTCAGGTGAATGACCGGCCACCGGAGTTCATCAACAGTCCCGAGGTGCAACCTCCATCCGGCCTGGTCGTCGACCTGACTATCGGTGGCCAGGGACAAGGTGACGCTCTCGTCGTACCGGCCGACCCGGGCCACGCCGAGAGGACCGTCGGTGTCCTCGACCTGCACAGCAATGCCGGACGACCGTGTCACCTCAACGTCGTTGCGGAGCGCCTGGTCGTCGTCCTCGGGCTCCATCGGCGGGGAGATCTCCCCGGACGCGTAGTCGAGCACGAGGGCGGGCTTCGCGTTGTACATCTGGTCCCGACCCCGGTAGGTGAGCGCCAGGCTCGCCCGGTCCTCCCCGGGTGACCCGAGGTCGGATGCCGTCGCCTCCTCGACGACGTCGAGGAAAGTCCCTTCCTCTTCGGGACCGAGCCGTTCACCGGCGATGCCGCTCACCAGAACAGGAACGTCGAAATCGTTTGCCATTCGCGTGAGCCGGAGCCGCGTTGTCTCGCCGTCCCACCCAGCAGACGCGTCCATGTAGTGGTAGACGTTGTGACTCCCCCACACCACAACATGCCCGATAGCGATACCCTCAAGTTCAGGACTGACCGTCGCCGTAATTGCAGTCGGGGAACCCACAGGCCCGGAATACGATTGCGGCACGACCAGGTTGCCTACCGTGGTCCCAACCTCGACAAAGGTACGCAGAATCGACATCTCGGTGGAAGACCCGTTAGGCGCGGCTCGGAAAGCCAAACGCCGCCACCCGCCCCACAGATCCGACGCGGACGCCTGCGTGCTCGCGATTTCATCCCCGTCCAGGGTGTAAAGACGCCAACGCATCGCCACGCTGGGGTTGTCATCATCACCGACGTTGACGAAATCCATGGTCGCCCGGACCTCCGTGGACTCAATCGCCATAAAGTCCGCCTGGTTGGGCTCATCAGAAGACTCCCACGGCGTCACCTCCGGCTCATCCGGGAAATGCACCAACATATGCACCTCCCACCCCACCGGGTCGGTGTACGGGATAGGTGCCGACATTGTCGCGCCGGAAGCCCCCACAGTCGGTAGCGGCCGTGAAGCGTCCAAAGAGTCGTCTTCGGAGAAATGCAGACCCGTTACGCGCATCGGCTCTACACCAGGAGTCGGGGAATTCGCGAAACGAGCGGTGCGGCCTTCCTCCATAGGCCAATACGCAACCGGAAGGAACGAGGGGACGGCGCGGCGTGTCACCGACCGGATGGGTTTCGATCCCTGCCCGAGACGACGCAGGATCCCGGACGCCTCGATGGGCGCGGTCACATCCACGTCGGCGACGTCCCACCGGGACGGCCACGAGGAAACCTCACCGGTGAACCTCACCACGTGCGGCAACTCCTGTTGCCGCAGGGTCCTCACCTGGAGGTCGCGCACCGAGATCACCGCTGGCGTGGCGGTGGCGTCGGCCTGGGCCGTGATGGTTCCTCGAAGCCCGAAGCCGCCTTGTCGATACCGCGTGTCGTGTGCCTGCGCGTGCCACACCTCAGGTTCGGGAGACCCGTCCGGCCACACGCGAATACGAAGCTCGGGACCGACCGCCTGAGCACGCACCCGCACCCAATCGCCCGGCGTGTACTCCATGCCGGGGATGGGCGCTCGAACCGGTGTCAGATTGGAGCCACTGCCGTCATCCATCCGGCTGATGTCGGGGACGATGTGGGGGCCGCGCCCGGCGTCAACTCTCCACGCCACGCTGATCCGGTACCCGGACTCGGATGAGCCGCCGGTGTCCATGGTGCGTCCGGCGAGACTGAGGTAGGTGGCCCCACCGGCCTCTCCACGGGGCGGAGTGTCAAGACGCACCTCGCACGTGACGTCGAAATCGGTGAGGTCGGCGTCGTGCGCGTACACGACGCGAGCGTCAGCGATGGTATCGAGGGCGATGTGCCCGGCGCCGTCCTCGACCGAGTACGAGCTGTCGGGCCCGGCTGCGGGCTCCCACGTGTGGCCGCTGTCAGCCTCGCTCCACCCGCCGGTGACGGTGCGGCCGAAGCCGTCGGCGAGGACCGTGGCGCCCTCCTCGGGCAGCGGGCCGACGCGGACCCTCACCGGTGTGTTCTTGCCGATCTGCCCGTAGTACGGGCTGAGTGGATTGTGGGGCGAGTACTTGCCGCCCCGGTTGTCGAGGGTCAGCGCACACGACGACGGGTCCGCCTGGGACGCCTCGTCAGCTCGGCCGCGGGTGATCTGCACAGGCTCGGTGGCGCGCACGTCACCGCTGATGTCGACCCACTCACCGTCGAGGAGGAGCTCCGTGGTCAGGCGGGGCGGGAACGTGGGGCGGAACTGCGACCGCAGCTCAGCATGTCCACTCACCCCCGAGAGATCGCCGGTGGCAGTGAACCGGCCACCTCGGGTGACCCGCGCAGAAGCGCCCAGCTCGCCGAGGTCGGCGGCGGCGTCCACCGTGGCGTGCCGGGTGATCTGCGAGGTGGCATCCACCGGCAGGTCGGCGGAGGCGTCCATCCGGCCGGCACGGGTGATGCGTGCCGAGGAGGACAGGGGCAGTGTGGCTACGGCGACCACGCCGTCGCCGGTCAGGTCCGCGCGGATCTGCGCCGAGGAGGTCAGCCCGAGGCTGGCCTGTGCGGCGAAGGTTTGGTGAGTAGGCCAGGGGCCGAGCCCCTCGCCCTCGCCGACACGCACCTGGTCGATGTAGGCGGGCGGATAGTCGGCCTCGGAGCCCCCGCCCTGCACAAACAGATAACCGGTGACCGAGGAAGATTCGACACTGATCTCGTAGTCGGGTTCCCCGGTGCTGTCGGGGTCGGTCCACCAGAACCGCCACGTGCACTCCTCCGAGCCCTGCGACGCCTCGCACCGCACCCACCGGTCGTGCATTTGATCCGTGGCGCTCGTGTCCAGCTCCGTCCAACCGACAAAATGGGCGCCCGAATCGAAGTCGAGGTAGAGGTCGTTGACGTTGACCCGGCCGGACTGGAGGAAACGCACCCAACCGCCCGATGTGCGGTACAGGTAGAAGCTGACGGACCACTCGGTCAACTCCTCGGTGAGTTGCACGTCCCCGTGGTTGCCGGAAAAGGCATCATCGGCGCCGAGCATGAGCGAGGACCGGCCGCCGTAGGCCCGATCGCCGTAGCGCACATGCGACACATCCGCGCTGTTACGCAGGTCCACAATGGGGTCGCCCCACTCGCCGGACGTGCCGGGCCCGGTCAGGTCCTCGGAGACGAGCGTCAGTGGCTCACCGTCAAAGCTGTTCTGCCACACGACCGCCACGGGGCACCTCCTGTCAGTGGGAGCGGATGCTCGCGGTGAGTGCCCCGTTGCCCATGTTCAGGGTCAGCACCTCGACCGTGGCGGTGCCCGCCGTGGGGTAGGGCTGTGGCGTCGAAGCGGGGGCGTCCCCGAGCCAGTCGCCAGCGGAGTTCCACAGGCCTACGTGGGTGACCTCGTCGGAGCCGAGGGCGGGCACGAGAAAGACGATCTCGTCGTCGGCAGTGATCGCCCCGGAGGATGGGCTGTTCCAGGTGACGGATTGGCGTTCGTAGTCGCCGCCGTCGATCTCGTTGGACCCGTCGTCGCCGGGGTTGCCGGTGTGGAGCGACGCCTCGACTGCCGTGTCGGCGGCGGCGGAGAGCATCGGGTGGTACAGGGCGTTCGTGAAGGCCACTGGGGCCTCCTCTCATGTAGGGCGGCCTACCGGCCGAAAGCGGTCTGGACATCGCCGCGGCCGTCGGTGCGGACCATCTTGCGGATGAGCTTCTTCATCTCCCCGTCGGTTCCGGTCACGTCGATCACCACACGCTGCTCCTGGCCTTCGACACGGGACGCCGCAGCGTTGACGTTCGAGGGGATGCGGCTGGCGGCGCCCTGCATGGCGGCGACCCGGTCGTCCAGCGGGGACATGAGGGCGTCGGCGGCACGGTCGATGCGGGTGAGCTCGGACATGATGCCCTCGCCGAGTTGGTCGGCGATGCGGGCTCCGGACACCTCGGGGGCGCCGGACCCGCTCATGGGGCCGACCTCGGCCGGCGAGAACGGCAAGTAGCCGCGGATCGTCGAGGCCACGTTCGACATGGCCGAGCCGACCCGGCCGATCATGCTGGTGATCCCCGAGATGAGCCCCTGGATGACGTTGCGCCCAGCACCGACCAGGAGGCTGCCGAGGTTGCCCACAGCGCTCATGATGCGGCCCGGAATCTGAGCGGCCTGCGAGATCAGCGACGAGATCTGACCCGCCGCGGTCGAGACCATCCCCGCGAAGTAGGAACCCACCATCCCCGGCAGGGCGGCGAGCCCGGCAATGAAGCCCAGCACATTGGAGACCATGCCGGAGACCACGCTGACCGCAGTGTCCCGGGCAGAGGCGAAGAACCCAGTGACCGAATCCCAGATGCCCGAGACCAGGGAGGAGAGCGAGGCGCCCCACCCGTTGATGGTGTCGAGGACCCAGGCGACCAACAGTGACACCAGAGCCGAGACCAACGCCGTCGCACCCTCGACCTTGGAGACAATCCAATCCCACGCCCTGCCCACAGCTGCCGAGATCTCATCCCAATAGACGATGCACAGGACGATCACCGCGATGAGCGCCATGATCCCCAGGACGATCCAGGTGATCGGCGAGGCCCACAGGGCAGCGGAGAACAGCATCTTGGCCCCGGCCGCGATCCGGAACGCCCCGGCCACCACCTTCAGGGCACCGCCGATCTGTCCGATCGCGGTGATGGTCATACCGACCACAATGAGAAGCGGCCCCAAAGCAGCGAGGACGGCGGCCACGACCACAGCGATCTGCAACAACCTCGGGCTCGTGTCGTTGAGCTTCTGCGTCCACTCGGTGAACTTCTCCACCACCGTGGTCACGACGTTCAACAACCCCGTGTCCCCGAGCTCCAGCATCAGGCCCTCGGCCGCGGACTGAAGCGCCTTGAGCTGACCGGACAGGCCTTCCATTCGGATGTCCGCCATCTCCTGAGCGGCGCCCTCGGAACCCTCCAACTGCTCGGTAAAAGCGGCCACGTCGTCGGCACCACGCTCCAACAACGCGAGCATCGCCGGGCCCGCCTCCTGACCGAAGATCTGCATCATCTCCGACGTGTCAGCGCCGGCGCCCTCCAGGTCCCGCATGATGTCCGGGAAAGGCCTCATCGCCCCATCCGCATCCTGGATGGACACACCCAGGTCGTCCATGACGCCCTGCACCTGGGCCGTGGGGTTCAGCAGCTGGGACAGGGCACCGCGGAGGGCTGTGCCGCCTTGCTCGCCCTGGATGCCTGCATCGGCGAGCACGCCGAGGGTCGCCGCGGTCTCCTCCAGACTCATCCCCGCGCTGGAGGCGACCGGGCCCACGTAGGTGAACCCCCCGCCGAGCTGCTCGACGCTCGTGTTCGCGGACGCCGAGGCGTCGGCGAGTACGTCGGAGACCCGGGCGGCTTCGGATGCCTCGATCCCGAAGCCGCTCATGATGTTCGATGCGATGTCGGCCGCGTTGGCCAACTCCATCCCGCCGGCGGCGGCGAGGTTGAGCACGTCGGGTAGGCCGGACATGATCTCGGTGGTGTCCCACCCGGCCATGCCGAGGAACTCCATGCCGGCAGCCGCCTCGGAGGCTGAGAATTGGGTGGTTGATCCCATTTCGCGGGCGAGGCCGGTGAGGTCGTCGAGGTCCTGCCCGGTCGCGCCGGTGACAGCTCTGACGCCGTTCATGCTGGACTCGAAGCTTGCGGCGGTGGTCACGACCGCGGTGCCGAGCCCCACGATCGGAGTCGTCACACCAGCTGTCAGGCCTTTGCCGACATCGGTGAGACGCCGCCCTGAATCCTGGACCTTGTCGAACCCGGACGTGGCTTTCTCGGCGGCTTGGTCGATTTCGTCGAGACCGCCGGTGTCCGCCCCGATGACGACGGTGAGTTCCTGGAGGGTGGCCACGGCTCACCCCCTCAGGCGTGCGTCTTCTTCTTGTTCTTCTTGGCGGTGGTGTTGAGCCCTGCGGCGACCTCGCGGGCCTGGTCGGAGTCCAGCCCGGTCCACTCGGTGCGGCCCGTCTCGGTGTCGACCACACTCGGGAGAGCCTGGTCATCGCGAACCTGATACCGGGGCTGCCCTCGACGGGCGGGTGTGCGTCCGTTCTCGGCGCCGCCGAACGCAGCGTTCAACGACTTGGCGATCGACTTGTGTTGCTGCCAAGACTGCGGGGCGCCACGGCCGTGATCCCACTGGGGCAGGAAGTCCTTCGGCTTGGCCTTCTTGGACTTCTTGTCGCGGTTGGCGTTGGCCACGACCGCGCACAACTGGGCGACCAGCACGTCCGTGCGCTGTCCGCCGAGGGGGCCGATGAGCTGTTCGTATGCCGCCCACTCGGTGAGTTCAGCCGAGGAGGTGCGGCGGAGCATCTCCTCGACGGGCATCCCTAGGTGGGCGGCTACCCGGAGGTAGAGCTGTCGCTCGGGTCGCTCTCGGAGTCGCCTTTTCCCTCCTCGACCGACCCCTGACCGATGCCGGACAGGCGCCGGGCCACGTCGAATAGGCGGTCGACCACCGCGCCGTTCTTCTCACCGAGGGCCTTGGCCTTGTCGTCGGTGAACAGCCTCTCGAACGATTCATCCACCAGACACTTCACGAGGAGCTTCGCCCGGACATTCCGCAGGCGCTGCGCTGCGGGCTTGCCCTTGGCATCCACGAACGCCGCCTCGTAGGCGTCCCGGTCGGTGCCGGACAGTCCGACGACGCGAACGGTGCCGCCCCACTCCTCGACGTCGACGTCCTCGTACTTGCGGTCGTCGACCTGCTCAATCTGAGCGGCAGTCAGAAAGGCCATCAGGAGGTCTCCTCATCCATGAAGCTCGGCGGCCCGGAGAGTTTGAACGTCATGCTGGCTTCCATCGGCCCGTCGTGGGGGAACTCGAACTCGCACCCGGTGAGGCCAGCCGAGAATTCCCAGGACCCGCCGTCGGGAAAACTCATGCGGTAGTCGTTCGGCTCGGACCCGGCGAAATCCTCACGGATCACATGGAGGTGTTGCTCGGAATCGAAATAGACCTCGCACTCCACCTCTCCGGTCCGCTTGATTCCGAAAATGATCTCCTCCCACTGCCCCGGACTGGAGTGGGTGGTGACGTCGTACTCCTCACGCTCCAACCCAGGTCCGCTCAGGTTGTGGACGTTGGCGATCTCCTCGAAGTCGCCGCCCTCGGTCATGCGTTCCAGCACCGTGCTGAAAGCGTCGTGGCCCGCCATCGGGTCCCTCCTCGCATACGAAAAGCCCCGGCCGATGGCTCGGGGCTCGTGGTGGTTTGTGGTGTCAGGTCTGTGCTGTGCGGATCCGGAAACGGGTCACGACGTGACGTATGTCGGGGTTCTCGTCGCGGAGCGTCTGCCCGAACTCGAACCGCAGACTGGTGACGTACTGCCCGTCGCCGACGTCGAGGTCGGCGGGGCGGTGGTCGAGGAGAGCAGTCACCCGGTTGGCGACGGCGTTCGCCTCGGCGAAACCGCGATACTTCGACCACACGTGCAAGTTCACCGTCGTGTCCCGACCGATGAATGTGTGAGCGTTGGCCGGGGTCTCGATTGCCTCACCGATCGTCACGTAGGGCCAAGAGGCGGCGGTCGGCTCGGGAACGTAGTCGTACACCGCCGCACCGAGGTCGGCGTCCTCGGCGGTCAGGCGTTGATACAGGGCGCTCTGAATATCCGCCATGGGCCGGCGTGCGGGTGTCGTCGCGCTCATGAGGGCGGCAATTCGCTGTTCAGGAACTTCGCCATACGGTCCGGGTAGCGCTGTTCGGCTTCACGGGCGGACGGCTCAGCGAACGGCGATGCGGTGCGTGTACTGGTGCCGAACTCGACCAGCGCGGACCACCACGCCCTCCTAGCGCCGAACACGCCCACCTCCATCGTGAGCGGCCCCGTCTGGCGGCGTCCGATCGCACCCCGCAGCGTGCCCGAAGCGACAGGGACACGGTCCCGCATCGCCTCGTACACCTCCTCGGCCTCATCCTTGGTCGCGGTCTCGGCCTCAGACTCCAGGTTGCGGGGCAGAGCCCGGAGCTTGCGCTCCAGTTCCTCCAGGCCCTCGACCCGCACGCGCCGCTTACCCACCTCGCGCCTCCCTACGGGCCTGGCGCGCATCCTGGCGCCGCCCCTCCCGCAGCTCTCCCGCCACGGCCAGGATCGCGTCGGCGATGGCGATCTGAGCTTTCGCCGAGGCCACTGTCGCGGATGCCGTGATTCTTTCCGTGAGCATCGACTTACCGGCTAGCCCTTGGATCTGCTGCTCGGCGCTGTCCCTCATGCGCTGTGCACGCTCGGCCGGGCCGTCATCATCCTGGTGGGTCATTGCTCCCCCTCTCCCTGCACGAGTTCGCAGTCCGCCCGCAGGTACACCGGCTCGGACGGGCGGTACAGCGCGACCACACGCCACGACCCCTCGGGGCCGCGGAGTTCGTCGCCACGCCGCACGTCTGCGCGCGGCTGCACGTAGATCGGGTTGGTGAGCTCGGCCCCCGCCTGGTGGGCGGCGATGCGCTCGGCCTGCGAGGTCCCGGCTTGTGACACGCGAGCCCGGACAGTGCCGATCTCGACCCATTCGGTGATGACACCGCCGGACCCGTCGTCGGTTTCCTGTCGGCGCCACTGTTCGAGTCGCCTGTTCAGGTGCATCCCGATGGGCGGCATCATGTGGACCTCACCACCGCCGCGCCCCCGCCGAACCGGGCCCGCAGCCGGGCCCGTGTCGTCTCGGGTAGTTCGAGTTCGGTCATGGTGCCGTCGTCGGCGAAGCTCGCCGAGTAGTCGCCGATGCGGAGCTGAGTCACCCGCCGCACCCCGATACCGCCACCGGTCTCATCGGACCGGTAGGACATCAGAGTCGTCGCAGCGATCCGGCACACCAACGCGACGATGTCGGCTGGCACGGTCGGCAGGCCGTGGGTGTAGGTCACCTCGACCTCACTCGCGTCCGTGCCCCACCCGGCCGCCCGGTACAGGGACGCCCGGGGCCGGGACAGGCGCCAGCCGGTTGGCTCGGCGTCGTCGAGGAGGACCTCCTCGACCGCAGTGACCGGCGGACCGGGCAGAGACAGGCGGGGCTCGCGCTGACCGGCTACCACCACCGTGGACGTGGCCTGACTGATCGGCACCCCGGCGGCGGCGCGCACCGAAGCGGACGCCGCCGCCAAATACTGCCCGACCAGCTCCCGTTCCTCGTCGTCGACGGTGACGCCGAGCGCCTCCAGGTCCTCGACTGTGGCCAACGGGTCCACGACGCCACCCCCTCTGGGTTAGCTGCTCTGGCCGATCGTCACATCAGCGGCGGCCAGCCCCGTCGGGCGCACGACCCGGGCGCCGTACAGGTGCAGCCCCTTGACGATGTCCGCGAAACCGCGCTCTTTGCGGGTGGCCTCGGTGTTGTTGATCTGCTCGGCGTAGGTCGTCGCCCCCGAGTACCCGGCCAGCACCATCCGGCCCGACTCCCCCGTCGGGGTGTTGTTGGACTTGTGGATGGCGAACCCGGCCGCGGTGCCCACGAGGCCGTTCGCGCGGGTGGCGGCGCCGGACTCGTCACCGGCGCCCACGAACCGGGTGTCCCGCAGAAGCATCCCGTGGAACGCCGGGGGGATCACGACCCACCGGCCCTGCTCGGGCACGTTCGACTCATCCAGGCGCACCCCGAACTCGACCAGGAGGTCGTAGGCGTCGCCCGGGTCGGCCACCAACGCGTCGGCGAGCACGTTCTCATCGGCCACCCCTGCGGCCATGGTGGAGGCGAGGAACTGGTCGGCCACGTCCCGCAGCCGGTACGCGCTCTTGCGGGCCTGCTCGGACAGGACAGCGCCGCCGTCGCGGGCCTGCCTGCGCTCGATGTCGTCGACCGTGAACGCGAAATAGCGGGCCTGGTCGATCAAGAGAGTCTGGGACTCGTCGTCGACCTCCTCGATGGTGATGTCCTCGTGCGGGGAGTACTCCCCGATCGTGGGCTCAGCCAGGGAGGTGATGTGCACGGTGTCGCCGTACTGGGAGATGTCGCCCTCGTAGTCACGGTTGACGACACCGGAGGCGCCGTACACCAGGGACTTTTCGAGCTCGACCAGGAGCTCGGCGGACCACACCTCGGGGACAAAGTTCTCGATAGCCATCTCGGCTTCCTTTCAGGGTTCTACCGGTTGTCGGTCCCCATCAGGTCCTTCAGGCGGCCCTCGGCCTTGGCCTTCATGATCTGGTGGGGGCTCATCCGCTTGATGTCGTCGCGGGTGAGCTGGGTGGCACCGGTCCCCTTGCGGGCGCCGGAGTCCGCGGTCCCCTCGAAACGGGGACGGCTGCCGCTTTGCGCGGCCAGGTAGGGCTTGTTCTTGACCAGGTCCTCGACAGCCTCGGTGATCGCGTCGGCGTCGACGTCGCCGTCGTCGTTGACCTGGAAGTCGTCGAGGTCGAGGAACTTGAGTGCGTCCTTGGGGTCGGTGAGCTTCCCGGCCGCCGCGGCACGGATCTCCGAGCGCAGCACGCGTCGGTTGGCCTGTGCGGTGACGGCCTCGGCGGCCCGGAGGACAGCGTCTTCGTCAGGCTGAGCCTGGTCGGTCTCGGAGAGCTTGGCCTCCAGTTCCCGGCGCTTGTCGCGCTCGGTACGCCACTTCGACTTCATGGCGTCCAGCGCCTTCTTGCCGGCGTCGCCGAGCTCGTGGGCGCCCTCGGGGGCGTCCTCCTCGACCGGCGCCGGGACCTGTTCGGCGCCCCCGGACGGCGCCTCTGCCTCGGTGGTGTCCTCGACGGGTTCGGTGGTGTCGTTCATGGTTCTCCCGTTGCGGGTCAGCTGCCGCCGCTCGTTGCGGGCGGGGGCGGGTCGGTCAGATAGCCGTGCTCATGCAGAAGTTCCAAAGCCCGCTGGCGGTCAGCGGCGTCGCGCATGATCGCCTCGGGCATCAGCCGTGGGCGGCGCGACCGCGCGTACCGGCCCGAGGTGTCGGTGAGCTCTCCCAGGCGCCGCCCGGCGTAGCCTCGCCGAGTCGTGCCCTCGGTGGTGTACCGGCCCCGGGACCGGTCGGTGGCCGGTTGCATGCCGCGCCTCGCGTTGACCACCTGAGACATGTCGGCGCCCTCGCGGATCGCCTCCGCGGCATGTCGGCCGAACTGCTTGTCTTGCTGCTCTCGGGTGAGTCCGTCGAACAGGGCCCGGGGGCTGTCGCCGTCGACCCGCTCGCCGGGACGTAGGGGGCGCATGGTGCATTTGCAGCGAGGGTGTCGCTGGAACCCCTGGCTCCACGAGTACTCGCGCCCGGCGAGGATCATGCACCGGGAGCACGCCGACGGGGCCACCACACGGGTGTAGGCCACCACGCGGGGGCGCACAGCGACCCCGAGTTGTTCGGCGGCCCTCCCGGCGTCGGTGACCTGGGTGCGGGCGATCGTGTCGAGCTGGATCCGTCCCGCCATCAGCGCGCGCCGGGGCGTCGCCCCGCGTTGGACCGCCGTGAGCGTCCGGATGCCGGGCTGGAGCAGGAGTGTGTCCAGGCTCCGCCCGTCCGAAGCGGTACCGGTGATCTCCTCCCACGCCGGGGCGGCCACCACCGGGGCAGCCACGCCCAACAGTTCGTCGAGGTACTCCTCGGCGCCCAGCGCCGAGGCCAGTTGCGCGGCGGCCAGGATGGTCGCGGCACGGGGCACGAGTTCCAGCCACGATGAACGGATATCGCGTTCGTCGATCTGCGCCCACACCTGCCCGACCTCGTCGGCGGCGCCACGGGCGATCCGGTCCTGCCCACGCTGGTGAGCCAGTGCCGCCCGGGTGCTCACGCCCCATCACCCTCGGGGTCGTCCGGGGTGCCTGGGTCACCGGCGGGGCGGAAGCCACGTTCCATCTGGTCGGCGATCGCCCCCACCGGGTCCATGGCCTGCTCTCGTTCCTGCATGGCGAGGACCTCGGCGACCTCGGTCGGGGTGAGCCCGTACCGCAGGGCCACCCACTCGAACGGGAAACCGATCTGCTTCAACTTCACGAGTGCGTCGGTGAGCTGGGCGTGAGACCTCGACTCGGCATCGGCCCACATGACCCGGCCGGCCCGCAGAGCCCGCGCCTTGTCGGTGCGGCCTTGAGCCAGCGCCACCAGCGCGAACACCTCACGGAGTGCCTGGCCGAACCAGAGCTGTTTCTCCTCTGTGCGCTTTACGAGACCGGTCTCGGCGGCGATCAAAGCATCGCCTGACAGGTTCGCCATACGGCCGACGAGGTAATGCTGCGGGGTGCGGGTCTGGGCGGCGATGTGGCCCACCGCCACCTCGATCACCTCCGTGTACGCACTGAGGTTCGCCGCGGACCACTCCGAGGTCTGCACGTTCTCCCCGTCGATCCACAGCACCCGGTCAATCGCGAACCGCTCCAAGTCGACCGGGCGCTCCCCGACGACTTCGCCGCGGCTGTCGAGGACGGGGACCTTGGGCATCTCCGCGCCGAGCACGATCCGCTGCGGGAAGGACGCGTAATCGGATGCGGTGAACAGCTGGGACCACAACAGGTTGATCGCGTCCTGCATAGCCACGACCCCGGACACGTCCGAGATGGGCTCATCAGCCAGAAGCGGCCGGTTAGGCAGTTCCACCACCGGGACTACGCCCATGGGGTTGGGCTGCGGGTTGGGCTCGGTGCCCGTGTCCCTCGGTTCCCACGAGGCGATCTCTTCGTCCGCCTGCGCCAAGTTCGCCGACTTCTGTTGCTTCACGAGGGGGCGTTCGAGTTTCCACACCTGGTCGGGCAGGTAAAGCACCGCCATCTCGGTGGCGCCGTCCTGCCACCGCCGCAGGGCAGCCCGCCGGCGCCGACGGCTGCCCGGTTCGTAGGCCACGATGCACGACGAGGCGTCCTCGAATGTCACCACCGGAGTTTCCTCGTCGTCGGGGTCGCCCCACACCAGCGCGTAGGAACGCCCGGACACCACGGACCCGAGAAACCCGAGCTGGCTGTCGGCGTCGAGGCCGTTGGCCTGCCACACCCGCCACGACTCGTCATCGGCCACATCGTCCCCGGACGGGGTCACGCCCGTCACCGTCAGGCGTTCCACGGGGCTATCGGCAACGACTTGAACCCAGTTGTCGGAGAACCCTGCGTACCGTTCGCCGTGGTACTTGCGGAACTCCTCGCTTGCGAACTTCAACGGCTGGCGGCCCTTGTAGTACGCCTGGTGGGTGCTGATGCGCCCCCACCGGGACGATAGTTCGGCCTCCAGGGCCTCGGTCAGTGCGACAGCGTCGGCCTGAGAGACGGCCATCGGTGACCCCCTCTCATGCGGTGTAGACGTAGGTCTTGCGCTTGCGGGCGAGGCCGGCGGCGATGGTGTCCATGGCCGCCTCGTGCGCCAGAACCGATGTCACGGCAGCGTCGATCTTCTGCTGATCACTGGCCTTACGGAGCACGTACCGATCACCCGGCCGCGCCGCAGTGCGGGCATTGGCAATGTGGTCGGCGGTGAGCTCGCACCCGTCGTGGGTGAACCCCGTGTCGGCCTTCAGGACGTCGGTCCTGAGCCGCTCGGCGGCAGCGTGCATCTGCACCACCCGGCGCGTGTGCCACCGGATCACCCGGCGCTCGCCGTACCGGTCCACCCACTCGTCGACCTCGGTCTCCCAGTACGGCGGGTCGGCATAGAGCCGAACCACGTCGAACCGCCGCATGAGTTCGTCGAGGGCGGCGTCGACCTCCAGACGCGGTACCTGCCCGCCGGGATAGTCGGCGGGGTTCCAGATGGTGGGCGCCTGGTCGGGGCCGTAGACCGGTGTGAACTGGTGGCCGTCGAGGGTCTCCGCCCTCAGAGCCGTGTGGTCGTCGATGTCAGAGCCGTCGAACCCGAGCACGACCCGGGTGCCGCGGGGAACCTCACGGGCATCGACCCGAGCGGCCCACGCCTCCGAGTCCAACCACGAGCCGGTTCCGGACACGACCCGGTTACCGAAGAACCTCTCTGCCTGTGCTGGATCCTTCTCCAGGAGCTCGGTCGCCTCAGCGCCGATCGCGTCGAGGTCGACATGGGAGCTGCCCGCGTAGACGTAACTGTGGATCTTGCGGCGCTGACGCGCATTGTCGTACCGCAGAGCCTTCGGCGCCTGCGGGTGGTACCGGAAGATGTCCCTGGCCTTCGATGCGGCAGTCCGCTGGGCGTAGGAGTCCTCCGAGGGGTCCCACGCGTTCGTCGTCTCCAACGAGCGCCCGGACATGCCAGCCAGACCGCGGCGCTGTGCCTCGGCCACGCTGATCATCTTGTTCGTGGTCGTGTACGTGCCCGTCTCATCCTGCAACGCGAACACGATCGGGTTGCCCAACCGGCTCCGCGCCGAGGACGTGACCACGTCCGCGCGGCCACCCCCGTCGCCGGTCAAGATGCGGGTGAACTCCTCGCCCGTGGTCAACAGGTCGGCGAGCGGGCTGTTCTTCACCATCGCCTTCAGGTGCCCGTACACGTTCGTCTCTACCTGGTCAGACGACGCCCCGAGCATCTGGATCAACGGGTCGTGCCACGGCATACCCATCGGCTCACCGGGCTCGTAGGCGTACCACCACCCGCACCCACAGCCGTGGGCCGAACAGCGGTAGACCTCGCCGCCGGCGGCCCACCCGGAGAACACCACCGGGCCGACCATCTCTGCGAGTGTGATCGCCGCCGACCACGGACCCTTGCCCGTCTTCTGCGGAGCAACGACCTGAGACCGCCGGTAGTGGAAGGCAGTCGATCGCTGCCCGAACACGGCCTTGGGCTTGACCCGGTAGTGGTTCACGG
Organism: Nocardiopsis salina YIM 90010; assembly: GCF_000341025.1. Taxonomy (GTDB): domain Bacteria; phylum Actinomycetota; class Actinomycetes; order Streptosporangiales; family Streptosporangiaceae; genus Nocardiopsis; species Nocardiopsis salina. The sequence continues at coordinate 8,721 of NZ_ANBF01000237.1, read as the reverse complement.
TGCACCACAACTGCCAGGGATAGAGCTCCATGGGCTCACCGGCCCGGAAACCTCCGGGTACCGGTAGGTGCGCTTCCATCCAATCGGGAACCACCCACAGGGTCGGGAAGTCGACGACGAACGCGTCAGCGGCGCTCGGACTACGCCCCTTCGCCATCAGATACGACCTTCAGCCGATCCCGCGCTGACTTGCGGCGCGGCGTCTTGGCCTTCGACGGCTCGACGGGTTCGGCAGCCGGAGCGTCCTCGGTAGGGCCGACCTTCCAGCGCAGGCGGAGCAGACCCGGTGCGGTCAATCCGAGGCTCTCCATGTACTGCTTGGTGAGCTTGGCGGCATCAGCCCGGGGCTCGGGCTCCTCGGCCTCGGCGAGGGCGCGGGCGAACAGGGCGACCTCGATGTCGAGTCCGAGGCTCTCCCACATGACGGCCTGTGGCCGTGACCAGAGCTCCCGCCACAGGTCCCACTCGCGCGGGCGAACCTCGGTGAGCGGCCAGCCCGGCACCGGTCCTGTGCGGCCCTCGGCCGGCAGCGTCGCCCACCCGGACGCGTCCTGTTTGCGGTTACGGCGCAGGGCGTTGGGGTCCGGCGGCGGGCCGGAGACGGCGCGTGCACCTCCACTCGCCATAGTGACCTCCTCCATCAAAGCTGCGTTGCGCAGCACTGAGAGCCGTCACGTTGCGTGACAGCCAGAACCTTTTGAACCTGCCCGACTTCCCGGCGCCCTCCCCGGCGACCTTTTGGAGATCGTCGGGTGGGGGTCATCCCCCGGGCTCGCTCACTCTCGGTCGTTCCACCCAGCGGGTTGGTCACGGGCGGTCAGGCGCGAGTGACAGCTTTTCGTCAAAGATTGCAAGTTCGACCAGTCGAAACCTCGCGGCCCGAGCGGACCGAGCCCATCTTTGTGATGAACCTCAGCAGCTCGCGGCCGAATGATCCACGGCTGAGCTGAATGTTCCTCGCACTCACACAGCGGATGCTCACGCAGATACGCAGCACGTGTGCGGTACCAGCGGGCTCCGTACCCTGCCTGGCTACTGGTGCGACGGCGTGTGCGTGCGGTGCGTTGGCAGGGGCCGCACCTGCCTGTGCGGGTGAGGGTGGGGCATCCGGGGGTGGGGCAGGTCTGCAAAGCCCTGGGTGGCAAGGGGGTCACCTCCATAGGAGGGGTGCCTCGCCGCCGGGGCGGGTCACGGGGAGCGGGCCCGTGATGCGGTACCCCAGGTCAGTGGCCGCAGAGGTAGGCGTCGGCGTTGCCGACCAGCGGCAGGGCGACATCGGCCATGCGGGTGTCGCCGTCCCCGCTCTGTTCGATGGACTGCACCACCTCGGTGGGCGCCATGCCCCCGTCGATGTCCTCGCACACGGCGTACCCGAACTCCAGCTTCTCCTCGTCGTTGGCGCCCAGGTATCGGGGGGCGACACCTTCGGCGCTGAGGGACTCCTCCACTGAGTCCAGGAACTCGCGTTCGTGGTCGGGCAGTGCGGCTCGGGCGTCCTCCCCTTCTCCACACGCGGCGGTGGCGGTGAGGGCAAGTACAGCGAGAAGGGTGAGCAGTGCACGGCGCATGGGCTGTCCTCGTGTTGGGGGTGTGTACGTCGTTGGACGCGCGTCGAGGTTTACCGGTTGCGTTAGCGCCCCACCCTGTGCTCGACGCTCCTACCCCCCGGAGGGGCGGAGCACGGAGGCGGGACGTGGGTGTCCGGTCGCGGGAGTGGCAAGGGTGGTTGGGTGTTCCCGGCCGGACGGTCTTGATGCCTGAGGTGCATCGCGTCGGACGCCCGCCGCTCCGGCACGCCTCTTCAATGTGATTCACGACACATTTTTCGGCGAGGGCAGCACGACCTGCCGCCCAGACGCTTTCGCTCTGAAAGATCCCTATCAGTGTGTTACTGAATAGGCGAGAAAAGGGCGCAGATCCTCATGTTTTTGATCGCTATTCACCCTCTGCATAAAAGGGCAGGAGTTGCAGTCAATAGGCAGCCATAGAATCGGGTGTGCCGACGCACGATCACCGCCACAGGGATCCCGTGGCGGTCGGTATCGCCTGGGTGGAAGGACGTCCAACACCCGGAGGTGCGTATGGCAAGGAAGAGGGAGAGGCAGATCGCTTGGTGGAGGCGTGAAGGTGCCCGGGAAAGCGTCCGAGCGCTCATTGGAGTGCTCGGCGCCCTCAGCCGGACCATCCTCGCGATCGCCATCATGTTGAGCGGCTGATCCTCAGGGCTCTTGGCCAGGGAGGACGTGTGGCAGCGGATTCCCTGGCCAGGGGCTCACTCATTTTTTGTACCTGAAAGAAATCATAGGCCATGCTGCGCTAAACGTTTACCGCAGCTCTCCATGCCAGAGGATGTGCGGAGCGGCCAGAGCCCGCCCGGTGGTCGAGTGGACTGGGGCCACAGGGCGTTGCAAAGGCCCCGGTGGGTACCGGGGCCTGAGTGCAGAAGTCCCATCTAAGCACGCAACTTAGGCAGGTCTGTCAAGTCGCGCAACCGCGGTTGGCGCCTTTTGTCGACCAGGTGGTGCACGGTGGTGGTGTGGCCGCGGTCGAGGGTGCACCGGATCTCGCCGTCGGCCCTGTGGCCGGGGGCGATGATGGCGTGGAGCTGCCCACCGCACGGGACGGGGCGCCCCTCGTCGAGGGTGACGTGCCGGCACGGGGTGGGCAGCGGCACCCACCGATGAGGCCGATCGACCGCGGTGAGGGCCTGGTGGTGGGCAGCGAGAATCTCGTCGACCACCTCGGCGCCGTAGGAGCGTGTCCGCGCCCACGAGATCACGGGTGCGAGCCACTCAGCCATGGACCGGACGGTGGCCGCGCGAGGGTGGGTGGTGGCGCCGTCCCCCTGGAGGACGCGAACCCACGTGGTGAGGGTGGACCGGAGGACGGCGAGGGCTTCTGAGGCGCGCAGGTCGAGGGGTAGGGGCATTTCCGACTTCTTGGTGGGCTTGCCGCCGGAGACCTCGGCGAGGGCGGTCTGTTTCGCCATGGCCTCGATGAGCGCCTCCCCGAGCCACTCGGCAATATCGTTCAGAGCGGTCGCGGCCCGATGGGCGCACAGGGTACAGGCGGGGGCGTCGTCGCCGGACGGTCGGCCACACAGGTCGCACGGGTAGTGGTGCTGCTTGGTCATGGTCCCCCCGGTTGGTCGTGGTGGTGGGTCAGGCGAACAAGTCGAGCTGTTCAGGTCCGGCGTGGCACTCGCAGGCGCAGCGCCACCGGCACACTCTGTCGGCGAGCCACACGGGCGGGTCGTAGCCCCCGGACGGGAGCGGGAGGTACGTCTCGGGCATGGTCACGGTGTGGGCCGTGCAGGCCGTGTGGCGTCCTTGGTGGCAGTGCCCGGTCATGCCCCACTGGCACGGACATTCGAGCGGGAGGCCGGCGTCGAGCCATGACTCGGGGCGGTGAGTCACGATGGGTCTCCGTGAGGTCGGGGCGGTCGACACATCGGGCAGAGCTGAGCGTGAGTGGGCCTCTTCCGTTTCGAGGAGGAGGCCCTCCAACCGTCGCGGCGGGCGACAAGCCGGGCGTCGGAAGCGGTTCGGGTCGCCAGGTTCGGGGCGTGGACAGCGCCGCACGCATCGCACCGGAGGCGGTACAGGCGGCCGTGGGTCGTGGCGGTGAGGATGACGCTCACGGCGTGGCCTCCCGGATGGCGTCCATTGCCTCGTCGGCCCAGTCCTCGGCGAGAGCGCGGGTGGGCGCCTTGGTGGCGAGGACGCCGGCGATGGCGTGGCGCACCGCGGCGTTGCGGTAGTCCTGCGCGATCTCTCGCTGGGCGCGCTCTCGCGCGAGCTCGGAGGCGGCGAAGCGGCCGCGCTGACGGGCGCGGTCGAGGCGCTCCTCCAGGTCCGCCACCTCGGCGCGCATCTCCTGGTACCCGGCGCGCCGCCCGTCTGCCCACGCGTCGGCGATGCGATTCCCGAGGAGGGCGCACTCGTCGTGGAGTCGGTCGGTCATCGGCTTGTCTCCTTCTGAGTGAGGCGGGTGAGGATCCAGTCGTGGGCGTCTGTGACGGGGATGCGCACGGCGGCGCCGAGGCGCAGGGCGGGGAGATCGTCGGTGTCGATGGCTCGGTGGATGGTCATAGTGGAGACCCGGAGGTGATCGGCGAGTTCTCGGGCGGTGTAGTAGGCGACGCCGGTCGGCAGGTCACTCATGGGGTGGGGTCCTTGTCAGAACGGGAAGCCGTCGGGGACGTCGTCGTCGATGTGGGTGAAGAGGTCGGGTTCGGCCGGGACCGCAGGCGCCGGCGTGCTCGTTATGGCGGTGGCGGGGATGGGGCCGGGACAGGTGTGGGTGGCGACGACGGGGTGCGGCCGGGAGGTCATGTGTTCGGTGTCGCGGAGGTGGAGCTGTAGGTCTTTGCGGCCGAGGACGTTGTAGGTGAGGCGTCCGGACAGTCGTGCGTGGAGTTCGGCCTCGGCGCCGAGGGGAAGTGGGTCGGCGCGGACGGTGAGTGCGGCGGTGTGGTGGTCGAGGGCGACGATGACGGCGGCCTCGCATCGGGGGCAGGTGTCGAGTCGGGCGTGGATGGTGGCGGCCTTCATCGGTCTCCCTGAGGGCAGGCAGAGACACCAGTGACAGCACTGGGAGTTTCGTCGTTAACCCTGATCACGTGTGCGCGTGAGAGTGGAACTGTGCAAGTGCTGTCACTGCTGTCACTTTTCACCGTCTGACCTGCGCTTTCGTTCTGTGCTGCTGTCACTTTCTGCTGTCTCTCTGCTGTCACTGGGGAGGGGGTGATGTCACTGCCCGGCCGATCTCGGGCGCGAATCCGGGGGTGGCAGTGACAGCACCGCAGTGACAGCAGTGCCTCAGTCGGGCGTGCGGGGGTCGTCGTCTTCGTCGGCGAGGAGGGCGAGGCCGATGTAGTAGCGCTTGCCGTTGGAGGACTTGGAGGCGATTCCTCGCCCCTTGATCTCCCGGCCGAAGGGGGAGGCGGCGAGGGGCTTGATGCCCTCGCCCATGCACCAGGTTTCGTAGGCGCCGCGGAGCTTCTTGGTTTCGAGTTTCACGAAGGCGCCTCCGCCGATGTGGCAGCACTCGTCGAGGAAGCGGGACATGTGGTCTTCCTCGGCGGCGTAGGTCTCGGTGGCGGCCTTGACCTTCTCGGGGTCGGCGAGACCGTCAGTGAAGTACTGCCGGGCGCCCTCGATGATCCACGCGAGGATGCCGGGGCCTTCCTCCTCGACCAGGATGCGGGCGAGGTTCTCCACACGCTTGTCGGCAGGGACCGTGCGGGTGAAGGGGATCAACCGCAGACGTCGCCAGAACGACGTTCCTCCGGACTTCACTTCGGGCTGGTGGTTGCCCATTAGCCACAGGTGGTGGGTGGGCTCGAACGTGAAGTGGTCTTGGCGCATGTACCGGGCGGTGATGGTGTCGCCGCCGGTGAGCATCTTCATCTTCGCTTCGTCGAACCGATCTTCCTGGTTGACCTCGGAGCAGATGACCAGCCGCATCCCTTGGAGACGGGCGAGTTCAGTCTCGTGGGAGGAGCGGGTGTGCATGAGGAAGTCGTGGGGTGCGGTGGTGGCGTAGTCGCCGAGCACTGCCCGTAGGACGTCGAGGAAGACCGACTTTCCGTTCTGGCCGCCGCCGTGGAGGAAGGGCAGCACGTGGCTGCCGACGTCAGCCGAGGCGGAGTATCCGGCGAGTCGCTGCACGTAGCCGATGACCTCGGTGTCGTCACCGAAGGTGTCAGCGAGGAAGGTGTGCCACCGGGGTGTGCTCATGTCGGGGTCGGGTGCGGTAGTGGCAGAGCGGGTGTGGAGCTGGGTGGGGTCAGGGGCCGACAGTTCGCCGGTGCGCAGGTCGGCGACGCCGCCGGTGGTGTTGAGCAGGTGGGGCGCTGCGTCGAGGTCGGCGGCGGGGGCAACGATGCGGGGATCGGTGCGGGCGAGTTGCACCATCGCGCCGAGATTGCGCGCGGCCAGTGACCGAGCCTTGTGGGCGGTGTCTTCCTTGGCCTCGTCCGGGAGTGCGCGGGCGATGGCACGGGCCTTCTCGGGGACGTGACCACGGTCGTCCCACGCCCACCGGTGCCCGTCCCACACCAACCATTTCCCGCGTTCGGGGACGTAGCGGATCGCGTGGGCGTGTTCGTCGACCAGACGGAGTGCGTTGCCGTCGTCGGTGCGGCTGTAGGTGTCGAGTTGGGTGACGGGGGTGGGTTCGTCGATGGCGAGGGCGGCGGTGCCGTCGGTGGCCGGGGTGGTGCCGGGTTGGGTGAAGGGGACCGCGGACAGGTGCCGGACGGGTTCGGGGGCGGGACGCCCGTACCCCGAGTCCTTGAGCGCACGGGCGGCGGCCTTGTAATCGGCGCCGTGTTCGAGGAGGGCGTAGGCGGCGAACTTGGTGTACGGCGTCTCGGACTCGAATTCGGTCGAGGTGGTGAACACGAACAGGCGGTCCCTGTCCGGGGCGTGGCCGGTGGTGGCCGAGATCCCGAACCGCTTCTCAGGGCGCCTCCAGTAGCGGGTGTTGCCCGAGCGGAACAGTTCGGTCCACCCGTGGGGGGTGAGGATGTCTGTCCAGTCGGTGCGGTTCTCGTAGTCGTCGCCGGGGCTGAGGCTGCCGTCGTCGGTACGGGGTGCGGGGGCGGGCTGGGCGAACGCGGGTGCCTCGGGGGCGGGCATGGTGTCGCACATGCGGGCGAGTTCGAGGAGGGCGTCGGAGACCTCGCGGTCGAGGGTGGCGATGGTGTCGGCCCCGCCGGCGTGGAGGCTCCACGGCTGCCCGGTGGGGTGGACAGGTCCTGAGGAGGGGGCGACGACGAGGAACCCGCCCTCACTCTTGGTCTCGATGAGCACCTGGATCTTCTGACCGGGCTTGTCGGCGAGTTCCTCGTCGGTGGAGGGGCGCCGGGCCAACTTCAGGTTCTCCACGCCCTTGCCGTCGGCGACCCTCCAGAGGAGGTGGAGGCCGCCGGAGGCAGTCCTCTCGGTGTAGCCGCCCATCACCTCGCGGAGCGTCTCGCCAAGACCGGAGTTGTCGGCGAGCTCGACGTACCGCGCGAACACACCCTCGTCGACGGCGCGGCCTTCGACGTCGAGGCACACGAGCCCGCCGGACACGGCCCCGCCGACAACCCCGACGCCGGGGTGGCCGTGGGCGAACCACTGGTGGAGCTGCTCCTCGGTGGGGCGGGTGGTCATGTAGTCGCGCCACCGACCGGTGCCGGGCGCCTTAGTGCCGTCAGCCGCGGCGGGGATGACGCACAGACCCGCGTGGTGGAGGGCGAGGGCGGCGTCGAGCGTGTGAGTCACAGGTGTCGGTGTCCTGTCCGGGTCGTGCTGGTGTGACGTGGGGTGTGTGGGGCCGCTCATCGCGCGGTGCCTCGCCACTGGCGGACGGGGTGTGCGTGGGTGCCGGGGTCCGTCGAGGTGATGTAGCCGATCGCCTCGATGACGCCTCGGCGTCGGGCGTGGGCGAACCGGGCGCCGACCGCGGCGGTGCGCACGTCGGCGGGCAGGTGGGCGCGGAGATCGTTCGCTGAGAACACTTGACCGGTGGCGGCGGCGCGTGCGATGAGGAGGTCGATCGCGGCCACGTCCGCACCGGCAGCCTCGACGGCGGCGTTCATCCCGGCATCGCGTAGGCGTTGCCCCTCGGCGGTTCCCTGCATGTCTCCCCCTCGTCGTCGTGCGGCTGGTGTGTGGCGCCCGCCCCGGGCGTTGCTCCCGGGGCGCCGGCTGGATCCGGTCGGGCCGTCGTGGGTGGCTACTTCTGGAGGGACTGCAACAGCGCCTGAACAGCGGGGTCATTGGGGTCGGCCATCCCCTGCGCCGCGGGCGCCTGCTGCTGCGGAGCCGGAACGGGCGCGGCCTGCGGGGCGGGCGTCTGCTGCTGAGACTGAGCAGCGGGGGCGACGCCGCTCTGGCTGTCGAGCCACGCCTGAGCACGCGCCGGGTCGGCGGCGGGGTCGAACTCGCCGAGCACCCACGCCTCGAACCCGTTCTTCGTCAGGGCCTTGCCGATGCGCCCGAGGACCATGTGCGCCCCGGGCGAGAGGCGGTTCACGATCCCGGTGTGGGTGATCAGGACGCCCTCGCGAAGCTCCTGGGCGGAGTCGTCGAGGTCAACCAGGTCGCACGTAGCGGCGGGCACCTCGTGCTTCTTGAACTGGTCGTAGCGGTCTTCGATCTTGTGCACCTGAGTGATGAGGACCAGGTGGCCGTCGTGCTCGGCGGGCTTGAAGAAGCCACCGGCGTTGTTGGAAGGCTGGGTGAACGGGAACGACATGGTTTCTCCTGTTTCCTATGCGGCCTGTTGGGCCTGGTTGGGTGCGGTGTTTCCGGGGCAGCCGACGGCGAGATCGGTGGATCCGGGTTTCCAGAACGGGCAGAACCGGCAGGCGCTGCCCGGGGTCGCGGGGAGGTGCTCCCACATGGCGGGGCGGGCCTCGGGGTCGAGGGCGATCACGGCGTCACGCACGGACCGCAGGCGGGCAAGCGCGTCGAGTGCGACCTGTCGGTCGTAGACGTCGGTCCACACCCACAGCCCGCCGAGCATCCCGCCGCGCGGGTAGAACGCGAGGGCGACGGTCTGCGGGGTGTAGCCCGCGCGTTCGAAGCCCAAGCCGTAGAGGTTGGCCTGAACGCGGTACTGCTCGCGGATGCCCTCGGTCTTGTACCGGCGCATGGCGGTCTCGCCGATGCATTTGTGGTCGAGGACGGTGTGGGTCGCCAGGTCGTAGGCGTCGCAGGACCCGCC
>NZ_ANBF01000236.1 GCF_000341025.1 Nocardiopsis salina YIM 90010 | reverse complement strand
CGTCGGCGAGCCACTCGTGGGTGGCGGTGCCGACGATGGACGGCCACGGGTCGCCGCCCTCGTTGACCGACGGCCAGTCGAGAAGCTTGTACGCCAGACGCCTCGGGCAGGGGTCGCCGACCTCCGACGGCCCGATCCGGCGTTGCAGCGAGCGGGGCGCGTTCGCGGCGGTGTCGGTGATGATCTCGGTGAGCATCCGCCGGATGCCCTCTGAGCTGTCGGGCTCGACGCCGGGGGTGTCGCCGGGCTGGGTGAACATCAAGCTGCCCCCTCCTCGCCGCTCGTGGGGTCGAGGAGGACGAACCGGCGAGAGCCCTGAGCGAGGCGCGTGTACTGCTTCGCTACCTCGGGCTGCTCCTCGCGGAGCGCCTTGATGTCCACCTGTTCTCGGGGCTTGGTCCACCGGTAGGTCACGACCGGGGCGCCCCCGATACGGGCCTCGGTCGCCTCCCCCAAGAGGTCCTTGAGCTTGCCGACGATGGCGTCCTCGATCTCCCGGTGCTCGGCGATCCGGGCCCGGGTCAGACGCAGCGCCGCCACGAGGGTGGCCTCATCCGTGAGGTCGACGTGCTCGGACATCACGCCACCGCCTCGGCGTCGAGCGGGGTGCCGTATCCGGCGGTGTGTAGGAGCTCGACGAGCGTGGACACGTGCATCCGGACGGGCTCGCCGAGGATGGTGGGGGCGAGCGGGGCGCGAGCGGAGACCACGGCGAACAGCGTCATGAGGTCGAGGTGAGCCCACCAGTCGCCGACCCGCTCGGCGGAGTATCCGGCTCGCTTCGTGATCAGGATTCCGAGGTCGGCGCCCGAGTTCTCTCGCTCGGTCTCGGTTTCGTCGAGCCACCGGACAATGTCGCCGTCGGTGGCGCGCTCGGCGACGCGGCCGCTCTTGATCTCCCAGCACAGGCCCGGGGTGCCCGTCACGTCACCGAGGTCATTGCCACCGGCGAGGGCGCGGCGCTCGGCATCGGGCCACCCGTGCTCTCTCAGGTAGCGCACGACGCCGGTCTCGGCGCGGGTGCCGATGGCGCGGGGTCCGGACATGGGGTTCTCCCTCTAGTCGGTGGGGTGGGCCCGCCTGCAAGGACGGTGCGGGCGGGCCCGGTTCGTGGTGGTCAGGCGTCGTCGAGGAGCCCGAGTGCGGACAGCAGGCCCCGGAGGGTGTCGGCGTCGTGGGTGCGGCCGGCCACGACCAGGCGGGCGGCGTCGACCTGGGCGGAGCTGGGGGTGAGGTCTTCGCCGGGCGGGATTGCGTGCGCGAGCTCAGCCACGGGCGATCTCCTCACCTGCGGGGGTTAGCTCGTCGGCGGTAAAAGAGGCTGGGAGCTCATCGACGTCGTCGTCGAGGACCACGCCGTAATCCCCACCGGGGTGGGTGTTCGCGATGGTGCCGAGCGCACCGGCGGGGTGCGGGGGCGAGTCCACGGTGATGGCCACACGGTCACCAACCTCGTGGGTCATCGATCGGTGGTGGGCGCCGCGTGCGGCGCGGATGATGTCGTCGGCGCCGCCGGTCAGCCGTTCGAGGAGGGCCTCGGCCTCGGCGAGCTGGATCTCCAGGTCCCGGATGGTGCGGTCCTGCCGGGCCACCACGGCGGCGAGGCGCCGGGCACACTCACCGCACAGAAGCCACGTCACGGCCGCGGTGAGGATCAGCGCGGCGAGGACGAACAAGGGCATCCAGTCGGCGACCACGTAGGTCCACCCGGGCATGGCGGGGCTCATGCGACCTCACCACCCGGGGCGTTCACCACGGTCACGACCCGCACAGCAGCGCCCCGGTAAGAGCCCTCGATGACGTGGTGCTCGTGGGCACCATCCGGCCGCACCTGGACGGGCCCGGCGCCGATGATGCGTTGCCAGGAGGCGAGGCCGCGGATCTTCCCGACGTCGAACGAGCCGAAGAGGTGCCCCTCCAGACGCCGGTCACTGCCGTGACGGCAAGCGGGCAGGGTCCACGCCGCGCTGGGCGCCTTCTCCCGAATCAGGTCGAGGAGGACGTCAGCGAAGTCGGCCTGTGTCGTCGGCGTCGGGACGGCGGTGTCGAGGTCGACCTCGGTGGCGAGCTCGGCGGCGGCCTGNGTGGGGGGAGCCGTAGGGCCCGGCGGGCGGGGTGGGTAAAGTGGGTCATGCGAGAACCTGCTTTCTCGTGTGCGCCCTCACCGCGGCATCGGTGGGGGCTTTTTTCGTGTCGGGGTCAGGCGGCGCGGTTGGCTGCCTTGGTGCGGCGGGCTTCGACCCCGGCCATGGACAGGCGCCTGTAGTAGGCGGCGCGCGCGGACTCGGCGGCACGCGCCCGGTCGGCCGGGTCCATCACCCCGTCGGGGTCGACCTCGCGCTCCCATTTCTGTTCGCGGGCGCGGTTGGCCGGCGCCATCCGCTCGGCTCGATGCGGGGTGCGCGCCCACGAGGTGTGAGCGGCCAGAGACGCGATTTGGGACCGGCGAGTGGGGTCGGAGTGAGCCATCAGGCGGCCTCCTCGTGGGGGCGGTCCTCGGTCACCTCGAACAGCTCCTCGAACCGGCACGCGAGGAGGAGCATGGCGCGGCCGATGATGCTGGTGGAGGGCGCAACCTCCCCGCGGGAAACACGGTGCGCGGTGCTGTGGTGAACGCCCAGAGCCTCGCCTTGGGCGACCGCTGTGGTGAGCCCTGCCGCGCGCATGCG
>NZ_ANBF01000235.1 GCF_000341025.1 Nocardiopsis salina YIM 90010 | reverse complement strand
CACGCAGAAGCGGGCATAGTTCCGAAAACCGCCAAAGTCGAGGGCGCCGAAGTCGGCTCCGGTAGCAAGATCCTCGCAGGAATCGGGCAGGTGAGACCACCAGGGGGAGGCTGAACCCGCCACCACGCGAGTGAGGGGGAGCGATGAGTGAGTCCGAGCCCGACGCCGTCGTCGTCGGCAGCGGGCCCAACGGTCTGGCCGCCGCGGTGACCCTCGCCCGCGCGGGGCTGGACGTGCAGGTGTACGAACGCGCCGATACCCCGGGCGGCGGGTTGCGAACGCTGCCGCTGCTCGATTCCGACGTGGACCACGACGTGTGCGCGGCGGTGCACCCGATGGTGTGGCCGTCGCGGTTCATGCGCCGATTCGACCTGGAGTCGCGAGGGGTGCGGATGCTGCGTCCGGACCTCGCCTACGCGCACCCCATGCCCGGGGGCGGAGCCGGCCTGGCCCACGCCGACCTCGACCGCACCTGTGCCGGCCTGGGGGAGGACGGCCCGCGTTGGCGGCGTCTCATGGAACCGCTGGTGCGGCGTGGGCGCGGGGTGGGCGATCTGGTCCTGTCCGACCTGCGTTCCCTGCCCGCGGACCCGTGGGCGGCGGCGCTCCTCGGGCCACGGGTGCTCGCCCAGCGCGCGGGTGGCGGGCCGCTGGGCACCGAACGCGCTCGCGCGCTGCTCACCGGGGTGGCGGGACACGTCATCGGGCCGCTGCCGTCGCTGCCCGGTTCCGCGGTCTCGCTCCTGCTCGGGCACCTCGCCCACACCCCCGGCGGGTGGCCGATCCCCGAGGGCGGGAGCGCCTCGGTGGCCGACGCGCTCGTCAGGGACCTGCGCGCCCACGGGGGCCGGATCCACACCGGATGCGGGGTCGGCGACCTGCGCGACCTCCCTCCGGCGCGCGCCATGCTGCTGGACGTGGCGCCGCGCGGCCTGCTCGCCCTGGGCGGGGGCCTGCTGCCGGACCGCTATCGGGCAGCCCTGGAACGGTTCCGGTACGCGCCGGGGGCGGCCAAGGCCGACTTCGTGGTCTCGGGCCCCGTGCCCTGGGCCGACCCCGAGGTGGGGCGTGCGGGCACGGTGCACCTGGGCGGGACCCAGGCGGAGATGTTTCGCGCCGAGTCCGAGACCGCGCGCGGGCGCCGGGTGGAGGAACCGTTCGTGCTGTTGGTCGACCCGGCGGCCACCGACCCCTCGCGGGAGGTCGGGGGACGGCGCCCCGTGTGGGCGTACGCGCACGTGCCGAACGGGGACCCCCGCGACCCGGTCGACCTGGTGCGGCGCAGGATCGAGGGGTTCGCGCCCGGGTTCACCGACACGATCGTCTCCGCGCGGGGGGTGCCGGCCGCTCGGATGGCCGAGTACAACCCCAACCACGTCGGCGGTGACATCGCCGCAGGGGCCATGTCGGTGTGGCAGACCCTGGCGCGCCCCGTTCCCGCGCTGGATCCCTACCGCACGCCGCTGACGGGCGTGTACCTGTGTTCCTCCTCGACCCCGCCGGGTCCGGGCGTGCACGGGATGTCGGGCCATCTGGCGGCGCTCTCGGCGCTGCGCCGGGAGTTCGGGGTGCGTGAGGTCCCCGGCCTCGCCCCCTGACCCCGAACGATCCGGTCAGGTGGGCAGGCCCTCGCGGGTCTGGGCGGCGAGCATGTCGACGACGTCGGCCGGGTTCCGGCGGCGCTCGTAGGCGCGTCGCTGGCGCGCAGCCCCCGAGCCTGCGACGTGCACACGTTCCATCAGACCCGCGGCGACCTCGGCGTCGTCGGGCGTCAGCCCTGGCACCGCAGCGCTCAGCAGCCGGTCCGCGGCCCGGTGTCCGGGTACCAGGTCGCCGCTCAGCGGGTCCGGCACCTCGCCCTCCAGACCGTCGCGTGCTGCCCGCCACAGGGCGGCGCGCAGCGTGCGCCCCGGTATCGCCGGAGCCGGCCGGTCCAGCTGCACGTCGACCAGTGCCCGGGCGGCCAGGCCCCGTGTGAGCAGGGTGGAGAGCAGGGCCTCCTCGGCGGTCGCGGCGACGTCGCCGACCCGGATCTCCAGGGTGGGCAGGTGATCGGACAGCCGGACGTCCCAGTAGACCATGTGCGGGTCCAGGATCGCGCCGCTCCGCGCGAGCGCCCGAACGGCCCGGTCGTGCTCCTCCAGTGTGCGCAGGAGAGGGGGAGGGCCGGCGGACGGCAACCGGGTCCATGTGATGGTGCGCCAGCTCGCGTGCCCCGTGTCGCGGCTTTCGTGGAACGGCGAGTTCGCGCTCAGGGCCGTGAGGAACGGCAGCCACCGCCGTAGGTGGTCGCTGGCCCGAACCGCGCACGCCCGGTCCGGGATGCCCACGTGCACGTGGCACCCGCAGACCACGTGGGCGTCGCGCAGTGCGCCGAAGTGGCCGGCGATGGCGGCGTAGCGGGCCTCTTCGGTGAGGCGGGCGGCGGAGGGATCGCCCAGCACCGGGGTCCCGGACGCCACGACGACCAGTCCGGAGCGCTCCGCGGCATCGGCGAGCGCTCCCCGGGCGCTGATGAGGAACTCGTGCGCCTCGGTGCTGGTGGTGCACACAGGGCTGTTGGCTTCGAGCTGCGCCTGCGTGAACTCCCTGCACAGCTGCGGGTCGCGAGTGCGGGCCAGTACCTCTTCGGCGCGGGAGGCGATGTGGCGGGTGTGCGGGTCCACGAGGAAGAACTCCTCCTCGACGCCGAAGGTCGGCGGGGCCGCCGAGGTGGTGGCGGCCCGTGGGTCGTCTGCGGCCAGGGAGTGGTGCTCCATGGATGGTGGTCCCTCCTGCCGTCGGTGCCCGCTCTGGATACCCCGGGTCCGGACGGCGGCGACAGTGTCGCGGGGAACACAAAGGGCTATCCATGGGGTCTTTGTCGCCTATGCACCCTTTGTCTGCCTCGCGGGATCGGGGGTGCCCGCACGTAACGTTGTGATAACCCGGTCGACGCATCGTCGGCGTCTCCGAGCGCCAGGAAAACCTCGAAAAGTGGCCCACATCACTCGGGGAAGTGCAGGTGGATGCCGCACCCCCGCCCCCGTTGCACCCGCCCTCCAGCACCTCCTCGAACCGCCCCGAGGCCCCTGCGCCGGGTATCGGTGAAACCACCAGTGTGCCCCCGCGCACCTGCCGCGACGCCGCCCCCGTGTGCCACGGTGAGCACGTGGACGCGATGCTCACGACCCCCCCGAGCGTGCGGCTCCGGGGGAGGGACACAGAACTACAGGTCCTCGGCGCGGCACTGGACGGCGCCAGGGCCCGGTGTGGCACGTCCCTGCTCCTGACCGGCGGCCCCGGAACGGGCAGGACGGCCCTGCTCGACCATGTCCGTTCCGACGCCGACGACTTCACCGCCCTGTCCACCGCGGGCGTGGCCGACGAGGCCGACGTCCCTCTGTCCGGGCTCCAACGCCTGCTCACCCCGATCGAGGCCGCCGTCGACCTGCTCGCCGAACCCCGGCGCGGGCGCATGCGCGAGGCCCTGGTCCGGGGGAACCCGGGCGACCGCTTCGGCCTCGGAACCGGAGTGCTCGACCTGCTCGCCCGCGCCGCCGAGGAGCGCCCCCTCCTGCTGACCGTCGACGACGCCGACCTGCTCGACCGCGACTCCCTCGACGCGCTGGCCTTCGTCGCCCGCCGCTTGGACTCCACCCGCATCGCGCTCGTCATGGCCTCCCGCGCAGCCACCGCCCGCCGTGCCTCGGGCGGCAGTTCCCGCCCGCTGGTGCCCGGGATCGACGAACACGTGCTCGCCCCGCTCGGCACGGGACCCGTGCACGACGTCCTCACCGCTGCCGCGCCCGTCACGCTCGC
>NZ_ANBF01000234.1 GCF_000341025.1 Nocardiopsis salina YIM 90010 | reverse complement strand
CCCCGGAGCCGCTCCTGCTGCCCGCCCGGCTCCGCGCCCGGCTCCTCGAACCCGTCCGGGACCTGCCCGAACCCGCCCGACGCCTGCTCCTGCTCGCCGCCCTGGGCGGGGAACGCAGCCTCAGCGACCTCCTCTCTGCCGGCGGGAACACCCCCGCCGAGGACCTCGCCCCCGGCGTCCTCGAACCGGCCGAGGAGCGCGACCTCGTCCGGGTGCACGGGGGCACAGTGCGCTTCACCGACCCCCTCCTGCGCGACGCCCTCGCTCAGGACGCCCCCGTCACCCGCTCCCGCGAGGCCCACCGCGCCCTGGCCGCCGTGACCGATCACGAGCACGACCCCGTCGCCTTCGCCCACCACACCGCCGAGGGCGCCGCAGCCCCTGACGCGGGGCTCGCCGAGCTCGTGGACCGGGCCGCCCGCCGCGCCGGCCGCGTCGAGGGGCGCGCCGCCGCCTCATCGGCCCTCGAACGCGCTGCCCGCCTCACCCCCGACCCCGACACCCGCGCCTGCCGCACGGCCTCCGCCGCCTACCAGGCCTGCATGGCGGGCAACACCCCCCGCGCCGCCGACCTCGTCGCCCGCGCTCGCCCCCTGGCGGTGAGCGACCGCCGCCACGCCACCATCGAGCTCATCGACGCCCAGCTCGCGATGCGCGACCAGAACAGCATCGACGCCGCCGAACGCCTGCTCCGCATCGGGCGCGAGCTCATGCCCCACGACCGCCCCCTGGCCCTGCGAGCTCTCGTACGCTCGGCCGATTCCGCGTCCCTGGCCGGCGACCCCGTCCGGCACGCGCACGCGGTCGATCTCGCCCTGCCGCTGGTGCGCGACGACGACCCCGCGGTCATGCGGAGGACGGCCGACTTCCTGCAGGGGTGCGCGATCTCCTTCCGTGGCGACTACGCCGGCTCCACCCCGATCCTGCGCCGGGCGGTGCGGTTGGCCGACGGCGACGCCGAACCCTCCGAACTCATCTGGGCGGGGATCGCAGGGCTCCGCCTGGGCGACAACCCTTTCGTGCGTGGTGTGATGACCCGGGCCGCCGATCAGGGCAAGGCCCGGGGCGAGCAGGCGACCATGCCCGCAGCCCTGGGATTCCTCGTCTTCTCCGAGTTCTGGAGCGGACGTTTTCCTTCCGCCGCCGGCACCGCGCTCACCGGACTCCGGGTCTCGCGCAGCAGCGGGCAGAGCATCTGGGCCACCCACCACCTGGCCTCGCTCGCCATGATCGCGGCTATCCAGGGCGACGTGGAGACCTGCCAGATCCGCGCGCGGGCCGTCGCCTCCCAGGCGGGGGAGAAGAGCCTGGGCCTGGCCGCCGCCGTCGCGTCCTGGGGGTCGGCCGTCCTTGAGCTCTCCCGAGGCAACGCGGCCGAGGCCTTCTTCCGTCTGCGTTCCCTCGCCAACGCCGGACCCGGACAGGGGCACCCCACGATGCGCCTGCTCACCGCCCCGCACTTCGTGGAGGCCGCCACCCGCATGGGCGAGACCGCGTGGGCGGCTGCCTCCCTGGCCGGGTACCGTCGCTGGGCCGAGTCCGTGGACAGCCCCAGCGCGCTCGCCCTCGCTGCCCGGTGCGAGGGCCTGCTGACCAGCGGCGACGAGGCCGCAGACCACTTCGAGACCGCCCTGGCCCTGCACCGTGCCGGGGGCGACGACGACGTCGAACACGCCCGCACCCAGCTCCTCTTCGGCGCCCACCTGCGCCGGGCCCGCCTACCCGGACGGGCCCGTGAACACCTCCACAACGCCCAGGAGTCGTTCGAGCGCTTCGGCGCCCGCCTGTGGGTCAGGCAGACCCGTGCGGAGCTGCGTGCCCTCGGGACCGCTGACCGCGGTCCCGATCTGCCCGCCACCAGCGAACTCACCGCGCAGCAACAGCAGATCGCCCGCCTGGTCGCCGAGGGTGCGACCAACCGGGAGGTCGCCGCGCACCTGTTCATCAGCCCGCGCACGGTCGAGCACCACCTGCGCGGCATCTTCCGCAAGCTCAACATCCGTTCCCGGGTGGACCTGGCCCGGCTTCTCAACTGACCCCCAGCGGGCCGGTCGACCGCACGCCCGCGGACCCCCATCATACCAACTGGTCGGTACGCGAATCGGTGACCTGGAGAAAGGCACAATCCATGACAGCGACTACCACCGGCGAACTCCTCGGAGCGGAGGGCATCACCGTCCGCTTCGGAGGCCTGACCGCCCTCGACCGCGTCGGGCTCCACGTCGCCCCCGGCTCCGTGGTCGGCCTCATCGGCCCCAACGGCGCCGGCAAGACCACCCTGTTCAACGTGCTCTCCGGGGTCCTGCGACCCAGCGAGGGCACCCTGACCTGGAAGGGCGAACCCGCTGTCGCCCGCCGCCCCCACGAGAGCGCCCGCGCAGGCATCGCCCGCACCTTCCAGGGCCTCAACCTGTTCCCGAAGCTCTCCGTGCTCGACAACGTCGTCGTCGGCGCCGACCGCACCGCACGGGGCGGCCCCCTCTCCATGCTCACCGGCCTCGGCCACCACCACAGCGATGAGAAACGCCTCCGCGAACGCGCCATGGAGACCCTCGAGTCCTTCGGCGCCGCACAGTACGCCGACCGCCTGCCCGGCACCCTCCCCTACGGCGTACAGAAACAGGTGGCCCTCGCCCGTGCCTGCGTCGCCGACCCCGAACTCCTGCTCCTCGACGAACCCGCCAGCGGCCTGTCCGGTGACCAGATCGACGCTCTAGCCGGGCAGATCCGCACCTTCAGCGAGGACATGGCCGTCGTGCTCGTCGAACACCACATGGACCTGGTGATGCGCGTGTGCGACCACATCGTCGTGCTCAACTTCGGCGAGGTCATCGCCACCGGAACCCCCGACGAGGTCCGCAACGACCCCGCCGTCACCCGCGCCTACCTCGGCACACCCGGCAACGGAGACACCGAATGAGCGAGACACCCCTCCTGAAGGTCGAGGACCTCACCGCACACCACGGCGCCGTGTGCGCCCTCGACCGCGTCAGCATCGACGTGCCCGAACGCGGCCTCTGCGCCGTCCTCGGCGCGAACGGGGCCGGCAAGTCCACCCTCCTGCGCACCCTCACCGGGCTCCACCCGGCCACCTCCGGCAGGGTCACGCTCGACGGCGAGGACATCACCCGCCTGCCCGCCGAACGCGCCGTCACCAAGGGCCTCGCGCACGTGCCCGAGGGCGGGGGTGTGATCGTCGAGCTCACCGTCGAGGAGAACCTGCGCCTGGGCGGGCTCTGGCGCTCACGCCACGACCCCGAGACCCTCGCGGAGGTCCTCGACCTCTTCCCGCCCCTGGTCGAACGGCGCGGCAAACCCGCCGCCACCCTCTCCGGCGGGGAACGCCAGATGCTCGCCATCGGCCGCGCCCTCATGGCCCGGCCCCGCGTGCTCCTGCTCGACGAACCCTCCCTGGGGCTCGCGCCCATGGTCACCGAGCAGATCTTCACGCTCCTGGGCGACCTGCGCGAACGCACCGGGCTCACCGTGGTGCTCGTCGAACAGAACGCCGCCGGTGCCCTGGGAGTGACCGACCACGGTTTCGTGCTCAACCAGGGCCGTGTCGCAGCGGAGGGCCCCTCCGACGAGCTGCTCTCCGACGACCGCACGCGCCACGCCTACCTCGGTTTCTGAGGAGCCCCCATGGACCACTTCATCAACCTGACCCTCAACGGGCTGGCGCTCGGGGCGGCCTACTCCGCACTGGCCCTGTCGCTGGTGCTCATCTACCAGGCCACCCGCCTGGTCAACTTCGCCCAGCCCGCGTTCGCCCTGCTGTCGGTCTACGCCGCCTTCGCCGTCACCCAGATCACCGGATCGTACTGGCTCGGCTTCGGCGCCGCCCTGATCACCGGTATGACCGCCGGTGCTGCCGCCGAACGCTTCGTCGTACGCCCCATCGCGCGTGTGTCCCCGCTCAACGGCGTCATCGTCACCCTCGGGATGCTCCTGGTCGTGCAGGGCGCCGTCGGCATGATCTGGGGCAACGAACAGCACGCCTTCGGGTACGCGTTCAGTTACGTCGGACGGTTCTCGCCCGCGGACATCTTCGCCGTCAGCGCCGTCGCCGGTGTCGCGCTCCTGCTGTTCCTGCTCTACCGCTTCACCGCGATCGGGCTGCGCATGCGTGCCGCCGCCCACCACCCCGAGGCCGCACGGCTCAGCGGGGTGCGGGTCGGCCTCATGCTCACCGCCGGGTGGGCGATCGCCTCCTTCATCGGCGCGCTCGCCGGGATGCTCGCCGCACCCCCGTTCCTGTACCCCAACGTGTTCGACATCGTGTTCGTCTTCGGGATCACCGCGGCCGTCGTCGGCGGCCTCGACAACCCCTTCGGGGCCATCCTCGGCGGGATGCTCATCGGCCTCGGCGGCTCCTGGGTCTCCGGTTACGTCGGCCCGGAGCTCGCCACACTCTCCGCCCTGGTCATCGTCGTGGTCGTGCTGAGCGTGCGCCCCGACGGCATCCTCTCCCGACCGACCGCGCGAAAGGTCTGACCCATGTCCACCACCACCGGACAGCGCCCCGAGCCGTCCACGGGGGCCGCCTCCACACCCCCGCCGTCCCTGCCCGAGAAGTGGCGCGCCCTGCCGCTGCCGGCCCGGAACCTGCTCGGGGCCGCCGTGGCGCTCCTGGTCGTCACCGCGTTCCTCGCGGTCACCGGTGACCTCACCGCGCTGCGCCTGGCCACCGTCGGGTACACGTTCCTCGCCCTGGCCGGGCTCCAGCTGCTGGTCGGCGGCAGCGGACAGATCTCCCTGGGCCACGGCGCGTTCATGATGATCGGCGCGTACACGATGGCGCTGCTCGTCCTGCACCTGCCGATGCTCCCGCTGGCGACCAACCTGTTCATCGTCGTGGCCGTCTCCGCGGTCGCGGGGATCGCCGTGGGTGCAGCCACAGCCCGGCTGCACGGCCCCTACCTCGCCGGTGCCACGCTGATCCTCGCGGTCGGGCTGCCCGGCATCGCGCACCGCTACCACGACCTGTTCGGCGGCTCCAACGGCCTCAACATCCGCACGGTCGGGGTACCGCCGTTCCTCGACGGGGTCGTCACCACCAGCGAGTGGCGAGCGCTCGTGGTCTGGTTCACCGTGCTGCTGGTACTGGCCGCTCTCGCGACGATCTCCGGCGGACGACTGGGCCGCCGCATGCGCGCGATCCGTGACGACGAGACCGCAGCCGCGATGTCCGGCATCCCGGTCGGACGCACCAAGGTCGTCGCCTTCATCATCGCCTCCGCCGCCGGCGGTCTGGCAGGCGGGCTGCAGGCCTACGCGCTGGGGACCGTCACACCCAGCTCCTTCGCCCTGGTGCTGTCCCTGACCCTGATCGCCGCCCTCGTGCTCGGCGGTATCGGCAGCCTGTGGGGCGCGCTGTGGGCGGCAGTCGCCGTCGTCTACCTGGAGGTCTGGGCCTCCGACCTGGCCAGGGCCATGGACCTCGGCCACAACGTGCAGCACAACCTGCCGATCGTGCTGTTCGGTGTCGTGCTGATCCTCGTGCTGCGTTTCTGGCCGCTCGGCCTGCACGGCGGCCTGCAGGCCCTGCGCAACCGCATCGCACGCCGCTGACCACCCGATCCTTGGAGGAGACCATGCCGGCGAACAGACGAGGCCGCCGCCTGGTGCAGGCGGCGGTCGCCGGGGCGCTCGCCCTGGTGATGACCGCGACCGCCTGCACCGGGGCGGGGCAGATCGAAGAAGGGGTGCCTGCCGACCTCGACGTGGCCCCCGGTGTCACCGACGACTCCGTGGTCATCGGCGCCCACCACCCCCTGACCGGGCCCGCCGCGCCCGGCTACCTGTCGATCTCGCGGGGCGCCTCCGCCGTGTTCGACTACATCAACGAGCAGGGCGGGGTGAACGGGCGCGAGATCGATTTCCGGGCAGAGGACGACGCCTACGACCCCTCGATGACGATCGACGTCACCCGCGAACTCGTCATCCGCGACGAGATCTTCGCGATGATGGGCGGCCTGGGGACACCCACGCACAGCGGCGTCATCGACTACCTCAACGAGGAGGGCGTGCCCGACGTCTTCCCGTCCTCGGGCGCCCTGGCCTGGAACAACACCGATGTACACCCGCTCACCTACGGGTGGCAGACCGACTACACCAAGGAGGCCAAGGTCCAGGGCGAGTACATCGCCGAACACTTCCCCGGCCAGAGCGTCGGTTACCTCTACCAGAACGACGACGTGGGGGTGGACTCCCAGGCCGGCCTCGACCAGTACCTGGAGGAGGACGTCGTCGCGCGCCAGCACTACGAGAGCGACGTGACCGACCTGAGCGCGCAGATCGCCGAACTCGACCGGGCCGGTGCCGATGTCGTGGTGTGTTCCTGCATCCCTGCGTTCACCGCGATGGGCATGCTGGAGGCCTCCCGCATCGGGTTCGACCCCCAGTGGATGGTCTCGAGCATCGGCGGGGACACCGCAACGCTCCAGGGTCTGTTGCAGGAGTTCACCTCGGACACGGCGGCCGAGGGGACACCGGCCGACGCGTTCCTGGAGGACACCCTCGTCACCAGTTACATCCCGCGCGTCGAGGACACCGAGGACGAGTGGGCGCAGTTCTTCCGCGACGTGTACGAGGAGTACGGCGGCGAGGACCCGATCACCAACACGCACATCTTCGGGATGTCGCAGGCCGTGATGTTCGCGCAGGCGCTCAAGTCAGCCGGCCCGGACCTGACGCGGCAAGCGCTCGTCGACGCGTTGGAGACCGAGGAGTGGCGCGGACCCGGTTTCGTGCCGTTCGCCTCCTCGGACGGTGATCACGGCGGCCACGAGGGGGTCTTCGTGGTCCAGCACCAGCTCGACGGCACCCAGGACTGGGTGCAGGAGGCCCGCGTGACCGACCGCGAGGACGGGCCGATCGAGCAGGTCGAGGACTTCGACCGCGCCATGCCCGACGAGCTGGAGTTCCACGACTGAGGCCACGCGTAACGCGCGTCGGGTGCGCGTGTCCACGGCTCTGCGCTCCACGCGGCCCGAGGGGTCGCGTGGAGCGTTCTCCGCGACTGGGCCCACTCCTTCATCCCGTGAGCGGGGAGACTTCCGTTCCACTTGGGATCGGACGAACTGTTCGGGGGGTCACGCACGTACCGGGTGCGGTCCCCGTCCTCCTGCTCGATGCTGGAGATGCCCAGCGCGGTGTTGGTCAGCGTCTGGGTAACGGCGTCCTCACCGGAGCCTTGGGTGAGGGTGCGGCGCTGG
This sequence comes from Nocardiopsis salina YIM 90010, assembly GCF_000341025.1. GTDB lineage: Bacteria > Actinomycetota > Actinomycetes > Streptosporangiales > Streptosporangiaceae > Nocardiopsis > Nocardiopsis salina. The sequence continues at coordinate 26,038 of NZ_ANBF01000234.1, read as the reverse complement.
GTGGAATCGGCGGTGTCGTAGGTGATGGCCGCATCCAGGCCGGTACCGCCGGCGTCCTTGTCCTGCATCTGCCCGGTCGGGCTGTAGCCGATCTCGATGTCCCCACCCACGTCGGTGAGGTTGCCGGCCTCGTCGTGGCCCAGCTCGGTGCCGTCCACCGCGGTGACCTGGTCGGCCTCGTTGACCTCGTAGTCGGTCCCGCCCAGGAGAGGAGGTTGTCGGCCTCGTCGTAGGTGTAGTCCTGCTCGCCGTCGCTGGTCAGACGGCCGCGCTCGTCGTAGGTGAACTCCAGGCTCTGGCCGTTGACGGTGCGCGACTGCAGCTTGGTGCTCTCTTCTCCCTCCTCGTCGTGTAGGAGTAGGCGGCCTCGGCCAAGGCCTCGCCGTCGGCGTTGGCCATCACCGACTCGACCAGGAGTCCGGCCTCGTTGTGCTCCAGCTCCTGGGCGGCCCCGTCCGGGAAGGTCACCTGGCTGCGGTGGCCGGCCTCGTCGTAGCCGATCTCGGTCTCGCCGTCCTGGTCGTCGGTGACGGCGGTGAGGCGGTTGGCAGCGTCGTAGGTGTATTCGGTGGTGGCGCCGTGCTCGGTCAACGAGGTCAGGTTGCCGGCCTGGTCGTAGGTGTAGTCGTAGGACTCGTGGTCGTCGCCGTCGTCGCGCCCGGTGTTGGCCACCTCGCCGCGCTTGTTGTAGGTGTGGGCCACGGTGGCCTGTGGGGTGTGGGTGGCAGTGACATCACCGTTGGCGTTGTACTCGGTGGACTGCAGGATGTCGCCGTCGTGGACGATCTCGGTGACGCGGCCCAGGGCGTCGTAGGAGTATTCGATGGTGGTGCCGTTGCCGTCGGTGACACTGCTCACCCGGGAAAGAGCGTCGTAGGTGAAGCCGGTGGTGCCAAGCGGGTCGGGCTGATCGATCTCGGTGAGGTTGCCGTCCTCGTCGTAGGAGAACTCAGTGGTGGCGCCTTCGCCGTTGGTCTGTGAGGCCAGGGTGCCGTTGTTGTTGTACTCCAGGCTCTGTTCGGGCTCCTCGGCGCCGGGCCGGCGGACCTGGGTCAGGTTGCCCCGGTCGTCGTAGTCCAGCTCCACCTCCCCATCGGGAGCGTCGATGGAGGTGGGCTTGTGCGGGTTGGCCGAGTCGGCGTATCCGACCTGGAACTCGGCGCCGGTGGGCAGCTCGGTGCCGACCATGTTGTTCAGGTCGTCGTAGTCGTGGGTGGTGGAGTTGCCCGCCGGGTCGGTCGCCCCCGCCACCGAGGCCGCCGAGGTCCAGGCCGTCGAGCGGGTGTTGCCCTCGGCGTCGGTGGCCTCCTCCTGGCGCCCTGCCTCGTCGAAGGCGTGCGTGGAGGTGTTGCCGCGCGCATCGGTGACCTCGGTTCGACCGTCACCGTGGTCGTAGCTGGTGGTGGCGGTCTCATCGCCGGTCACCGGCTTGGTGAGCTCTTGGAGGCGGCCATCGGCGTCGTGGTCGAGCCGCCAGGTGTGGCCGCGGGCGTCGGTGACCTCGTCCAGGTGGTTGTCGTCGTCGTAGGCGAACTCGACGGTCTGCCCGGCCCGGTCGGTGATCTCGGTCAGCAGTCCGTCGGCGTCGTAGGCGTACTCGGCGGCGGTGGTGCCGGTGGGGTCGGTGACCTCGCTCGGCCCGATGCGGCTCTCGTGCCAGTCGAGTTCGGTGACGCGGTCCTGGTCGTCGCTGATGGAGGTGACCAGGCCGTCGTCGTCATAGCCCAGGGTCTGGGTGTTGCCGTTGTGGTCGCTCTGGGAGTAGAGCCATCCGTCGGCGGTGAAGGTCCACATCTGGTCGGCGTAGGAGCCCTGGCCGAAGGTCAGGGCGTAGCGGCCGTTGTCGAGCTCTTCGAGGTCGGCCTCCATCTCCTCGGGGGACTCGAAGGCGCCGCCGCCCTGGTCGGTGAAGATCTCGCAGAACCCGGAGGGGCCGCGGAAGACGACGTCGTCGGAGTCGGTGATGAAGTCCAGGCCCACATCGGTGCCGGTGGAGAGCTTCCACCCGTTGGCGCCCGGGTCCTGGCTGTTGTAGACGCTGGAGACCGACAGGTCGATGCCGGTGCCGGGGATGGTCAGATCGCGGTGGCGCAGGACGGTGTTGCCGTTCTCGGTGTTGACGTCCAGCTCCAGGCGGTCGCTGATCTGGTGCCGCTCCAGAGGGTAGTGCTCCTGCACACCGCGGTTGGTGCCGTCATCGCACGACTGCCCCGCCTCCTCGTCCTGGGCGGAGAAGGTCTTGGGGGCCTGGTCGGACTCGCGCTCGTGGGGCTGTTGCCAGTTCTGATCGGGCGGGTCGCCGCCCGAGGGTTCGGAAGTGGTCTCCTCGGGCGGCTCCCAGGTGTCTCCCTCGGGCACCTGCTGCGAGCCCGAGTCGCCGGACTCGGCCGGGGCGGGCGGCGGTGAGAGCAGGGAGACCGCGGTGACCAGCGCGGTCGCGGCCGCGGCCGCGGGGATGGTGGATCTGCGCGGGGGATGCGCGGACATGGTTCTCCGTCGGATGGGCCCCATGCACGTCGTTGGCGTTGCGCGGGGCGAAGGGGGATGGTGCCGGTGGTGCGGGCTGTTCGGGCAGCGGTTGCCGTCCGGCCCGGTGAGCGGACGGGTCGGGGCGGTGGGCCTCCAAAAAAGGGGGTTTCATCAGGGATCGATCGGGGCGGCCGTCCCGGGAGTTTTCCGGGAGACGCGCTGATCGCCGACCTGGGCATGAGACATCACACACGGATGGGGGTCCGGTGGAGCGCACGGACCGGTTGCATGATCGTGAGGTTTCAGCGCTCTCTTGTCGGCAAGACCGCGGCTTGCACCGCCCCGCGAGCAGGCGGCGAGCCGCCCGGTTGACCGGATCCGGCCAACCCGGAGGAGAGACCGCCGCCCCAGGCTGGTAGGTGAGGACCACGCTGCCCACAACCGGGATCGCTGCAGGGGGCCGAAGCGGCGGCCGACGAGACGGTGCATGGCAGTGGCCGTGCGGGCGTGTGCAGTCGCCTCGTTGGGTGTGTGTCCCGTCTTCAGACGTAGGGCCACTCGAGGCAAGACGCCACTACCCACACCCGGTCCTGCCGGTCCGCCAACCGACTTGCGGAGGCGGCGTCCACGGTGAGGCGCCCACCGCCTGACCCCCGCCCTGTGAACCCGGCCCCGGACCACCGTCCGGGGCCGGGTTCCTGTGGCCGGTGACCCCAGGCCAACGCCGTAGGGATCAACCCGCGACGTGGAGTGTGGTGAAGACGTAGGAGGTCAGGTGCCGCGGGATCGGGGTTCCCTCGGAGGTCGCGAAGTCGGCCCATACGTGGGTTCCCAGGTCCGCCCACGGGGCGGTCGGAAGATATCCCCAGGCTGTGGACAACGTTTCGACCATCATCAGCCCCCGTTGGCCCTCCGCCCAGGCCCACCCGTCGTCGGAGCGTTCTTCCGGGATACAGGGGAGAGCTCCGGAGCCGCCCTCGTCGGTGAATCCGATGCGGATCCGGTCAGTGTCCCAGGACAGGAACCGGATCACCTCGCCCTCCGGCCGGGCCGAGTCGGTGTACTCGACGCAGTTGGCGAACAGTTCGCTCGCGCAGAGAACGATCGTCTCGACGAGGTCTCCGTCGACCCCGTTGAGGTCGTGGGTCAGGTGTGCGCGGACGTTGCGCAGGCAGGAGAGGCGGCCGGGATAGGTACGGGGTTCCCACACGGTGGGTGCGGTGCCGATGGTGTTCATGCGCCCGCCCCCTGGAGAACACGTCCGTGGACCCGGCTCCGGCCGCGCCGCTCCTGCTGTCGAGCGCGGATCCGGGACAGGTGGGGGAGGCCGTTCATGCGCGCGGGCACACGCGGGGCCGGGGTGCGCGGGGTCGGGACGTGGAAGGTGTCGGTCGGGTCGGTCGGGTGGGGCGAGGACGTTGGTTCGGGTTCCGGGTCCGGATCGGTGTCGGGGGCGCGGTAGCCGTCGAGCGTGTAGACCCTGGTGCCTTCCGGGGCCGGGCCGAAGGAGAAGTTGGAGTCCGGCCCGAACTCCAGGTGATCCAGGTCGGCGCCCCATGCGCGCAGACGGGCGGCCGCACGGTTCTGGGCCCGGGCCGCCTCGTCCTCAGCCACGGCCCTGTGCTCGTGGGCGGTGAAGTAGGGGCGCACGAGCGCGATCTCATCGGCGTCGACCTCGACGGACGGGGGCTTCAGTGCCGAGGACTCCAGGGCCGGGGGTTCTGGCAGAGGCGGCAGGTCACTCGGGTGGCTGGTTCGGTGCACGGTCGGGTGAGAGGGGAGGCGCTCCGGAGTCGCGGGGGTCATCGGGGCGTAGGGGCGCACGCGTGTGGAGCGGCGGCGCCGGAGCTGCTCGGCCGAGTGACGGCCCCTGGGTCGGCAGAACAGCCCTTCGAGGGGTGCCCGGAAGCAGTTCCAGGCAGCGGCGAACACGGCAGCGATACACTTGGGCATGCTGGCAATTCCTCTGGTTTGAAGGATCGTAGTTGCTGGCCACGGCCCCGGGCGGCAGTTAAGCCGTCGCGGGGTCACCGTGTTTTTCAGTTGTGGGGAACCACCCCGGCCGAAGCCGACACTCGGCGGAGAGGAGCCTGAAGCTCGAGAGCCAGGCTCAGCGAGGCGGGTGGATCCGGCCGGATCAAGGTGATGCCAGAAGCGTAGAGCAACCGAACACGGGGTTGGCAAGATTTCCCGGAGAAAAGTGGTGGGAATCTTGTTCTTCCAGCTCAGTGGCGGTGTGCTTGGCTGCCAGGTTCAGAATTCAACAATTCCGAAGTGTCGCCGTTGCCCGAATTGGTGAGCTTGGAGTGTCGTCGGCCCCTTCCAGCTCTGGCGTCGGTGGGTCATCCGGAGAGCGTGGAGGATTTCCTCGAGCTCTTGGCATTTTCTCGTCCGCCTTCCTGTGGGCATCACGTGAGCGGTAGGTTCGTCCGCATGGACGACAGCACAGGTGGGGATCAGGACCGGTGGACCATCCACGGCGAGCGCCCCGTGTACGACAGCCCGTGGGTACGGCTGGGCAAGGCTGACGTCACCACTCCCTCCGGGAACAGGTTCGAGCACCACACGGTGACCCTGCCGCCGGCCGCGGTCATTGCGATCCTGGACCGGGACGAGGAGCACGTGCTGATGAGTTATCGGCACCGGTTCGTGCCCGACGTGTGGGGGTGGGAACTGCCGGGAGGGCTGGTCGATCAGTACGAGGATCCTGAGCGCACCGCTGTCCGGGAAGCGTTGGAGGAGACCGGGTACGAAGTCGGTTCGGTGGAGGCCGTGGCGATGTTCGAGCCGATGATCGGGATCGTGCGCAGCAGGCACCACATCTTCGTGGGCCGAGACGCGGAGCTGCTCGCGGAGCCGACCGAGGTCGACGAAGGCCGCTACCAATGGGTGCCCGTCTCCGACGTGCGTGGCCTGGTCGCGGCCGGCCGGGTGCAGAGCTCGGGCACCCTCGTTGCGTTGTTGCACCTGCTCGGGAACTGAGGGTTCACCCACTTGCTGACCGAGAGTCCCGGAGCCGGCGTTGTGGACGGGCTCAGCGGGCGCGTTCGTCGACGTAGTGCTCGACGATGTCGCAGCAGTACTGCATCTCGTCCAGGAGCCGGCGGCCCTCGATCAGGAGGATGCCGTACGGCTGCGTGAGGTCGTCGAACGGGGGCGGATCCCCCTGTTCCGGGGGATCGGTGAGGGCGTCGAGGTGCTCCTGCGCCTTCGTCGCCGAACGGCGCAGACTCTCCGCCTGACCGCCGAACGAGTCCTCGTCCACCTGGGACAGGCTGTTGGTGACCTCGCCCAGGGCCAAGATCAGCTCGCCGTAGCGGGCGAAGAACTCCTCGTGGGCCGGCTGCTCGTCCTTGTCCGCCCACAGGTGCAGCGCGCGGGCGAGCGAGGACACGTGGGCGGCTACCCGGCCGAGCGCCTCCACCAGCAGTTCGTAGCCCTCGAAGGCCGCGTGCCCACGGTGTTTGCGCAGGAACCGGGCCGGGTTGATCACGAGCGACTCCCGGGCGGTCCGCACCGAGGCCCGAGCCTGTTCGACGCTCGACTGCATGGAGTTGGCCCGGCGCCGCAACGAGGAGGTCTGCCGCTCGTCGAGCTCACCGTCCTCCAACTCCCGGGACAGGTCACCGAGCAGGTCGCAGAGGGAGTGGGAGAGCGTTCCGATGGACCACTCGACACTGCGGTGCCGCATCGGTGGGAACACGATCAGGTTGACCGACGTGCCCACCACGCACCCCACGGCCACCAGCAGGACGATCTCACCAAGTTGCTCCAGCCGGCCGGTGAACCCCGTCGCCGTGAGGAAGGTGGAGAACGCGAAGAAGGCAGCGGTGGGGACCTGCGGGCCCTGCGCCCCGAGGAAACGCAGATGTCCGATGGCCAGGGTTATCAGGGCGACGGCGGCGAACGTGAGGACGTCGGGGCCCGCCGTGAAGGCGAGGAAGGCCTGGATCCCCACACCGAGGAGTACCGCCCCGATGTAGCGCATGGACTGCACCACCGACCGGTACACGGTGACCTGCATCATCAGCACGGCCGTGAAGGGCGCGAAGGCGGGCATCTCTGCCGAGATCAATTCCTGTGCGACGTACCAGGAGACCGAGGCGGCCAGGGCGCCCTTGAGCACGCCGAGGACAGTGTTGAATTCGTTGCTGCCGGATCGCTGTGCGCGCACCAGCCAGGCGCGTGCCGAGGTCAGGCGGTCGGACAGGGCTGCGAGCGGGTTCATGGAGAGGGTTCTTCCCTCATCTGCCCCGTGAAGACCCGGCACCGGTCCCGGACCGCCCGACCCGCACACCGTCACACAGGTGGTCGCGGACCCGGGGTCAGCACCGGCCCCGACCTACGGGTCCGCCACCACACCACGGCCGTGATCACCAGCATCAGGACGCACGGCAGCAGCATCACGGGCGACCCCGCGCCCACCGAGCGGTCCATGCCCTCGGCCAGGTCGCTGCGGGTGACGACCACGAGGAGGAACGCGATCGTGTTGTTGACCGCGTGCACCACGACCGCGATCTCGAGACCCCCGGTCCGCCACGTGATGAGCGCCAGGGTCGCGCCGAGCACGAAGTAGTACAGGTTGAGCCACGGGTCGGCGGCCAGGTGGACCACCATGAAGGCCAGGCTCGATACGACCACACCGAGCACGAGTGCAACGCGCGGTCCGCGCCCCCAGCTCGCCGCGATCCGGAACGCCAGCCCCCGGAAGCCGTACTCCTCACCCGCCGACTGGAAGGGGGTGAACACGACGACGGCCACGAACATCAGGAACAGGTCGGACGTGCTCCAATGCACAGTCTCGTACGGCATGAGCAGGGTGAACACACTCATGTAGACCGCCCACACGGGCAACAGGACCACCAGTGACCGGCCCATCAGGTCGAACCTGAAGAGCGACCCGACCGAGTGCAGGGACGCCCCCTCGACCTTGTAGAGCCAACGCTGGATCAGCATGCTCCAGGGGATGAGCAGCGCGAGCGAGAACAGCCCCGCAGCCAGTTGGACCGGGGTGATGACCGTCTCATCCGCGTCCGGGTCGGTGAGGCCGAACGCGGACTCGACGACGAACGCCAGCCCCCCGAAGGCCAGGGAGAAGACGAGCATGCCGCCGAGCAGGAGCACGAGGGCAGCGATGCCCCGCACCACCCGGCGCTTGTCGGTGGTCAGGACCTGGTGGTACCCGAGGCCCGGCGGGATCGGCCGCGGTCCGCGTGGCCGTGGCGGTGGAGGAGGCGGAGGCGGCGGGTACTCAGGGCCTCGTGGGGGAGGGTGCTCGCTGTTCATGCCCCGAATCTATGGGGCCGTGCCCCGCCCTGGGCAGTGCCGCGCATCACCGCTTCTCCCTGCACCGCGCACGGCCGCGCGATGACATCTGTCATACACCCGGTGCGTTCCTACGGCGGGCCGTCCTTCGAGCGGACCCCGCCCTGGTCGGGGACCAGGTGGCGGCGTTCGGAGCTGTAGTGCCCGGTGCCTGCCACGACGATGTCGACGGTCTCCACGACGTGGACGAGGAACATCTGGAGGGCTGCGACGTCGTGGTCGACGTCCGGGAAGAGCTCGCCCAGATCGCCGAACGTGCGCAGGTGACCGCGCAAGGTATCCGGCCTCACGTGGAGGACGAACGGCGGATCGTGCTCCTGGCCCTGGAAACGGTGCAACAGGATCCCGCCCTGCTCGGGCGAGTACTCGGCCGATCCGTTTTCCGTGTTGAGCCTGCGCACGAGCTCGTCGAAGAGCTGCTGGTCGTCCATGGTTGCCTCCCCTCGGTGCTCCTTACCCGTCACCGGCGCCCCCGGAATCCCCTGACTCCGGGGGCGCGTCGTCCGGGTCCCGGAGCCTACTGCCGAGTGACGGCGGAGGCGCCCCCGCGGAGCACGAACTTCTGGATCTTGCCCGTCGCGGTCTTGGGCAGCTGCTCCACGAACTCCACCTGCGTGGGCGCCTTGAAGTGCGCGAGGTTGTCCCGGGCGAAGGCGATGATCTCCTTCTCCGTCGCGGACTCCCCGTCGTGCAGCACCACGTTCGCGCGCGGTGTCTCACCCCACCGCTCGTGGGGCACCCCGACCACGGCGACCTCCAGGACCGCCGGGTGGCGCAGCAGCACCCCCTCGACCTCGACGGACGAGATGTTCTCCCCGCCCGAGATGATCACGTCCTTGATCCGGTCCTGGATCTCCGCGTACCCGTCCGGGTACACGACAGCGGCGTCACCGGTGCGGAACCATCCGTTGCCCATCGCCTTCTCGGTCGCCTCCGGGTCGTTGTAGTACCCGGCCATGACGACGTTGCCGCGCACCGTGATCTGCCCGACGGTCTCGCCGTCCCACGGCACCTCCGCGCCGTCGTCTCCGATCACGAGCAGTTCACCCGACGTGATGAGCTCGACCCCCTGGCGGGCCTTGAGGGTCCCGCGTTCCCCGGCGTCCAGCCCCCGGTGCTCGGGCCTGGGTTCGCACACGGTGATGAACGGGGCCGTCTCGGTCAGGCCGTACACGTGGGTGACGGTCCAGCCGAAGCCGTCCTCCAACCGTTCGATGGTGTCGGCGGCGGGGGACGCCCCGGCCGTCACCACGTGCACGCCCGGAGGCACCTCGCCGCGCTGCTCCTCGGAGGCGTTGGCGAGCATGATGAGCACGGTCGGCGCCGCGCACAGCCAGCTCACCTGTTCCTCGCGGATCAGCTCGAACGCCCGGGTCGGGTCCATCGCAGGCAGGCACACGTGCGTGGCGCCGACGGCGGTGACGGTCCAGGTGTAGGTCCACCCGTTGGCGTGGAACATCGGGAGCGTCCACAGGTACCGGTCGCCGACGTCCATGCGCAGGTGCAACAACGTGCCCACGGAGTTCATGTACGCGTTGCGGTGCGTGACCATCACACCCTTGGGGCGGGCGGTGGTCCCCGACGTGTAGTTGATGGTGAGCAGGTCGGTCTCGGCGATCTCCGGCGCGGTGTAGTCCGGGGAGGCCTCCGCGACGAGCGCCTCGTAGTCCTCCCACCCCGGCGCGGCGCCCTCCAGAGCCACGAACCGCTCGACGCCGGGCATCTGATCGCGCACGCTGTCGACGGCTTCGAGCTGGTCGGCGTGCGCGCACAACACCTTCGCGCCCGAGTGGTTGACGATGTAGACGAAATCGTCGGCGGTGAGTCGGAAGTTCACCGGGACCAGCACCGCCCCCAGCTGCGGGACGGCGTAGAACGACTCGAGCTGCGCGTGGGTGTTGGGGGCGATGTAGGCGACCCGGTCGCCCTTGGCCACTCCCATGCTTTGCAGTACGGAGGACCAGCGGTCGCAGCGGTCGAAGAACTCCTCGTAGGTCAGCCGTAGACCGCGGTCGACGACGGCCTCCCGCCGGGGGTGCAGTCGCCGGGTGCGGCGGGCGAACTCCAGGGGCGTCAGTGCCAGCTCCATGGTGCCTTCTCTCTACATCCGCGCTGGTGGCAGGTCGAACAAGCGGGCGCCGTTGTCGTGCAGCACCGCACGCAGCCAGTCCCGCCCCAGGCCGAGGCGGGTGAGGGCGCGCAGTTGGTGCAGGTAGGGGTAGGGGATGTTGGGGTAGTCGGTGCCCAGCAGGACACGGTCACCGAGCGCGCGCAGCCGGGGCAGCTCGCCCTCCGGGAAGGGCGCTGCGCGTTCGGTGAAGTCGGTGAAGACCATCGTGGTGTCGAGGTGTACCCGCTCGTGACGTTCGGCGAGGTCCAGGAACGCACCGTACTCGGGTGACCCGGCGTGTGCGACGACGGCGGTCAGCCGCGGGTGGCGGCGCAGTACGTCGGCGAAGGGGCCCGGCCCGGTGAAGGGGCCGGCGAGGGGGCCGGAACCGCAGTGCACGACGACCGGGACGCCGGACTCGGCGAGCACACCCCAGACCCGGTCCAGGTGCGGGTCACGGGGGTCGTAAGCGCCGACCTGGAGGTGGGCCTTGAAGACCCGTGCACCATCGGCCACGGCCTGCTCGGTGTAGTCGCCGGCGTCGGGTTCGGGGTAGAAGGTGGCGCCGCGCAGGCACTCGGGGGTACGGGCGGCGAAGTCGGCGGCCCATCCGTTGAGCCAGCGGGCCATGCCGGGGCGGTGGGGGTAGAACAGCGAGGTGAAGCGCCGGACCCCGAAGGAGCGCAGGCGTTCGACGCGGCTGTCCTCGTCGTCGCGGTAGGTGATGGGCCAGACACCGTCGCCCAGGGCGTCGAAGTAGGCCCACACCTTGCGCAGCACGTTCTCCGGCATGAAGTGGGTGTGCACGTCCACGAGTCCGGGGAGCCCGAGGTCCTCCCACACCCGGCGCACGGCGGCGCGCTCCTCGGTGTCCGCGATGACCGTTGAGTGTGTCACGGGCCACACCCTAAGGGCTGCTCCTTCGGTGCGCTACGAGCGGGTAGGCCCGTGCGGACTCACGTCGCCAGCAGTAGGACCCCGACCACGACGATCGTGGAGGCAGCCACCCGGACCGCCCCGAAACGCTCCTTGAAGAGGATCGCACCGAGGATCGCCGCGAAGACGATGCTGGTCTCCCGCAGGGCCGCGATACCGGCGACGGCCCCCGACAGCTGAGCCCACAGCACGAGCCCGTAGGCTGCGGCGCTGATCGCCCCGCCCAGGAGCCCCATGCGCCAGATGGGCCGCAGCTGCCCCCACAGGTTCCCGCGCCTCCGGGCCAGCGCCACGAGGAAGAAGACCGGCCCCTGGAGCAGCATCACCCAGGTGATGTAACCGACCGGGTCCTGGGTCAGGCGCACCCCGTAGGCGTCGATGACCGTGTACGAGGCGATCCCGAGCCCTGTGGCGAAGGCGGCCAGCAACGCCGGCAGGTGCTCCTTCCTCGGCACGCCCCCGGCCAGGACCAGAGTCATGAGGCCGACCGAGACCACCACGACGCCGGCGAGCTCGTCCGGGGGCAGGCGCTCGCCGAGGAGGACGGCCCCGATGAGCGCGACGACCCAGGGCGCGGTACCGCGGGCCAGGGGGTAGACCTGCCCGAACTCCCCGGTCCGGTAGGAGAGCATGAGCAGGCCCAGGTACACCAGGTGGGCGGCGACCGAGGCGGCCAGCACCGGCCAGGCCTCACGGGGCGGCAGGCCGACGAACAGCAGCAGGGGAGCGGTTCCGGCCATGCCGCCCAGGCCGATGAGGGCGAAACCGAGCAGCCGGTCGCTGATGGAGTGGGCGACGGCGTTCCAGGCGGCGTGGAGGAGGGCGGCCACCAGCACGGCGGCCACGACAGGTGCGCTCATGGAGGCCAATCGGGTGAACGGGAACGGGCGGGGTGACCCGGCCAGCCTAGAGACCTGCCGCCGGGCCGCCCCGACCCGCCCCCGGCGTCCTCAGTCCTTCCGGGGCCGGGTGTTCGCCGGGGTCACACGGTCGTTGCGCAGGTGCTCGTAGACGATCGAGGCCCGCACGTCGGCGACCTCGGGGCGTTCGGTGAGCCGGTCGACCATGAACGCGTACAGGCTGTTGTTGTCCGGAAGGGCCACGTGCACGATGAAGTCCTCCTGGCCCGAGGTGACGAAGACCGCGAGGGTCTCGGGGAGTGAGGACACCCAGTCACGGAAGTCCTCGATTCGGGCCCGCGAGGGGCGGTCGAGGCGCACGGTGATGAGCGCCTGCACCGGGCGTCCGATGCTGTCGAGGTCCACGTCCAGGACCGAGCCGCGGATCACACCCTTCTCCCGCAGTGCGCGGGTGCGGTCGAGGGTCGTGGTGGGTGAGGCGCCGACCGCGGCCGCCACGTCCCGGTTGGTCTTCCGTGCGTCCGACTGGAGTTCGGCCAGGATCGCCGTATCAAGTTCGTCGAGATCAGGCATGGGCCCATTCTATCCGTATTAAATACGGTTGTTTGTGTATACACCCGGAGCTCATTTAGTATTCAGGTGAAAAGGTCGTATTTGGCTCGCCAGGAAGAGATCCTTCCGGGGCAGGCAACGGCGCCGCCGGTCGACCACGACGTGATGCAACGGAGCATCGAGAAACCCAGGGATGTCCGTCGTCGCCATGAGACCTTCCTCCGCTGCGGCCACCGACCGACCGTCGGTACGGGCCGCCACCGCGAACACCCCGCCGGCCACCGCCGCACCGGGGACCCTGCGGGGACGCGTGCTCGTCCTCGCCGCCATCGCCTGCGCGGCACTGAACCTGCGCCTGGTGGTGACGTCGCTGTCGCCGCTGCTGACCACCGTCGGCCGCGAACTCGGCTTCGGCGCCGCCGTCATCGGTGTGTTCGGGACCCTGCCGCCGGTGGCCTTCGCCGTGTTCGGCCTGGTCACCCCGGCCATCATGCGCCGCCTCGGCCCCGAGGCCACGGCCGTGCTCAGCATGTCCGTGACCGCCGTCGGCCAGGCGCTGCGCGCCTTCGCGCCCGACACCGGGACGCTCCTGGTGCTCACCGGGGTCGCGCTGGCCGGCGCCGCACTCGGCAACGTGGTCCTTCCGCCGCTCATCAAGCAGTACTTCCCCGACCGCCTGGCCGCGCTGAGCACCGTCCAGCTCGTGGCCATCCACATCGGTGCGCTCTTCCCGCCGCTGGTTGCCGTGCCCCTGGCCGAGGCCGCCGGGTGGCGGTTCGCGCTCGGCGCCTGGGCCGTCGTCGCGATGGTCGCCGCCGTGCTGTGGGCCGCCCAGTGGCGCGGCCCCACCGCGGTCGGTACCCGGACCGGCGCAGGGGCCGTGCCCCCGGCACCCGCCCTGGCCCGGCCGGTGTGGCGCGTGGGCATGGCCTGGCGCACCGCACTGCTCTTCGGGATGGTCAGCTGGAACGTCTTCACGCTCTTCACCTGGCTGCCCCGCCTGCTCACCGACGCGGGCCGCACCGAGGCGCACGCCGGTGCGATGGTCTCCCTCATGGTCGGAACGGCCCTGCTCTTCGGCCTCGTGGCACCCACCCTCGTGGTGCGCTCGGCCAACACCTTCCCGATCGTGGCCGTGGGCCTGTTCGGGTTTGCCGCCGGTTACGCGGGCATCGCCCTGGGGCCGGCGGAGCTCACCCCGCTGTGGGCGGTCCTGCTCGGCACCGGGTGCGGGCTCTTCGTCGTCACCATGACCATGATCAACACCCGCAGCACCACACCCGGCGGGGCAGCGGCGCTCTCCGGGTTCGTCCAGGGCGCCGGCAGCGCCATGGCCCTGGGCGGGCCGCTCCTGTTCGGCCTGCTCGGAGAGCTCGCCGGGACGTGGGCTCCGTCCTACGTGCTCGTGGCCGGCGGATCGCTCGCAGTTGCCGTGGTCGTGGCCTGGGTCGAACGCACCCCGTGGACCGTGGAGGCCGCGGCCGAGGGGCTCGCACGCCCCCGTCCCTGAACGGCGGTCCCGGGAAGGACAGCGCGGACGTGATGCGGCAAAGGTTCGCGTAGAAGGCCAACACGCGCATAATGGGGCGCACAGGTCTCGCCCCTCAGCCATGGCTTCCAGGACCCCTTCCTCCTGGATCCCCTCCCGGGCCCGTTCCCGCTCAGTGCCCGGTGACCCCTCCACGTGAGTCGGCGGCGGCCGAGGTGCCGAGGCCTCTCACGGCCGTGTCTCGGCACCCAGGGCAGCGGGGGGATACAACAATGACCACGGACGGACGGCGACCCCATTTCCACTGGACGGCTCCGCGCCGCCACCCCGCCGCCCCCGGCACCGAGCCGCCGCTGCTCCGCAACCGCGATTTCCAGGCGCTGTGGCTGAGCCGGTTCTTCGCCGGGCTGGGCAAGGAGAGCGGCGAGGTCGCCTACCCGCTCCTGGTGCTGCTCCTGGTGGGTTCGGCCACCCACGCCGGGGCGATCGGCGCCGCCCAGGTCACCGCGGCGATGGTCGCCTCCGTGGTCGGGGGCTCGATCGCCGACCGGTGCGACCGCCGGTTCGTCCTGCTCGTCTGCGACTTCGGCCGTCTGGTGCTGCTGGCCGCGTTCGCGCTCCTGGTCGTCTCCGGCGCCGCGACGGTGCCCGTGGTGTCGGCCGTCGCGGTGTCATCGTCCCTGCTCATGGGCGTGGCCAACCCGGTCGCGATGGCCGCGGTCAAACAGCTCGTCCCACCTTCCCAGGTGGCCGAGGCCGCCGCACAGAACCAGATCCGCTTCTTCTCCACCACCGCACTCGGGCCGCCGGTCGCCGGCGGCCTCTTCGGTCTCGGGCGGGCCTTGCCTTTTGTCGCCGAGGCGTTCAGTTACCTCGTCTCGGCGGTGCTCGTGCTCCAGATCCGCAGACCCATGCAGGCCCGCGCGCCCGAGGACCCGAGCCCCTGGGAGGTGTCCTGGGTCGTGGGCGGGTTCGGGGTGATCGCCCGCAACCGGCTCCTGCGTCCCCTCATGGCGTGGATCGTCGGCTTCAACCTGGCCTTCACCAGCACCGGGGCGGTCCTGGCGATCATCGCGACCGCGGAGAGCAAGGGCGCGGGCGACTTCACCATCGGGCTCACGGTGTCCCTGGCCGGTTCCGGGGGGCTCGTGGGTGCCCTCGCCGCCGGAGCCGTGGTGCGGTTCCTGCGGCCCTCCACGGTCTTCCGCCTGGCCGCCTGGGGAGCCCCCGTGTGCGCGGTCGCGCTGGCCCTGACCCCCGGGGTGCTCAGTCTCGGGCTGTTGGTGGGCGCGGTCTTCGCGTTCGTGCCCGCGGTCAACGCCGTCTTCTTCGGGTACATCGCCACCTCCGTCCCCGACGGCATGCAGGGGCGGGTCCTGGGAGCGGTGTCGTTCCTGTGCCTGGTGTCCCAGCCGGTGGGCATCCTCGCGGTCGGCATCGTCTTCGACATGGCCGGGCCCACGCTGGTGTTCCTGTCGATGGCTGCGGTGTCGGGCCTGGCCGCGCTGATCAGCCTCACACCGACGATGCGGAACCTGCCCCGATCCGAGGACGTCACCCCCGCCTGAGCCACGGGGGTGACGTCCTGGACGGTCAGTCCTGGCCGGGCTCCTCGTCGAAGGGCATCGCCATCATCGGGTCGTCCGTGGGTTGTTCGGAGCCGCCCTCGGGCTCCACGGTCACCGCGACCCCCTCGGTGCCGGGGTCCTCGACCGAGGCGAGCATCGGGGACACCTCACCGCCGTCGCCGACGTCCAGCACACCGGCCGAGTACACGGACCCGTCGTCGCGGGTGAGCCAGAGCTGGTAGTCCTCGTCCTGCAGTTCCTGCAGGCCGTGGGCGCTGAAGACGACATCACCGGTGCTCGGTGAGCTCACCACCGTGGCGGACACGTCCTCGTCCACCTCGGCGGAGGTGGTCACCGCGTCCGGGGCGGAGAGCACCGCGGCGATCTGGCGCTCGTTCTCCCGCAGCTCCTGAACCTGGCGGACCTGGTCGAAGACGAGCCCGCCCAGCACCAGGATCACCACCAGGCAGGCGGCCAGGGCCAGACTCGTGCCCCAACCCCAACGGCGCGGCGGTTCGGCGATCCGGGCAGGAGGCGGGGCGAGCTGGCGGGTCCGGGAGATCTCCGACATCACCTTGGAACGCAGTTCCTCCGGGGGCGGGCTCGCGGCCGCCGACGCCAGGCGCGCCGTGGTCTCGGCGAAACCGCGCACCTCCTGGACGCATGCGTCGCACTCGGCGAGGTGGTCCTCGAAACGGACGCTCTCCTCGGGGGGAAGGGCGTCCAGGGCATAGGCACCCGAGAGTGTGTGCTGGTCCTGGCTCAGTGTTCTCCTCACCAGTCCACCCCCAGGCAGTCTCGAAGTCGGATCAAGCCGTCCCGCATCCTCGTCTTGACGGTACCGAGCGGAGTGGACAGCAGGCGGGCCACCTCGCGGTAGGTGTAGCCGCCGTAGAAGGCCAGGTGGACGGACTGGCCCTGCAGCTCGGTCAGGGTCTCCAGGCACCGCCGCACACGTTCGCGCTCCATACGGTCGGTCACCTCCTCGGAGACCTCGTCGTAGGGGCGCGTGCCCTCGGCGGTGGCGGCGCGCTGTTCACGCTCGACCCCCGCCTGCTCGGAGCGGACCCGGTCCACGGCCCGCCGGTGGGCGAGGGTCATGACCCAGGCCTGAGGGCTGCCGCGGCGCTCGTCGTACCGGCAGGCGGAGCGCCACACCTCGACGAGTACTTCCTGGGCCACCTCCTCGGACTGGGCCGGGTCGCGCAGGACCCGCCGCACCAGCCCGTAGACGGTGGGGCTCACCAGGTCGTACACCTTCCCGAAGGCCTCCTCGTCGCCGCGGGCGACCAGACGCAGCAGTTCGGTGAGCTGCTGGGCGGGGGGCGCATGAGCCTTCGCCCCGACCCGGTGCGGGGTCACGGCTTCCTCGTCCATGCGTTCTCTTCCTGATCGGCGTGGTGGGGGCCCGGGGCCTGAGCCCCTGGGGGCCCGGGTGACCCGGCCTCACCGCACGGGCCACCCCGGGCGATCATGTCCGCAGGGTGCGGAACTTACTGGGTGTCCTCGGCGCCCTCGTCCTCGGCGCCTTCCTCGCCCTCACCCGGCATGAGGACGGAGTCGATGATGTAGACGTTGGCGTTCGCGGTCTGCACGTTGCCGCAGACGACCTGGGCCTCGCCGTCGACGGTGAAGTCCTCGCCGGAGCCCTCGGTGGTCACGTTCTCGCCCTGGAGCGAGGTGAACGTGCCCTCTTCCAGGTCGGCGGGCTCCTGTACGCCCTCGACCACGTGGTAGGTGAGGACCTCGGTGAGCTGCTCCTGGTCCTGCATGAGAGCGTCCAGGTCCTCGTCGGGCACCGCGTCGAACGCGTCGTCGGTCGGTGCGAAGACCGTGACGTCCTCGGCGGAGTTCAGCGTGTCGACCAGGTCGGCCTCCTCGACCGCCTCCGTCAGTGTGGACAGCAGCGGGTTGTTGGATGCGGCGGTCGCCACGGGCTCCTCGGCCATGCCGTCGAAGCTGCCTTCACCCTCCTCGGGCACCTCTTCACAGCCGGGGCCGAAGTTGGCGGCGGCCTCGTCGCCGCCGTTCTCCTCCTGGCCGTTCTCCATCCCGTTCTCTTCGGTCTCCTCGGTACCACCGGTGTTGGCGTCCTCGGCGTCGTCGCCCATGTCGCCGCCACAGGCGCTGAGGCCGAAGGCCAGGGCGGCACTGGCGGCGGTCACGGTCAGTGTGCTCTTGCGGATCATCGTTATCTCCTTCATCTGCGGTGAACAGCGTTCCCGAAGCTCTGTGCCTCGGGGTGGCCGCCGACTACTCGGCCGTGAATCGGATCCGGTGCCAACCGGTGGCTCCGTCGGGCAACGGGTCCACACGTTCGGCGGGTTGGGTGAAGCCGGTGCCGTCGGTCGCGCGGACCTCGGCGCTGTGCATGCCCGGCTCCAGCTCGGTCTCGGCGATCCACTGCACCCAGGTGTCCAGGCCTGGAACCCGGGCAAGTTCAGCTTCCTGCCAATCGCCGTCGTTCACACGGACCTCGACGGCATCGATGCCGCGTGTCTGTGCCCAGGCGACCCCGGCGAGCGTCACCTCGCCGGAATCCACCCGCCCCAAGGGGGACGGCACGTCGACGCGGGACATGGTCTTGATGGGGGCGCGCACGCCCCAGTCGCGCTGGGCCCAGTACGCCTCTTCGTCGGCGAACCGGGTCAGCTTCATGTCGGTGACCCACTTGGTGGCACTGACGTAGCCGTACAGGCCGGGCACGACCATGCGCGCGGGGAAACCGTGCCGGTGGGGGAGGGGGACGCCGTCCATGCCCACGGCCAGAAGGGCGTCGCGGCCGTCCATCACCGTCTCGGTGGGTGTGCCGCAGGTCCAGCCGTCCTGGGAGGTGCTGAGGATCTGGTCGGCCCCCGACTGCACCCCGGCCCGGCGCAGCAGCTCGGCCAGCGGGAACCCGAGCCAGCGGGTGTTGCCGACCAGGTCGCCCCCGATCTCGTTCGAGACGCACGTGAGTGTGATGTCGGCTTCCTGGAGGGGCATCGAAAGCAGCTCGTCCATGTCGATCTCGAAGGGACGGTCGACCATGCCGTGCACACGGAGTGTCCATTGGGTGGAGTCGAGCCTCGGAACGGTCAGGGCCGTGTCGATGCGGTAGAAGTCCTGGTTGGGGGTGGTGAAACTGGACAGCCCCGGAACCCGGAGGTCCACACCCCGGGGCAGGGCGGGCAACGGGTGCCGGGCGGCCGGGAGGGAGAGGGACTCACGCGATCCGGGCCCCTCCAGGACCGACGGGAGCCAACGGCCGAGGACCCCTGCGGAACCGGACGCGGCCAGCACACCGGCCGCGGTGAGGGCGAAACCACGCCTTCCCTGCCCTCGTGCCGGTCCCGGGGCGGGCACATTCGCCCCGGGCCCCGACGGTTTCCCCGGCTCTCTCCTCTCCCGGCCCCGCGACGCCCCGGGCAGGCTCCGAAGGAGCAACCCGAGGGCCGCGGCCCCCGCCGCCACGGCGACGACGACGGGCAGGACGGCCCAGGCGTCGTCGTCACGGCGGAGGAACAGTGCGAGCATCCCTGCGGCGCCGAACAGGAACAGCCCGGCGAACGCCGCCGGAGGCCGCCGCAGGGACACGACACCGAGAACCGCACCCGCAGCCACCAGTACGACCACGACACCCGCCATCAGCACGAGCTTGTCGGCGGTGCCGAACAGCTCGATGGCAAGCTCCATCGCGGCCGGGGGGCTGTTGTCCACCAGGGCGTCCCCGACGGCGACCACCGGGGGTGCCGTACGGGCCAGGGCGGCGGTCGGTTCGGCGGCCGCCAGGGCCGCCCCGACGGTGAGCAGCCCGACGGCGATCCCCGTGGCGGTGGTCCGCCCGGGTGCCTGGGGTGCGCTCTCGCGTGTCTCTGTGCTCACATGAGGTATTCGCGGCACCGGGCGGGGCGGATGGGTCCGATCCCGAACTTTTTTCAGCGGACCGCGGACGGCCCCCGGGTCGGCGGCCTCCTGCCTGGTCGGAGCGCCCGTCTTGTCGTGCTCATGGTGCGGTGCCGCGCTTGTGGCGGCGGGTGGGGCGCTGCCGTGTTCCGGTCCCGTGCGCGAGTGCAGGAGGATATGGCAGGTACGTCCTCAGACACGATCGGAGTTCCCCCACATGGCGCGGAAGACGCCCCTCGCAGTGGTCGCGCTGATGGTCTCGGGCAGCCTCCTGCTGACCGGTTGCACCGCGGTCTCGGACTGGTGGTCGGACACCTTCGAAGACGGCCCGCCGACGGTCAGGGAGGATTTCCCCTACGAACGCGAGGGCCGGATCTTCCAGGACACCGGACAGGACGTCGAGACGACCTTCTCCGTCACCTCCCTGGAGCGCACCGACGACTACACGGTCATGCGGTACGAGGTCACCTACGACGACGACTTCGCCGGCGCCAACCGCAACCTGAGCATGGCGCACACCCTGGTCGACCCCATGTCCGGTCGCGTGTACCGGCAGTTCCTCGACGACGAGGGCCTCAAGTACGGATCGGAGAGCCCCAACGGCGACGGCCTGTACCCGGTGCACGACGGCGTCACCAACGAGTTCATCCGCTACTTCCCCCGCCTGCCCGACAGCGTCGAGCAGGTCACCTTCGTCGGCAGCGGCCTCGGCGCGATGACCGGCATCCCCGTCCAGGACGTGGACGAGGAGACCCCCGCCCCCGACAACCCCAACGCCGACGACCACCTCACCCCCGACAGCCCCCCTGCGGGCGGCGAGAACATCACCTTCGCCAACCGTCCGCCGGACGACGATGCCCTGGCCGACGACGGCTGGGTGCAGAGCTTCGTCGACTCCGACGTCGCCTCCACCACCCGCGACGGCGACCGGGAGATCATCTCCCTGCACTCCGACGTGATGTTCGAGTTCGACCGTTCGGACCTGACAGGGGACGCCGAGGACGTCGTGCGCCGCGCCGCCACGACCCTCGCGCAGAACGTCGACCCCGACGAGCCGACCATCACCGTCATCGGCCACACCGACGGCATCGGCGACGACGCCTACAACGACAACCTGTCGGTGGAACGCGCCGAGAGCGTGCGCGACCTGCTCGCCGAGGAGCTCGGCACCGACCACGACCTCGAGGTCGAGGGCCGCGGCATGAACGAACCCGTCGCCCGCGAGGGCGGCGCGGACGACGACGAGGCCCGGGCCCGGAACCGGCGTGTGGAGTTCTCCTACGTCTTCAACCCCACCGTGGACACGTCGGAGGAAGAGGCCTACGACGACGACGGCCTCGGCGCCGCCCAGCGCAACGTCACCTGGCCGGCGCCCTACAGCGACGACCCCGGCCCCGTGGTCGACGAGGGCGAGGCCGATGGCGTGGAACTGGAGATCCACCCGCTGCGGCGCGACGGCGCCTACGTGATCGGCACGTACACGCTGACCAACACCACCGACGAGCCGACCGTGCCGGAACTGGGTGGTTCGGAGAACATCGCAGGCGGCCCCGAGCAGTTCAACAAGGGCACGCTGGGCGGGTTCCAGCTCGCCGAGCCCGACAGCGGGCTGACCCGGTACGTGGCGCAGATGGACTTCGGCGAGGGGCGTTACAGCAGCTTCGCGGAGGAGGTCCACATGCTCCAGCCCGGCAACACCTACGAGCTGGTCGCGGTCTTCCCCGCACCGGCTGTGGACGTCGAGGAGATGAACCTGCGCGCCGGCCCGTTCGGTGAGTTCGAGGAGATCCCGGTCGAACACTGAGCACTCGCCTACGGGGACCGCTCCCCCGTGGCCGGACGAGAGGGGCCGCCGACGCCGTCGGTGGCCCCTCGGTGTGCGGCGGGGGTCAGCCGCGGGCGTTCTCCGCGGCCTGCAGGACCACGCGCTCGAGCTCCTCGCGGTCGACGTCGGCGCCCGTGACGATCGCGGTCACGTAGAACTCGTCCGGCAGCTCCAGGTACAGGTGCGTGGAGGAACCGTCCACCGCCCCCACGTACTCCAGGTCGCCGCCCAGGTCGTCGGACTCGTCGGTGTGGTAGGTGTCCACGTCCACGTCGATGTCCACGTCCCAGTTCATCTCCTCCTCGTCACCCGGGACCTGGATGACGTCGGGGTTGGCGCTGGGGTCGGCGCCCTCGGTGAAGACGACGGTGAGCGTTCCGGACCCGGCCCCGCCACCGCTGAGGGTGCAAGCGACCTGTGCGGCGCCGTCGATGTCGTCGATCTCGCCGCTCTCCTCGGACAGATCGGTGCCCGGGGCCAGCGCACCGGCGGCACCGGTGACATCGGCGGCCTCGCACGACTGCGGGAGGCCGTACCCGGAGGCCTGCTCCTCGTCCTCGCCGTCCTCGTCCTCTCCGCCTTCCTCGTCGTCCTCGGGGGAGGGACTCTCGCTGGGGTCGGGGGACTCCTCGCTCGAGAAGAAGTCGGTGTCGAGGTCGAGGTCGCTCCCCTCGCAGCCGGAGAGGAGGACGACGGCGGCGACGGCCGCGCCCAGGGGCGCCAGGGGGGTGGACGGGATCAGTCGCATGGGTGGCTTTCGGGTCGGGAGGGCGCCGGGTGGGAGGAAGCTGCCCGGGCGGGGGAGCTGCCCGGCGGGGGACACACGCAACTTAGCAACTCCGGGGTGTACCGGGGGACCGCCCTGGGCCGCGTGATGCAGCCCCGGGGCGGTCTCCCCGGCCGTGTCAGAAGTTGATCATGTGCCCGGCCAGGCCGTGCACGGCCTCCTTGACCGCCTCGCTCAGCGTCGGGTGCGCGTGGATGTTGCGGGCGACCTCGTGCACCGTGAGGTCCCACTGCTGGGCCAGTGTCAGTTCCGGAAGCAGCTCCGTGACGTCCGGTCCGATCATGTGCGCGCCGATGATCTCCCCGTAGCGCGCGTCCGAGAGCACCTTGACGAACCCGCGGCTGTCGCCCAGCCCGTGCGCCTTGCCGTTGCCCATGAACGGGAACTTCGCGACCTGCACGTCGTACCCGGCCTCGCGCGCCTCGCTCTCGCTGTAACCGAAGGCGGCGATCTGCGGCTGGCAGTAGGTGGCGCGCGGGATGAACCGGTAGTCGATCTCCTGCGTCTCCGCACCCCCGATGGTCTCGGACGCGACGATGCCCATCGCCTCCGCGGTGTGCGCCAGCATGAGCTTCGCGGTCACGTCGCCGATCGCGTAGATGTGCGGCACGTTGGTCCGGCCCCGGCCGTCGATGGCGATGGCGCCGCGCTCGGTCAGCTCCACCCCGGCGCTCTCCAGGCCGAACCCCTCGACGTTCGGGGAGAACCCGATGGCCTGCAACAGCTTGTCGGCCTCCAGGGTCTGCGACTCGCCGTCGGTGGTGGTGACCTGTACCTTCACCCCGGATCCGGTGTCCTCGACCGACTCCACCCGGGTGGAGGTCATGACCTTGACACCGAGTTTCTTGAACGATCGGCCGAGCTCCTTGGAGACCTCCTCGTCCTCCAGCGGCACCAACCGGTCGAGGAACTCCACGACGGTGACGTCCACGCCGTAGTTGGCCATGACGTAGGCGAACTCGACGCCGATCGCGCCCGCACCCGCGATGACGATGCTCCCGGGGAGTTTCTCCTCGAGAATCTGCTGCTCGTAGGTGACGACCCGGTCCGACAGCTGGGTCCCGGGCAGGAGCTTGGTGGAGGAGCCCGACGCGATCACCGCGTTGTCGAACGTGACGGTCTCGGTGGACCCGTCCTCGCCGCGCACCTCGACGGTGTGGTCGTCGGTGAACGTCCCGCGGCCGTTCATCTGGGTGATCTTGTTCTTCTTCATGAGGAAGTGGATGCCCTTGACCCGGCCGTCCGCGACCTCACGGCTACGGCTGTGCGCCTTGCCGTAGTCGAACCGTACCGACCCGTCGACCTCGATGCCGAACGTGTCGGCCTCGTTGTGGAACAGGTGCGCGAGCTCGGCGTTGCGCAGCAGCGCCTTGGAGGGGATGCAGCCCACATTGAGGCAGACCCCGCCCCAGTACTTCTCCTCGACGACGGCCGTGTTCAGCCCCAGTTGGGCGGCCCGGATCGCTGCGACGTACCCACCCGGCCCAGCGCCGAGGACCACCAGATCGAAGTGTCGCTGTCCCATGACGGGATCTCCTTGAGTGTCTGCGTTACGCACCCGGCGCAGCCGGCCGGCCCCGGGGTGTCGGATTTCCGGTCCCAGGCTAGTCCGGCACCCCTGGCCCGCGAGTGACCATCAGCAACAGGGTGGTCACTTTCGGTTCAGGCGCTCGGTCTCGGCGTCGTAGGCCTCGGCCGCCGCTGCCAGGGCGGCCGCCCTGCGCTTCTTCGAGTCCCGGGAAGCCATGTAGCCAGGGACCATCGCCATCGCGAAGATCAGCGCGACCATGATCCATGTCGCGTACCGGTCGACCAGGAGCACGAGGTCCACCCCGGTCTGCCCCGACGAGAAACCGATCCAGGCCACCGCCGCCGTCACCATCAGCGCTCCCAGGGCGTCCAACAGCAGATACGTGCGCAACCGCATCCCGCTGACCCCGGCCATGATGTGCGGGATCCCGCCCGGCACCCCCGGCAGGTAACTGAACAGGATCACCAACCGCATGACCCACGGGTTCATGGACTCCATGCGGTCGACGAAGCGCCGGGCCCGCTCACCCTGCACCAGGAATCGCACGATGCCGTGCCCCCAGCGGCGGCCCACCCACCAGAACAGCCAGTCGATCTTGATCTTGCCGATGACCCCGGCCAGCACCACGACCCACAACGTCTCCTGGCCGATGCTCGCGAGCGCGCCACCCGCACCGATGGCCGCGTAACTGCCGGTGACCAGGGCCAGCGGCACCGGGTGGTCGGCGATGAAGAGAGGGCGCAGCGGTATCGTGAGCAGTAAGAACGCCGGGAGCCCCACGGCCAGCCAGAGCAGGATCTTGTCCTGCCGCTGTGCCTTGCCGCTCCAGGGCTTGAGGTTGCGCACATGGGCCTGGGCGCGTTCGTTCTCCTCTTCCTTCCACGTCTCCTCGGCCTCGCGCAGGGCCTCGTCACGGGAGGGGCGGGGGGGTGGTGCTCTCCGTCGTCATGCCCACCATCCTGGTGTCGAGTGCGGGGCGTGGGACAGACACCGCCGTCACGACCCGCGCATGTGTTGTGCGGGGCGGGGGCCATGACAGGTGTCATACCGCACCGGAAGATTCACTGCCCGGGAGGCGGCGGCCACTTCCACGACGGTGCCCACGACCAGCTGTCCGCCACGCCCTCGGGAAGGGGCGGGAGGAGCGGGGCGCCGGGTGTCTCCCGGGGCTCGGGTTCCGGTGTCGACCGGGTCGCCGGAGCCGGGACGGGCTCGGGTTCCGGTGCCGATCGGGACGTCGGAGCGGGGACGGGCTCGGGGAGCGGGGGGTCGTCGTCCAGCTCCTCCGACACCGTGTGCGGGCCGAAGGGACCCGGTCCGAACGCGTCCGGGTCGGCCGGCGGGTCCGTCAGCTCCGGCGGCAGGGCAGCGAACTGGCTCGAGCTCGGGCCGGGATCGGCCTCGGCGAAATGTGCGGCCACACCGAAGTGCAGCGGCGGGCGCGGATCCCCGTCCTCCTCGCGTTCGATACCGGCCGCCTGCGGGTGGCGCACCGACCCGGCGGGGTGCATACGCGACCACCAGGCCGTCGCCTCGTCCGCGGTCAGCTCGTCGACCACCTCGAGGGAACCGGGGATACGCGGATGGCGCCGACCCGCCCGCCACGAGTACGTCAACGACTGCGGCTCCAACACCAGGACCCGCTCCCCGTCGACCACCGGGATGTCGGCCGGGGCCGCGTCGTTGCCGACCCAGTCGCCGTTGCCGCCCACGAGGTCCCACTCACCGGTGACCACGTCGGCCAGCGGATCGGCTGCGCCGTCCAGGCACGCAGCCGTCCACCGCGGGTCCGGGCGGGTGCCGGGAAGGCGGCGGCCCTCCTTGCCGACGAGCGCGTCCGCGAGCAGGGTCTGCAGCTGGAAGTTGTCCCCCAGGCCGTCGACGCGTACACGGAACCCGCGCCACGACGCGCGGTCCAGGACGAGCAGGTACTCCACCTCGGCCATGCGCAGGAGTTCGCCCAGCTCGACGAACTCGTGCAGGCGGATGGAGAGCGCGTGCACGATCTGTGTGAGACCCTCGAGCGCGCCCCCGTCCGCGCGCACGGCCGCGCGCACCCCTGCGTCGCTGAGCATCGCCTTCGCGGCCAGGCCGTAACGCAGGGACGTCCACCACCCGATGGTGGCCAGGGGCGCGTTCTCGCCCAGGACCTCTTCGACGCGTTTCTCCTCCGTGCCGGACACCTCACCGGGCTCGGGCAGGCGTCCGCCGCCCGTCTTGTCCCAGGCGTGCATGAAGGCGACGGCGGCCTGCCCGTAACTGCCGAGCTGGCGCAGGACCTCCAGACCGACCTGGCCCGCGGGGGCGCCGTTCTCCACGAGGGCGCCGGCCAGCACGGACAGGTCCGCGGCGATGCCGGCGGCCTGTTCGCAGTCGCTGAGCACGGGGGCGAGGGCCTCCATCGCGTGGCCCAGCTCCTCGTGCGGCACCTGCGTGGAGAGGCGGAACACGTCGTGCACGGCCTCCGGGAAGTCCGGGGCCTGGGCGGCGGCGGTGTCGAGCACCCGTTGGAAGGCGGATCGGAACTCTTCAGTCACGTAGAAATCCTTCCACATTCGGCGCGTCCGTCCGAAGTCGCAGGTGCCATGACTGCCGGAGGATCCCCAGGTGGTATCGGGTTCCGGGCTTGTGGAGGGCGGAACCGGCGGGGCGGTACGGCGTCGGTGCGACGAGCGGCGGCAGGTCGTTCTTGTGGCGGGGT